>NZ_JBIALS010000004.1:0-327775 GCF_042873655.1 Streptomyces sp. NPDC004609 | reverse complement strand
CTCAGGACCCACCGTCACCACCGTCACCTCAGCCCCCTCCACCCCCTCCGCAATCCGCAGCGCCTGCTCCACCGCATACTCATCCAGCTCCGACAACAGACCGTCCACATCCTCACGGTCCACCGTCAGATCACCCGCAAAACGCCGGTCACCAGAAGCGTCGGGCACATACTTCACACAGACAACGATCCTCAAGCTCACGCCGGCTCTCCTACGGATGGAGGGTTTAGTCCACCCGAGCCTATGGCACTGGGTACCCTCTGTAAAGGTACGCAGTGCCAAAAGGGGTGCGGCGGTGTTACGTTCCCCGCATGACTGAGGTGCGCAGGCGACGCAAGCCGGAACCCGGCCCCACCGCCGGGACCGGTCCCGGAGGCACAACCGGCCGAACCGCGAAGGTGCCCATGCGGGAGGCCCTCGCGGAGGCCGCCTTCGAGCTCTTTCTGGAGCGGGGGTTCGAGCGGACCACGGTGGACGACATCGTGGCGCGGGCGGGTGTCGGGCGCCGGTCGTTCTTCCGCTACTTCCCGTCGAAGGAGGACGCCGTCTTCCCCGACCACGAGAGCTGCCTCGACGAGATGACCGCCTTCCTGGAGGCCAGGAGCAACGGCGAAGGCGGCGGGGAAGGTGGCGGCGGCGATCCGGTGGCGACGGTGTGCGACGCGGCGCGGATCGTGATGCGTATGTACGCCGCGAAGCCCGACTTCTCCGTACAGCGCTACCGCCTCACCCGTGAGGTGCCCGGGCTGCGGACGTACGAACTGTCGGTCGTGCGCCGCTACGAGCGCACCCTCGCGAGCCATCTGCGCGCCCGCTACCCGAAGACCACGGACGGGGCGCTGCGCGCCGAGGTGATCGCGTCGGCCGTGGTCGCCGCGCACAACAACGCCCTGCGCGGCTGGCTGCGTTCGGGGGGCGAGGGCGACGCCGCGGCGGCGGTGGACCATGCGCTCGGGCTCGTGCAGCAGGTGTGGGGCGCCGCCCCGGATCCGCTCCCGGCGGCGGACTCCACCGCCGGTCCCGCGCCCGCCGCCTCCGCACAGGCCGAGGGCTCGCACACCGTCCCCGCCACCGCCGCCGAGGGCGGACGCGGCCCGGTCGGCACCCTCGCCGAGGACGACGAGGTCATCGTCATGGTCGCCCGCAAGGGCACCCCCGTCTGGCGGGTCGTGCAGGGGATCGAGGCGGCCCTCGAAGGCCCGTGATGTTGACGGGAGTCGACAAAAACCGGCCACCCAAAGATGTGGCACTCAGTACCTATACACCTCGACACTGAGTGTCATATGGTGCGAAGGCGCCGCTGCGAAAGCGGGGCGTATCCACGCCGAGTGCAGGGGGTCGTGCCATGTCCCAGCCCGGAACCGACACCGTGCCGGACGTACGGGAAGACGTCGGTCTCATCTATCAGCGGTGCCGCTGGTGCGGCACCGCCTCCTTCCGCAAACTCCTCTGTCCCGTCTGCGCGTCGAGCGATCTGGAGTCGGAGCGCAGCACGGGCGAGGGCATCGTCATCAGCTCGTCCGTGGTGCACCGGTACACCCGGATCGCCCGCAACGAGTCCCTGGTCCGCTTCCCCGAGGGCTTCATGTTCCGCTGCCGGGTCATCGGGGCGGCGCCGCATCTGGTCTGGATCGGGGCCCGGGTACGGCCCGTGGCCGCCGCCGACCTCGACGCGGGCGAACTCGTCGTCGAACTGTGCGACACGGTCAGGCACACCGACTGGCGGTGAGAGCTGCTGAAAGGGCAGGTACATGAGGCAGTTCAGCAGGGTGGGAGTCGTGGGATGCGGCCTCATGGGGGCCGGCATCGCCGAGGTCTGCGCACGGGCCGGACTCGATGTGCTGGTCGCGGAACGCGACGAGGCGGCCCTCGCGGCGGGCCGGGAACGGCTGACCGCCTCACTCGACCGCGGGCTGCGCAGCGGCAAGCTCACCGGAGCCGAGCACGAAGCCACCCTCGGCAGACTGTCGTTCACCGCCTCCCTCGCGGACTTCGCCGACCGGGAACTCGTCATCGAGGCGGTCGCCGAGCGGCCGGAGGCGAAGACGGCGGTCTTCAAGGAGCTCGACCGGGTGCTCGGCGCGGACGCGGTCATCGCGTCCAACACCTCCTCGATCCCGATCACCGATCTGGCCGCGGTCACCGGTCGGCCCCACCAGGTCGTCGGGGTCCACTTCTTCAACCCGGTCCCGGTGCAGCGGCTGATCGAGATCATCCCCACCCAGCTGACCACCGGCTCCGTGACGGAACGGGTGGTGGCCTTCGCCGAGGACACGCTCGGCAAGACGGCCGTACGCGCCCGCGACCGGGCCGGGTTCGTCGTCAACGCGCTCCTCGTCCCGTACCTCGTCTCCGCCGTCCGCATGCTGGAGTCGGGCGCCGCGTCCGCCGAGGACATCGACAACGGCATGGTCCTCGGCTGCTCCCACCCGATGGGCCCGCTCCGGCTGCTCGACCTCATCGGGCTCGACACCGCGCAGTCCATCGCCGAGTCGATGTACGAGGAGTTCAAGGAGCCGCTGTACGCACCGCCGCCGCTGCTGCGCCGTATGGTCGCGGCGGGGACGCTGGGCCGTAAGTCGGGGCGCGGCTTCTACACGTACGACACCGCCGGCTGACCCCGGAGGGGGCGCACCCTCCCCGGGACCGGCCGACCGCCCCACGCCGGGGCGCACCCGGCCCGGCCGTCCCCCGCGCACCGGCCCGGCCACGGCCCCTCACCCCCGGGCGCAGCCCGCCGCCGCCGACCACTCCACGAGCGCCGACGCCAGGAACTCGCCCAGTCTGCGCCGCCGTTCCCCCGTGTCCCGGGGGACGTCGTACGACAGATCGACGTGGAGGACGAACCGCAGCGGTGCGCCCCGCCGCTCGCAGGCGACCAGGGCGGCCGCGCCGTCGTCCCCGAGCCGGGAGTCGATCCCGATGCCCGGCTTCTCCGGATTCTCGAACCGGTTGACCAGCCCGCGCGGGTTGTCGAAGGGGTTGAGCCCGGCCGGGACGACATCACCGCCCAGATACAGCACCAGCCTGTCGTCGACGAAGAGCCGGCAGCGCGGGCTGCCGGGCCGGGAGGCCCGGTCCGACTCCCGGTAGGAGCCGCCGGGAGGCAGCAGCGGTCCGAGCGTCTCGGAGGCTACGGGTGTCCCGCAGATCCTCGCGGGGACCGCGTAGTCCCGTTCCGGCCCCGTGCACAGGGCGACGGCGGCCAGCGCGCCCGCGGTGGCCGACCCGGCCGCCACCGCCACGGCGATCCGGCACCGGCCCCCGCGGGGGCGGCGAAGACGGCCCGGACGCCGAGCCCGGCCCGGACGGGACAGGCGGTCGGGACGCGACGGGCGGTCCAGCCCGGACGGGCGGTCCGGAGGGGGAGGACGGTCGGGCCCGGACGGGCGGTCCGGAGGGGGAGGGCGGGTCACTGGTCGCCCGCCAGGCCCTTCGCGCGGGCGTTCCCGTCGTTGGCCGCGCCGTTGATCCGGTCATGGGCCGTGTACGCGCTCTCCGCCAGGCCCGGGTTGATCGCGTGCCACTCCCTGGCGAGCGCCCCGAGCTGCTCCTCGCGCACCTTGAACACCTTCGCGTTGTCCTCGCCCGCCCGGTCGTTGATCCGGCCCTGCTCCTCCAACTGCCAGGCGTACGTGATGACGTCGACACTGCGCTGTGCGGCGTCCCCGACGACCGGCAGGAAGTTCACGATGCCGCCGCCTATGTGGTACGCCCACTTGGCGTTCCAGGACGGATCGTCCTTGTCGGTGGCGAGGGCCTGGTAGCGGGCCTCCTCCAGGAAGCCGACGGTCTGCCCGGCGCGCAGCAGGGGTTCGTTACCGCCCCGGTCCTGGTGGATGTCGTGGACCAGTTCGCGGTTGAGGGCCTCGTTGAGCATGCCGTACGCGTTCTGGTCGCGCGAGACCTGTTTGGCGACCTCCAGCAGCTGGTCCCGGTCGAGGGGGCTGGTGGTGGCGTCGAGGCTGCTGGCGGCCCGGTGCACGACGTCCCCGTGGTTGCCGAGGATCTTCGCCATGTCGTCGCGCAGTTCGGGCGGGAAGTCGTCGCCGGCCCCGGACAGCTGGGCCAGGGACCGGTCCAGGACCTGACGGTGCTCCACGGTGTGCTCGGTGAACACCGCGTTCTTGTCGTCGGGGTTCATCCCGGTGGCGGCGGCGACCAGCGCGGAGCCGAGGGCGTCCCGGTTCGCGTGGGGGCCGTCCTGCTTCATGCCGTCGGCGAACCAGTCGCGTTCGCCGAGTACCCAGGCCGTGTTGTCCTGCGGCTCGGTGGTGTTGAAGAATTGGGTGGACGCCTCCGGGTTGTGGGCGAGCGCCTTCATGAAGCCGGTCATCGGGTCGCGCCCGAAGTCGTCGTCGGAGTCCTGGAAGTTGAGATGGGTGTCCGCGTTCAGGGGCCCGTGCCAGTACTTCTCCGGCAGGCGCATCTTCTTCTCCGTCGCGACCAGGGCGGTGCCGTAGTCGTTCAGGAACTTCTTGTCGTACACGCCGTCGCGCATCAGATTGCTCATGACCTGGAAGCCGAACGGACGGGAGGCGCCGCCCGGTTCGAGCGGCTTCGGGCCCAGCTCGATAACGTCCTGCTTCCACTGCCGCATGGCCGGGGTGTCGCTGTGGGTCGCCTGGGCGAGGACCAGCCCCAGATTGCGCTGGGTCTCGCCCAGCTCCCTGATCCGGGCGTCGCTGATCGCGGGCACCTGGCGGGGGTCGGTGAGACCGGCGTAGAAGCCGAGGGTGCGCTCGGCGCCCAGGCTCGCCGCGAAACGCTCCGCGAAGACGGGGTTGTCCCGGTTGCCGGCGAGGAGGTCGTTGAGGCGGGCGAGTTCGGCGTCGGACATCCGGGTGCCCCGGGACGCCAGTCCGACCGCCGTGTCCGCGTCCCGGAGCGACTCCGCCCGGTCCTGGCCGCGGTAGTCGTCGAGCCCGGCGTAGCGGTCGTCGCCGAAGTCGTACGGATGCCCTTCGGTGATGTCGCGCAGCGCGCGGGCCACGGTGTCGTCGGCGTCGCTCGCGGTGTCGAGGGCCCGGGTGATCCGGTCCCGTACGGCGTCCAGGGTCTGGGCCGACGGGCCCGGGTCGGTGGAGCCGGCGGCGCGGCGGTCGGGGTGGACCGAGCGGGCGACGACCCCGTCGGGCCAGATGGTGACCCCGGCGGGCGGGCTGTCCACGATCCGCCGCAGTTCGTCCCTGGCGGACTTCAGGGCGGTGTGCCCGTCCCGCAGGATGTTGCGGACGCTGGTGGCCTCGGTGACCGCGTCCCGGAACTCCTTCGTGGTCTTGTCCACGAACGGCCGGGTGACTCCGGCGTTCTCGCCCTGCCAGCGGGCGGTGTCGGACTTCGCCTTCATGTTGTCGCGCGCCTCGTCGGCCAGCCGTTCCAGCTTGGCGATCATCGCGGTCCAGTCGGTGACGGCCTGGTCCAGCCTGCCCAGCCGCACATGCAGCACGTCCTCGAACGTCAGATGCGCCATCTCGCGCTCGCCCCCCGGCCTACTGGAAGTACTCGTACAGCCGGGACGCGGTCATCGGCTGTTTCTCCGTGTTTTTCATCGACGTCTCGATCCGGCGCTCGTCCTCGCCGTGGACCTTGGTGGTGAAGTCGAGATGGTTGGAGATGTGCGCACATGCCTCCAGCAGCGCCTTGACCTGGTTGTCCCAGGCACCGGCGAGCCCCGCGATCGCGGGGCCCGTCCTGAAGCGGCCCCCGCCGAGCTCGCCCGCGGCGCCCCGGGTGGCCTCGGCCGCGTGCTTGCCCGCCGACGCGAGACCGCCGCGCAGCCGGAAGGCGGCACGGCCGATCAGCCCGAGATCGTCCCGCTGTACGAGCAGGTCACCGGACCCGCCGCCCGGTCCCCGGGGTACGCCCGGCTCGTCCGGAACCCTGTTCAGCCGCATCGCCGCATCGGCCTTGGCCTGTGCCCACTCCGCTTCGAACGACATGGATGTGCCCCCGTGCAGTCTGTGATCGTTTATCGCGTCCGACCCTAGGAGCGGGGGAGCGGGGCACGGATCCGATGGCGTGAACCCTTGCGCCTCGTATACGGATCATTGACGCGATGACCCCGTGATAACGACGCGGGGGCGGGTCGGGGCGGGTTCGGCGAACCGCGGGCGCCGGGGAGGGGCCCGAACGCGGGACCCGAACGCGGGGCGCGAGGGGCCGGGACGGTCGGGAGGGGGCAGGGCGGGCGGAGCCGGGCCGGTTCGGCGGGAGAGGGCCCGGCGCGCGGGGGTGGAGGCACCCGGCCGCGCGCCGGCGGCTCACGCCAGGATCTTCTCCTTCGCGCGCTGGAACTCCTCGTCCGTGATCGAGCCCTTCTCCTTCAGCTCGGCGAGCTTCGCCAGTTGGTCGGCGTGGCTGCCGCCGCCCTCGCCGCCCGTGCCCGCGGTCCGGCGGATGTACGACTGGAACGCGGCCTCGCGCTGTTCGGCGGCGGCGACCTCGCGCTGTCCCATCGACTTGCCGCGGAAGACGACATAGATGAGCACACCGAGGAACGGCAGCACGATCACCAGGATCAGCCAGCCCGCCTTGGCCCAGCCGTTCATCTCGTGGTCGCGGAAGATGTCCCCGATGACCTTGAAGAGCAGGAACAGCCACATGATCCAGAGGAAGAACCAGAGCATGGTCCAGAAGAGATTGAGGAGAGGGTAGTCGTCCACGGTGGGCTCCCTTCACCACACCGGTTGCTCCGGTGCGGGTTCGCGCGGTACGGGTTCTCCCGGTGCCGTCCGTATCGGATCCGGGCCTTCGGGTATGGCCATCGCGCACGGTCATCGCGTACGCGTGCTTCCGGTTCCGGTTTCCGGTGCCTGTGTGGGGCGGGTGCCGGGTGCCGGGCGGGCACTCCGGCGGCCCGCTCGGCCGCGCCCGCCGGGCACTCAGTACCGCAGCGCGGTGCCGACCTCGGCCTTCACCTCGCCGGAAAGCTTGTGGGTGCCGCGTGCCGTGGCCGACTTCGACCCGGAGGCGGGCACGTCGGGGACGGTGACCACGACCGTGTCCAGCAGATTGCCGTTCTGGTCGCGGTAGTTGACCTGGACGGCGAAGGACTTCGCGGACCCGGCGGTGTTGCGGACCGTGACCTCGACGGTGGTGATGCCGTCGCTGCCCGTCTTCGGGGTGCCGAGTGTCACCTCGCCCCGGGCGTCGACGCCGTTCTTGATCTCGTCGAGCTTCTTCTCCGCCGCCTCGGTGGCGGAGGCGATGGCCGCCGTGGCCTGGGCGCCCACCGACGACAGGGCGGACGCGGCCTTGGACGCGACACCGGAGGGGGTGTTCTCGTTCGAGCACCCGGCCGCTCCGGCGGCCGTCGCCGTCGCCAGGACCGCCGTCGCCGCCGCGCTCGCGACGGGCCGCCGCCATCGACCGCTCATGCCGCCCGCCTCCTTCTCCCTGTTCTCGCCCTGTTCTTGCGCTGGTTTGCTCGGCCCGCGCGGGAGTGCGCAGGTGTACGGCCAGTGAAGGTGCGGCCGGGAGCCCTCGCACGCCGTGAGGGCCGTACGGGTGAATTCGCCCGAAACCGTGTGGCGACCGGGTGAATCACCGGGCGAATATTCGAGGGAGCCGGTGCGTACGGCCTCGGACAAAACAGGCCGTGGGTCTGATACCGCCATGTTCATCGATGGCGGTGTCGAAGCCGCACACGAGGAAGCGACGTCACCGGTCCGCCGGTCCCGTCGCGACCGGGGAGACCCGGCAGGCTGCTGCGGTCGTGGGTCGTGGGGGCCTTGGTGACCCTGGTGGCGTTGACCGTGCCCGCGGGCGCGGCACAGCGGGAACCGGAGTCCGCGGACGCCGTGAAAACCGCCGGTGAGGCGACGGGCGAGGCGGCGGGCGAGGTGACGGGAGAACCGGCGGGCAGAGCGGCCGGCCGGGTGGGCAGGGCGACGGGAACGCTGCGCCTGTGTGCGAACCGGAGTGTGGACGGCGGCCCGTTCACCACCGGCCGGACGAGCACCGAGCAGCCGCTCCCGCCCGGCCATACGGCCTACGCGGCGATCTACGACGCGGGTGTCTCGCCGGGCGAGTTCGCCGGGGAGGTCCGCCACGGCGTCACCGGGGTGCCCGGGCTGTTCCACGGACAGCGCGGGCTCCTGCGTCTTCGACGAACTGGGGGCCGGCACGTACTGGCTCCGGGAGACCGGTGCGCCAAAGGGCCATGTCCTCCCCGAGAACCCGGTCACCGGACCGTATGTGATCACCGCGGCCAACGCGGACGAGCCGGTCACCGTGAAGATCGCCAACAGGCGGGGCGAGCCCGGAAAGGGCACGAGCAAGGGCGGCAAGGGCTGATCCCCTTCGCCGGTGTCCCTTGGCCGGCGCCGGGGACGCGGTCACCCCACGAGGGAGCCCGCGCCCCCGGCCACCGGGCCTCCGGGCGGCCTGCCGCGGCCGTTCGCTCGTGCCCAGGCGGCCCGCCGGGCCGCTCACTGTCGGCCGCCGGACCATCCGCCCTGCGTCCGGCGGCCACCGGACCGTTCGCCCCCGAGGCCCGGCCGTTGCCGTCGCGGGTGGCCCGTGCGCGGTGTGGCGCAGGCTGGGGCCCGGCCACCGGGCCTCCGTCGCGCCATCTCGCAGTCAAGGCCCCACCGCCCGGCCCGGCATGCCGGGCCGTTGGGGTGCGGGCCGTCGGAGCGGGGGCCGTTCGGGGAGTCGCGCGGGAGAGCCGCCAGCCGCGGGCGTCCGGGGAGAGCTGTTCGGGGCGGGCAGGCGCCGGGGCGGCCCGGACGGTCCGGGAGGTCCTGAGTGGTCCGGGTCGAGTCCGGGAGGCCCGGTCCGGGAGGCCCGGGGCGGGTTCGGCGCACCCCGGGCGGGTCCGGGTGGGCTACCGGGTCACGAACTGCGTGAGGATGGCCTGCACCTCGTAGATGTCGACGCCCTTGGTGAAGGTCTTCTGCACCGGGACGGAGTTCCCGGACACCCAGATCTTCAGCTCCGCGTCCAGATCGAAGGTCCCGGCCGTCTCGACCGCGAAGTGCGTGATGCTGCGGTACGGGATCGAGTGGTACTCCACCTTCTTGCCGGTGATCCCCTGCTTGTCGACGAGGAGCAGCCTGCGGTCGGTGAACAGGATGGTGTCGCGGATCAGCAGATAGGCGGCGAACACCTGCTCGCCCTGGCCGAGCAGCCGCGCGTACTCCTGTGCCGCCGCCGCGGGATCGATCGGGTGCGCGTTTCCGAACAGAGCCATGCAAGCCCCCCCAAGTCAGTGAAGTCCGATGATATTCCCACGGTAACCGAGGAGTTCCGGCCATCCGCCGGACGTCGGCAGGAGGCCGGGCCCCGCCCCGCCCGCGGAGGCCGGTCCGGGGTCTGCGGGGGTCCGCGTCCACGGCCTTCCGAGGTCCGCGCCCCTCGGCCTCCGGAGGGCCGGATCCGGCCCACGGCGTCGCGAGGCCGGTGCGTTGCTTCCCCGGGTCCGGCGCGCCCCTGCGGCGGTGTCCGGATCCGCCGATCGGGTCGGGTCCGGTGAGGTCCGACCCCCGCCGGGTCCGTGACGCCTTCCCCGCCCCGACCGTTGAAGGCGTGTACACGGGCTGCGCCCGTCCGCCGCCAAGCCACCCTTGGAGAGCCGTTGCTCGGTCACGCCACGCCCGCGTCGCCCAAACCGGACATCAGGAGCTATGCGGCTCCCTCGCTCGGATACGCCCTGTTCGCCACCCGCTGGCTCCAGGCCCCGCTGTACTTCGGGCTGGTGGCCGCCCAGGGCGTCTATGTCTACAAGTTCTTCAACGAGTTGCTGCATCTCGTCCAGCACGTCATGACCGGCCGTGCGGACGAGACACACGTCATGCTCGCCGTATTGAAGCTCGTCGACGTCGTGATGATCGCGAATCTGCTGATCATGGTGATCGTCGGGGGGTACGAGACCTTCGTCTCGCGCATCGGACTGCAGGGCCACCGGGACCAGCCCGAGTGGCTGTCGCACGTCAACTCCAATGTGCTGAAGGTGAAACTGGCCACCGCCATCGTCGGCATCTCGTCGGTCCATCTGCTCCAGATGTTCGTCGACGTCGACCACACCGCCCACCACTCGCTGCTGTGGGGGACGGTGATCCATATGGCGTTCATCCTCTCGGCCGCGATCCTCGCGTACATGTCGGGCCCGATGGAGTCCCTCGGCCACGCGGCCCACGCCGCCGCCCTCGGGGGCCCGCGCGGCGGGGGCCCGGAGCGGCTCGCGGAGTACGAGGAGTCCAACGCCCCCACGGGGCTGCGGGAGTTCATCCCCGCGCAGGACACGGGCGGCACCCGGGAGGGCTCCGGCGCCGAGGCCCGTGTCCGGGCCGCGGGCTTCCCGGCCCGCAAGTCGCTGGAGGAGTTCGACGCCGACCGCCAGCGGGCCGCCGACAGCGAGACCGTCACCCGCCTGGCCACCATGGACTTCGTCACCGCTCGCCGCAACGCTCTCCTCATCGGCCCGCCCGGCACCGGCAAGACCCATCTGGCCATCGCGCTCGGCATGCGGGCCTGCCGCACCGGTCACGAGGTCCGCTTCGCCACGGCCACCGAGTGGGTCGCACGTCTCACCGAGGCACAGCACGCGGGCCGGCTGTCCGAGGAGCTGGCCGATCTCGACCGCTTCCCTCTGCTGGTCATCGACGAGATCGGTTATGTCCCCTTCGAACCCGAGGCGACCAATCTGCTGTTCCGGCTGGTCTCCCACCGCTACGAGCGCGCCTCGGTCATCGTCACCAGCGACAAGCCGCTCGCCCGGTGGACCGATGTCCTCGGTGACTCGCCCGTCGCCCTCGCCCTGATCGACCGCGTCGCCCATCACGCCGACGTCGTCTGCCTCAAGGGGGACAGCTACCGGCTGCGCGGCCACGGCGTGGACCAGATGTTCGACACCGCCGACATGGCTCCCGGACGGTGATTTACGGCCTCCTTCGGACTCCGCCGTCATCGGAGGCGTCCGGCGGCCCCACGTGGAGACCCGGCACCGGGAGCGGCGTCCGCGGGGGGCGCGGCGGCCCGCCGGGCCCGGGCGGGTGGCACGCCTGTACGCCTTCGGGCCGGTTTGGGGGAACGGGGCTCGCCGACCCCGCTGGGCGTTGGCGGGAAATTGCGGCAGTGAACGCGCCGGGGCGGTAGGGGCCGAGCCCGAAAACCGTGTCTCAATAAGGGCGGTGGGTGCCCGGCGCGGGTACCGGGCGGGCCAGGACTTCGCAATCCTTGATCCCGGCGGACCGGACGGCAAACGTCCGGACCGCCCCAAGAATCCACCGAAGTCCTGAACAAACTAGCCAAAGGTAGCGGAGTCATCAACACTCACATTCCGGCCACTGAGACGGCCGCCGAAGACGCCTGGTTCAAGTCCTCGTACAGCAGCGGCGCGGGCAGTAGCTGTGTCGAGATCGCCGACCTGACCGATCGGGTCGGCATCCGTGACTCGAAGGACAAACAGGGCGCCGCCCTCGTCGTCCCGGTGGCCTCCTGGGCCCGGTTCGTGGCCTTCGCGGGCGGGACCGCGACCGGCTGACCGGGCGGGTGATCAGGGGCCAGGCCGTCGGTCTGGCCCTTTTTCCTGCCCGGAGCGGTGTCGGTCGCCTGCCTCATCTCCCGTTGAGGGAATCTTTCTCTGGAGAGAAGAGAAAATGTGATTGAGTTCGGTGAACTTACCCGATGATTCGGGATGAATCAGGGCGAGAAAGAAGAATGATGTTCTTCTAAGGCTTGACCTTCGGAAGGTTCGTCCGTTGTGATGCTGCGACGCGGCATACGTCGCACCCGACGCCGCCGAACACATCGGCCGAGCCGTCTCGGCCGGGTCAGGAAGGGGCACCATGAGCACCAGCACCACCGCGGAGACGACTCCGCGCACAGGGCAGCGCCTCGCGGGCAAACGCGTTCTGATCACGGGCACCGCGGGCGGACAGGGGGAGGCCGCCCAGGAACTCTTCGTCCGCGAGGGCGCGCGGGTCGTGGGCTGCGATGTGGTCGAGGGCGCGGCCGGGCGCACGGCCGCGAAGCTGGCGGAGCAGGGCTTCGACGTCCACGGGGACACGGTGGACCTCGCCGACCCGGAGGCGTCCCGCGCCTGGGTGGAGTCCGCGGCGGAGCGCCTCGGCGGTATCGATGTGCTCTACAACAACGCCGCGGGGTTCGGTTTCGCGCCGTTCGCCGACTTCACCCTGGACATGTGGCGGCATGTGATGCGGGTGGAACTCGACATCGTCTTCCATGTCACCCACCCCGCCTGGGCACATCTGCGGGAGAGCGGCGGCTCGATCATCAACACCGCCTCGATCTCCGGCAATCGGGGCATCGGCGCGATCGGGCAGGCCGCGCACTCGGCGGCGAAGGGAGCGGTGATCGCGCTCACCCGGACGCTGGCCGCCGAGGGTGCCGCCGACGGGATCCGCGCCAACGCGATCTCGCCCGGGTTCGTCACCTCGCCCGCCACCGACGCCTCGATGGACGAGAACGCCCGTAACTACATGCTGGACATGCATCTCATCCGGCGGGCCGGTACCGGTGGGGACGTGGCCGCGCTCGCGCTGTATCTCGCCTCGGACGAGTCCAGTTGGGTCACCGGCCAGAACATCTCCATCGACGGCGGCTGGAGCGCGGGCTTCCGCTGACCCGCGCACCCGCTGATCCGCCGACCCACCGGTCTGCCGATCCACCGGTCTGCCGACCCGCTGGTCCGGTGCGTACGTCCCTCCGTCCGACGCTTGTCGCGCCGTGCACCGGAGCCGAGCCGTGGCACCGGTGCCGCGCACGCGATACCGGCCTGCGGGCCGGTATCGACGAGCCGTGGCCGCGCCGTCGGACTCGGTGCCGACGGGCCTCGCCGGGGCCGGGGGGACCTCGTCCCGGCGCCGAAGATCACGGGGTGCACAATGAGCCTTATGTCGATAATGAACACCCCGAAGACAGCCACGATCGACGATGCTCCGCTGGTCAGCCGTACTCTGGCCCGCGCTTTTGACGACGACCCGATGATGAACGGGTTCTTCCCCGATGCCGCCTCGCGCGAGGCGGAGATGAGCCGTTATTTCACGACCATCTTCACCGGGCAGTACGTTCACCACGCCGTGTGCGAGCGCACCGAGAAGGCGGTCGCCTTCTGGGTGCCGCCGGAGGCGCAGGCCAAGGCCGTTCCCGACGCGGAGACGATTCAGCAGCTGCTGAACATCCTCGGCGACCGGGCCCCGCTTTTCCGGGAGACCATCGAGACGGTCGCCGAGCACACACCCCGGGAACCGCACTGGTACCTGGCGTTGATCGGCGCCGACCCGGCCGCCCAGGGCCAGGGGCACGGCGCCGCCCTGCTGCGTTCGGGGCTGGCCAAGGCCGACGCGGCGGGTCTCCCCGCCTATCTTGAGTCCTCCAAACCGTCCAACCTCCCCTTCTACGAGCACTTCGGCTTCACCGTGCGCGAGGAGCTGAGGCTGCCGGGAGACGGGCCGGTGCTGTGGGGGATGTGGCGCGAACCGCGCCGTCCGGGCGACGCGTAACCAGGAACCGGGCGCGCCGATCCCCGGCCGAACCGCGCCCCGCCCGGGCCCCGGACATCGGTCCGGCCCGGGCTCGGGGAACTGGGGCGCGCGGGCCGTCGTCGACATCGCCTGAGCCCGAAGGCCGGCCCCGGGACCGCCCGCCGACCCGGGGCGCGCCCCGGTACCGTCGCCGCTGCCCCCGTGCCCGTACCCGTGCCCGTACCCGTGCCCGGCGGTGAAACGGCCGGCGATCCGGTGCGTCCCTCAGGCCGCGGGGCGCGGCTCCCGTGCCCGCAGCCTGCGGGCGAGCAGGCCCAGCAGCACGGCGTTGACCAGTCCGGCCAGGGCCGCCCCGGCCGAGAACACCAGCGGGCTCAGCCAGGCGAGCGAGGAGTCCCACCCGGGTGTCGGCACCAGGAAGGCGAAGGTGCTGAGCGGCGCCGTGGCCATGAACGGCCAGATCCCGGCGAACCCCGGGTCCGGCGACAGATACGCGGCGTACAGGAAGAACCCCAGCGACGCCGCGACCACCGCGAGGTATCCGCGCGCGAGCCAGTTGTCCACCGCGGGTGCCAGCAGGGCCCGGATCCTCCGCAGGCGGGGGTGTGCAGAACGTGCCATGTCCATTCCTTTCCGGTCAGGGTGATGCGGGACTCGCGATACGAGATGCGCGTGAAAGTGCGGGGGAGGCCGGAGGGACCCGGCGCGGGGTTCACGCCTGCCGGGCGGTGCGGCGGTCGCGGACGTGATGGGCGAGGGCGCCGAGCACGGCGGCGTTGACGAGGGCGCTCACGAGGAGCCAGACGGCCGAGAACGCCGTGGCGAGCACCTCGGCCGCTCCGCCGCCCTCGGTGCCGGGGCCGAAGGGGAAGGCCATGCCCACGGTGGAGAGGGGTGCCGTGAGCAGCAGATGTCCCGCGGCGTAGACGCTCCCCGAGAAGAGGAACGCGACCGGGACGGAGGCGGCGAGGACGGCCAGATACCCCCGCGCGAGCCAGGTGTCCGTGGCGAGTGCGAGGAACTGCCGCAGACGCGGGAGGCTGCGCGGACGGGAGGCGTTCGGCATCGCGGGCCCTTCGGGTCGGTCCGTAGGTGGTGATCTCCACAGTGGACCGGGGGGCGCGCCCGGGCATGAGTAGCGGTACTCATCCCTCTATAGGGGGTTTCAGGCGGTGTTGGCGCTCGAACGGCGAGCCTCCGGTCGTGCCGCGTGGTGAACAGCGGGTCGCCGGTGCGGCCGAGCCTGTCGGGTTCGCGCAGCGTGAATTTCTCGCCCGTACGCACCCTTTCAGGTGCTGGGGATCAATGTCCCCGCCAACTACCGCTGTATACAGGGCATGTGCCGCTTCGGATGGGTGCCCGGCTGTTCCGTCGGGTCGGCGGCACGGTCGTCAGCGGGGCGCTGTCAGTGCCGGATGCGAGGATCGCGGGCATGGTGATGTGCGACTACTTCTCGGCGTCCGGCGACGACGCGGCTGTCTCCGTTCTCGACCGGCCCGGCGGACCGGACGCGTCGGCGTTCGACGTGGTGCCGCTGAAGGGGATCGATCCGGTCGTCGTGATGGCCCGCCTCGAAGCGATCCTGACCGGCTGCACCTATGACGAGGCGACCCGCCGTCCCCGCGCGGGGCAACTGATCTCGTCCCCGGAGGCGGAGAGCGCGTTCATCGTGAGTGTGTCCGACACCGTGCAGGAGGCGCTGGCGTCGGCGGCGCACGCCTCCCTCGCCGAAGCCGCCGGCCCGTGGTCCGAGACCGACGAACTCCGGGCGTCCGGAATACCCTCCGAAACCGCGCTCCAGGTGCTGGTTCTGCTGTCGGCGCTGGCCGGTCGCGCCCGGGCGGCCGGTGAGCGTCTGTACTGCTGGTGGGCCCTGTGAGGTGTGTGGCGGTACGGAACGGGGAGCCCGTCTCGGCGAGGGCCGATGATTCCCGTACAAGCGATTCCGTGGCTCTAGGTCGCCTATTCAACTGATTCCGCTGATCTATGGCGTTACAGCCGCGATATCGGTAGCGTGCAAGGAGTTGGGGCGCCGACCCCGCAGCCGGGGAGGTCTCCGGCTGCGGTGCCTGCCCCCGACCCGGAAACCGCCGAACCCCGAACCCCGGCACCTGCCCCCGGGGCCCGTCGCAGGAGCCGATGTGAAGCAGAGCCCACGGCCGACCCGGCTGTCCGAGACCGACCGCACCCGCCACCGCCGCCTGCGGGAGCAGGGACGCGGGGAGCGTGCCGCCCTCGACGCGATCCTGGACGCCGGCTTTCTGTGCCACCTCGGGGTCGTCGTCGACGGACACCCCATGGTCGTGCCGACCGTCTACGGCACCGACGGGCACACCCTCTACTTCCACGGCTCGGTGGCCAGCCGCAGCCTGGTCGCCTCGCCGGACGCGACGGTGTGCGTCACGGTCACCCACGTCGACGGACTCGTCCTCGCCCGCTCGGTGTTCGAGCACGGGGTGAACTACCGCAGCGCCATGATCTACGGCACCCCGCGCCTCGTCACCGACCCCGAGGAGAAACTCGCGGGTCTGCGCCGCCTCACCGAGCACGCCACCCCGGGCCAGTGGGACTACGCCCGCCGCCCCAGCCGTAAGGAACTGGCCGCCACCGCGCTGCTCGCCCTGTCCCTGGACGAGGCGTCCGTCAAGGTCCGCACCGGCCCCCCGGACGACGGCGACGGCCCCGACGCCGCCCTCGGCATCTGGGCCGGCACCCTCCCCATGACCCTGTCCTTCGGCGAACCGGTACCCGACCCCGCCCTCCCGGACGACACCCCGCCCCCGCCCCACATCACCTCCCGCGCGGGCACCCCGGCGACGCTTCTCCCCGAAGCCTGAGCCCCCGCCCCCTCGCGCCTGACCCCACGCGCCCCGGCCCGGGCCCGCCGACCCGGCGGCTGTCCGCCGCCGTTCCTGCCCACGTGGGCCCGTCGACGCCCGGGCCGTACCCCGTTCTGCCACCGCCGTGACCACGTTCGTGCCGTTCAGGAGGGGGTCCGCGTGCGCCCCGGTCCGTCGGAGACACCGGCACGGTGGGATCGGGCCCCGGGTGCCGTACGTGCCCTACCCGGCATCGTGGTCCCGCCAGGGCAGCACTTCGACGGGTTGATCGAGGGGCCAGGTCTCCACCCCGGCACCGGACTTCCCGCCCCGGATCTGCCCCTGCCGGTCCCTGTGCCAGCGAGTCTGTTTCGCGTGCAGCACCGGACCCGACAGCCGTCCTACACCCGGGAAACAGGCGCCGACGACAGACGCGAGGGCCAGGGCGGCCTCGGCGTCGCAGCGCGGGTCGCCGGGGTGGTCGTACGGCGCCCGGTGGGAGCCGTGCGGTACGCCGTACCACTCGGTCACGGCCTCCAGGGAGCGCCCGCCCCGGCGGTCGGGGTCGGCGTGCCGGTCCAGTACGAGGGGGTCGCAGACAGGGGAGACGCCGTGCGGGGTGCGATCGGCGAGGGAGGCGAGCCCATGGCGCCGCAGCTCCGCCTCCAGGGTGGTCAGAACGAAGGGGGCGTACCAGACCACCAGCGGTTCCTCCGCCGACAGACGACCGGCGAGCACATCCGCCAGCTCGTCGAGCGCCCGGGCGGCCGGCACCCCCTCGGCGCGCGCCTCCTCCACCGTGATGCGATGTGTCTTGCGCGGCGAGACGGACACCTCCTCCGGGCCGGGGTCGATCAGCCACCACCGGCCGGGCCCGTCGGTGACCCGCACCGCCGCGCCGAGCATCCGGTCGACGCCGTAGCGGTTGCCCGTCGTGGCGATGTCGAACGCCATCAGGGGCCCGCGGTGCCAGCCGTTGTGCCCGCCCCTCGGCGGCGGCGCGGCCTCGCGGACGTGCTCGCGGTGGGCCACGCGCCACTTCCCGCGTCCGTGCCCGGGCGGGGCGAGCACCAGCACCCCGGCGCGGGCCGCCACGGGGCCGCCGCACACCTCGCACTCCCCGTCCCACTCGTTCACCCGCAGCGCCTCGACGTCCGAGGTCATGCCACCCGGCTCGGCCTCCGGCGCGTGCTCCGGGTGATACGTCACCCAGCTCCCCGACCGGCTCCACAGCAGCACCCCGGCCCCGGCCGCCACCGCCCCCGCGCACCGTACGCAGTCCGCTTCACGCCAGTTGGCCCGCGCCGATCCGGGCACCCGCTCACCTCGCTCCCGTTCGGCTCCGAGGCTACTGAGTGCCGGGGGACCCGACCACCGGGACGGGAATACCGCCTCAGCCTGTTCGTCGCCGCGTCAGCCGTCGCAGGGGCGACGCCGTCTCCGTCGTCCTCGCCGCGATGTTCCCGCTTGTGCCGAGGGTTTCGGCGCACGGGCCGGGCACGGCGGGTGGGCTCGGAGGTTCCTGAACCCGCGGTAGGGCCCGGACCGGGGTGAGCCGGCCGGGCCCTACAGGACTTTCCCGGAGGCGGCGGAGGCCGGCGGCCCGACCGGGCGGAGCCGGGTGGGAGCGTGATGCTCAGCCACGTCCGGCGGTCCGCGAACCCCCGTCGACCCGGTCCCAAGCCTCCTGGCTAGTCGACCAGTTCATGTGCGCGGCTCGGAGACGCCACCCGCCCGGCCGGAGCCGTGCGGGAGAGCTTCTCGCCCTCGACGTCGAGGTCGGGAAGCAGCCGGTCGAGCCAGCGCGGCAGCCACCAGGCGCTCCTGCCGAGCAGGGCGAACAGGGCGGGCACGATCGTCATGCGGACGATGAAGGCGTCGAAGAGCACCGCGGCCGCGAGGCCGAAGCCGATCATCTTGATGAAGTCGTTGTCCTCCACGATGAAGCCGGAGAACACGCTGATCATGATGGCGGCGGCCGCGGCGACCACCCGGCCGCTGTAGCGGAACCCGGTGACGACGGCCTCGGCGGGCCGCGCCCCGTGGACGTACGCCTCCCGCATGCGGGTCACCAGGAACACCTCGTAGTCCATGGCGAGTCCGAAGACGACGCCGATCATGAAGATCGGCATCGTGCTCATGATCGGGCTCGGCTGGTCGATGCCGAAGACATCGGCGAGCCAGCCCCACTGGAAGACCGCCACCACCGCGCCGAGCGCCGCCGTCACGGAGAGGAGGAAGCCCAGGGCCGCCTTGAGCGGGATGAGGACGGAGCGGAAGACCACCATCAACAGCAGGAACGCCAGGCCGACGACCAGGGCGAGATAGGGTAGCAGCGCGTCGTCCAGGGTCTTCGAGAAGTCGATGAACATCGCGGTCTGGCCGGTGACGAGCACCTCCGCGCCGGTGTCGGCCCGGAAGCCGTCGGCGAGGGCGCGGATCGAGCGGACCAGGTCCTCGGTCGCGCCGTCGGTGGGACCGGTGGTCGGGATGACGCTGAGGATCGCGGTGTCGCCGGCCTCGTTGGGTGTGGCCGGGGTGACGGTGGCGACGCCGTCCCGCTCGGCGAGGCGCTCGCCGACCCTCTGGGCGGCGGCCGCCGCGTCCTGGCCCTCGACGGTGATCGTCAGCGGCCCGTTGAACCCGGCGCCGAAGGACTCCGAGAGCATGTCGTAGGCCTTGCGCTGGGTGGTGTCGGGGGCCATGGTGCCCTCGCCGGGCAGACCCAGCTCCAGACTGGCGGCGGGCACGGCGACCGCGCCGAGGCCGACGACGGCCAGGAGCAGTACGGCGACGGGGTGGCGCAGGACGTAACCGGCCCAGCGGGAGCCGAGGTTGGGCTTGCGCCGGGCGTCCTTCTCGGCGTGCTTGGCGGCCTTGCGCTCCTGGCGGGCGCTGAGCGGCTTGCCGGAGAACCGCTTGCGGTCCCGGCGGCGCAGGACCTTGACCGGCGCGAAGCCGAGCAGCGCGGGCACGAGGGTGAGGGCGACGAGTACGGCGACGGCGACGGTGCCCGCGGCGGCCAGGCCCATCTTGGTGAGCATCGGGATGTTCACGATGGCCAGGCCCGCGAGGGCCACGATGACGGTGAGCCCGGCGAAGACGACCGCGGAGCCCGCGGTGCCGACCGCCCGCCCCGCGGCGTCGGCGCGGTCGCGGCCCTCGGTGAGTTCGGCGCGGTAGCGGGAGACGATGAACAGGGCGTAGTCGATGCCGACGGCGAGGCCGAGCATCATCGCCAGGGTCGAAGTGGTGCTGGACAGACCGAGGGTGGCGCCGAGCGCCGTGATCGCGGAGATGCCGACGCCGACGCCGATGAGGGCCGTGAGCAGCGGCATCCCGGCGGCGATCACCGAGCCGAAGGTGAGGACGAGGACCACGGCGGAGACCAGGATGCCGATCTTCTCGCCGGTGCCGCCCATCGCGGCGTCGATCTTCACGGCGTCGCCGCCGGCTTCCGCGGTCAGGCCGCCGGCCCGGGCCGTGGCCAGTGCGTCGTCGAGCGCGTCGTGCGCTGTGTCGCCGACCTCGGTGGCGGGGACCTTGTAGGTGGCGATGGTGTAGGCGGTGGAGCTGTCCTCGCTCACCGCCTTCGTCATGAACGGGTCGCTCACCGAGGCCACCTGCGGGGACTTCTTCAACTGCGCGACCAGCGCCGCGACGTGGGCCTTCTGCTCGGGGGCGGAGATCTTCCGGCCCTCGGGCGCGCGGACCACGACGCGGGCGGTGGCGCCGTCGGCACGCGCGTCCGGGAACTTCTCCTCAAGGAGGTCGAAGGCCTTCTGCGACTCCGTGCCCGGCATGGAGAAGGTGTCGGCGGGAGGCGTCTGCGCGGAGGAGGCGGCGAAGCCCGCACCGCAGAAGATCACCACCCACAGCAGCGCCATCAGCCATCGCCGCCGGAAGGCGAGACGGCCGAGCTTGTAGAGGAAGGTAGCCACGGCGGGGACTCCTGTCAGTGGGAACGGAAGAGCGGAACGAAGAGGGCTGAGCGGGGTGCGGTGGTGAGGAGAGGGAACGGCTCCGGAGATGGCGCCAGGGGGCGCCACTGTGGCACCAGAGCTGCCGCCTCGGATGGCGCCACGATGGCATCATCCTCGCGCCATCGCAAGCCCTGTCTGTCCCGATGTGCCACTGTGCCGCGCCAAGATGACAGAAAAATCCCAGGTCAAAGGGCATGCGCCAAGAAGAGTGCCAATGTGGCTCGCCATGGCGCCGTGAGTGTGCCATGATGGCGTCATGGACCTCACGCCCTATGTCGACAACCTCCGGCAAGAACTCGCCGTCGCGGCGGACGCCGGCGGTGACGAAGCCCGCGCCCTGGCCGAGCGGCTCACCGCCCCCCTGGAGTCCGCCGCCCGGCTCACCTTGCTCAACGCGCTGTCCGCAGCCATGGGAGAGGTCACCCGGGAGCTGGCGCCCGGCTCGGTCGACGTGCGGCTGCGCGGACTCGACCCCGAGTTCGTGGTGACGCCACCGCCCGCACCCGAGGCGTTCCAGGAGGCGCGGGCGCCGGTCACGGCCCCCGCCGCACCCGCGCCGCCACCCCCGCCCGCGGACGCCGACGAGGGCGCCATGGCGCGGATCAACTTCCGCCTCCCCGCCCACCTCAAGAGCCGCGCCGAGAACGCCGCGGCAGCGGAGGGCCTGTCGGTCAACGCCTGGCTGGTGCGGGCCGTGTCCACCGCACTCGACAGCGGGGAGCGCGTGAGTTCGCCGGGCCGCGACAAGGACCCGGCCGGCCGGGGCTTCACCGGCTGGGTCCGCTAGAGCGGCCCGGCCCGGCGCACTGTTCACCGGCGGATCGCCGATCCGGCCGACGTAACTCATCACCCGCCCCACCGGCGGGATCACCCACCCAAGCCAAGAGGACGGGACAGCCATGCCTGCTTACGAGACCCCCGAACCGATCTCCGTCACCTTCGAGCTGGAGGTCGGCACCGCCCGCATCACCGCGGGCAAGCGCACCGACACGGTCGTGGAGGTGCTGCCGCGCGACGGATCCGACGAGAAGGACGTACGTGCCGTGCAGCAGACCCAGGTCACCTGCTCGGGCGGCCGCCTGACGGTCAAGATGCCCAGGACGCGGTCCCTGTTCGGCAAGCCGGGCGGCATCGAGGTGAGCGTGGAACTGCCCGCCGGGTCGGATGTCCGGGGCACCACGGGCATGGGCGGCTTCTTCTGCGAAGGCCGCCTCGGAGAGGTCACGCTCAAGACCTCGCTCGGCGACCTCCAGGTGGAGGAGATGGCGGGCGGCGACCTCAAGACCGACCTCGGCGACATCCGCCTGGCCCGCTCGACCAAGGACGTCGAAGTCATCGGCGCGGGCCGGATCACGATCGGCACGGTCGAGGGCGCGGCGACCGTCAAGAACAGCATGGGCGCGACCGAGATCGGCGAGGTCACCGGCGGCCTGAAGACCAACGCTGCCAACGGAGACATCTCCGTGGGCATCGCGCACGGCAGCGTCGGCGCCAAGTCCGCCAACGGCCGGATCGAGATCGGCGCCGCCCACGCCGGGGTCGACGCGATGTCCTCCCACGGCGGCATCCGCGTCGGCGACGTGATCCGCGGCCGAGTCGATCTGCGCGCCTCCCACGGCGGCATCGACGTGGGCATCCACGAGGGCACCGCGGCCTGGCTCGACCTGAACACCAAGTTCGGCACGGTACGCCATTCGCTCGGCTCCTCCGACGGCCCCGCCGACTCCGACGAGACCGCCGAGGTGCACGCGCGGACCTCGGCCGGCGACATCACCGTCCGCCGCGCCTGACCCCGCGTACCCCGACTCCCCAGCACCGAAAGGAAAGCGGCATGACTGCTCCCCGGACATCCGCGCCGATCGCCCCGAACGCGGCGGCGCCGGCGATCAGCGTCACCGGACTGCGCAAGTCCTACGGTGACAAGGTCGTGCTCGACGGCATCGACCTGAGCATCGCCGAAGGCACCGTCTTCGCCCTGCTCGGGCCGAACGGCGCCGGGAAGACCACCACGGTGGAGATCCTTTCCACGCTCATCGACGCCGACGCGGGCGAGGCCCGGGTCGGGGGCCACCATCTGACCCGGGCCGCCGACGCGGTGCGCTCCGCGATCGGCGTCACCGGCCAGTTCTCGGCCGTCGACAATCTGCTGACCGCCGAGGAGAACCTGCTCCTCATGGCGGATCTGCGCCACCTCGACCGGCGGGAGGGCAAGCGGCGGGCGAAGGAACTGCTGCGCCGCTTCGACCTGTCCGAGGTGGCGGGCAAGACCACCGTCACCTTCTCCGGCGGCATGCGGCGCAAGCTCGACCTGGCGATGACCCTGGTCGGCGATCCGCGGATCATCTTCCTCGACGAGCCCACCACCGGACTCGACCCGCGCAGCCGGCGCACCATGTGGGAGATCATCCGGGGCCTCGTCGCCGACGACGGCGTGACCATCTTCCTGACCACCCAGTACCTCGAAGAGGCCGATCAACTCGCCGACCGCATCGCCGTGCTGGACCACGGCCGGCTGATCGCCGAGGGCACCGCCGACGAGCTGAAGCAGCGCATCCCCGGCGGCCACATCCGGGTGCGGTTCGCCGACGCCCGGGCTCTGGACACCGCCGCGGGCATCTTCGGCATCGCCACGCGCGACGAGGACTCCCTCACCCTGCAGATCCCCAGCGACGGCTCCATCCCCAACCTGCGGGCCGTGCTCGACGTCCTGGAGTCCACCGACGTCCAGGCCGAGTCGCTCACCGTGCACACCCCCGACCTCGACGACGTCTTCCTGACCCTCACCGGTCAGCCCCGCCCCGCCGACACCGTCGCATCGCCCGAGGAGAACGTCTGATGGCCACCCTGTCCTACGCCGCCCGCGACTCCAGGACGATGCTGCGGCGCAACCTCAAGAAGGCCCTGCGCTACCCGTCCCTGACGCTCACCGTCGTCATCATGCCCATCGCGATGCTGCTGCTGTTCAACTACGTCTTCGGCAGCGCCCTGGGCACCGGCATCAGCGGCCTGCCCACCGGCAGCGGCGACTACATCGACTACCTCGCGCCCGGCATCATCCTGATGGCCGCCACCTCCGGGGCCCTGACCACGGCGATCAGCGTGTGCCTCGACAAGACCGAGGGCATCGTCAATCGCTTCCGTACGATGCCGATCTCCCAGGCCTCGTTCCTGACCGGCCATGTCGTCGGCAGTGTGATCCAGACGATGATCAGCATCACGCTCGTCATCGGCGCCGCCCTGCTGATGGGCTTCCGCCCCAGCGCGACGCCCGTCGAGTGGGTCGCCGCCATCGGCCTGCTCGCCGTGCTCACCCTGGCTCTCACCTGGCTCTCCGCGGGCATCGGCCTGATCGCCAAGAACGCGGAGACCGCCAGCAACATCCCGATGCCGCTGACGTTCCTCCCGTTCCTCGGCAGCGCCATCGTGCCGACGGATTCCATGCCCGCCGGCCTGCGCTGGTTCGCCGAGTACCAGCCCTTCACCCCGGTGATCGAGACCCTGCGCGGCCTGTGGCTCGGCACCGAGATCGGCAGCAGCGCGGCCGTCGGCCTCGCCTGGTGCGCGGGGCTCTCACTGGTCGGCTACCTGTGGGCGCGCCGCGTCTTCAGGACCGGCGCCAAGCGCTAACCACCCCTCAGGGGCGGGCCGTTCACCGGCCCCTCCGCCGCCCGAGCGACCCCGGCCGAGCCGCGCTCCGGCTCACGCTGCGAACCCATGCGTACGCCGCCGCCGGGAGAGGGCGTGCCGAGGTGTCACCGCGAGTGATCAGGTCCGAAGCGCCCTTCGGCCGCCACGGACAGGACTCACGCTCATGAGAACACGAAGAGACCCCAAGCGGTTTGCCGTTCCTCGTGGGTGCGGCCGGTGCGGTAGAACAACTCCCGCTCCCCGTAGGCCGTGAAGGCCAGTTCACCCATGGCTTTCCACAGCTGCCCCGTGTGCGGGGCGATCCTGACCTCCAGCGTTTCCCCGGCGGCGCCCGGCGCCATGACAGGCGGATCCGAAGGCGGGATTGCCGGATCGGTCAGAAAGCGGACGGCGGTGGCGTCGTCTGCTTTCAGGCGTTGTTTCAGTTCGCGCAGTACGGCACGGGTGACGGCGATGTCGCCGGAACGGCAGCCGATCCCGGCCAGTGTCTCCTCGCGCAGCTCCATCGCCTGGTGGATCACCTGCATGACCGCCCGCACCTCGTCGGGGGAAAGGGCCGCCGTCCTCGTGTCCCGTGACACTTCCGCACTCCATCATTCGAGAACATCGTCGCACCAGGATTTTCCGCCCCGCGGTGTGAAGACCGTGCCGCCGTCGCCGTCCTCGATCACCACGACTTCTCTGTCCGGATCCCGGTAACCGGCCCGCCCGTTTCCGAGGTCGCGCCCTCGACCGCGTCCTCGACGACATCCGGGACGAAATCCCCCAGGCCCACGGCTCAGGTCCCCCGCCGTCGCCCTGCCGCCCGGCACGATCCTCGGGAGACGCCCCGAACGTCTCGTCGACCGCCCGGTCGACGTCCCCACGAGAGGCCCTAGGGCGTGTATCGAAAGTCCCGCCTGGCCTGTGACGCCCAGCACGCACGCCCCCTGGGCCTGGCGGCCCGGGAGGTACCCCCTCGCTGCGTTGTCGGAATCGCCCAAGTACGTCCAGTACGAGGGCGACCCTCCGCCTTGCGATTGCACGCACCGGACGCCGCAGGCCCCGCCCTCCGGGCGGACGACGCTACTTTCGAAACACGCCCTAGAAGATCTTGTAGCCCTGCCAGCCCGGAGCGAGCCTGGCCGTGGACCCGAACGACCCGCTGCCGTTGCCGTTGTTGCGCAGCAGATCACCGGCCGCGTTCCGGGAGATCAGATCCGCCTTGCCGTCCTTGTTCAGATCGCCGGCTCCGACGAAGGCGTTGCGGCCCGTGCCCCACTTGGCGCCGAACACCAGGGCCCGCGGCTTCAGCGTGCCCGCCGCCGTGCCGTTGAACCGCCACAGCGAGTGGGCCGCGTCCACCGCCAGCACATCACCGATGCCGTCACCGTTGAGGTCACCGGCGCCGAACACGGCCCGGTAGCCCTTCCAGTTCACGGCGATCCTGCCCCGGGCCTTCAGCCCGCCCCTGCCGTCGTCCGCGTACAGATAGACGTCGCCGGTCTTCTGCTGGCGCGCGATCAGATCGGGGCGCCCGTCACCGGTCAGGTCGCCGGGGGACGTCAGCACGTCGAACTGCGCCCACACCGTGCCCAGCAGGGTGTACGGAGCCGACGGCGTCAGCCCCTTGCCGCAGCCGGGCCGGTAGGCCCGCAACTGACCGCCGAGACGCACCAGCACCTCGTTGCACCGGTCGCCGTTCATGTCCCCGAAGGGCACGGCGACGGCCGTGGACGACCAGATCCTGCCCGTGGTCGCCCCGGTGAAGCCGCCGGCGCCGTTCCCGTGCCGGAAGGCGAGCACACCCGACGCGTTCAGCGTCATCAGATCGGCCACCCCGTCGGGTCCCGCCGCACCGGCGTGATCGCGGTGGGCCGCGGTCCCTCCGGCGAGGTCCACCGTGCCGTTGACCACCAGGCCGGCGCCCTGGCCGTCGGCGGGGACCCCCGTCAGCGTCCAGGCGTACGTGCCGTTCGGGACGAGACCGCCGGCCGCGTCCCTGCCGTTCCAGGCGGCCTCGGCGACACCACGGGTCTCACCGCCGGTGACGGTGTGGACCGTGGCGCCGGTCGCCCTGTTCCTGACGGTGAGCCGCCAGGACGCGGCGGGCTTGGACAGCGACCACGAGGGCTTCCAGCCGCTTCCCGTGTGGAAGGCGGCCGGGACCGCGACCGGTACGGCGGCCAGGGCGGAGGTGGGCACTCCGCTCGGCACGACACGGAGGGTGCCGTCCGGGGTCCTGTACGCGATCGCGCCGCCGAACCGGTCGACGGTCCAGGTCTGGCGCCGGTCCCCGGGTACGTAGTCGGGGGTGGAGCCGCCCACGTACCGCGTCACCGCCGTACCGCTGTGGAAGTCGAGAATCCTCAGCATGTCCGACTGCTTGTCCACGAAGAACCCGTCACCGAGCAGCCCGCCGCTGTAGCCGCGCGGGAGCGCGATCCTCGCCCCGGACCGCAGGTCGACGACCCCCTGCCGGGATCCGCCGCTCGCCCAGTACAGCCAGTGCCCCACGACCTGGAGTTCCGCCAGATCTCCGTCGGCACCCGTGGCGATCGTGCCGAGGTTCCGGCCGCTCGGCAGATCGGTCCGGGTGACCACACCCGGGGCCGTACCGGTGTACAGGGTGGTGCCCCACACCGCCGCCCCCGTCTGCTCGCGCTGCACCACCACGGACGCGCCGGGCTTCGCCTCCAGGTCGACGACGATCGTCTTCTCGCCGGGGATCACCGTGCCCGGGTACGCGGCCCGGCCGCTCTGATAGACCGCGTACCGGCCGAAGGAGTCCACGAGAAAGCCGTCGAAGTTCCCCGTCAGCGCCCGGTCGGGCTCCTGCGCCGAGCGCCGGCCGACGATCTCCACCTGCGCCTGCGAGGACGCGTAGTTGCGGACCTGGTAGACGCTGCGCCCGTCGCCGCTGCCGAGCAGCCGCGTGCAGGCGTGCTGGCCGCACGGGGTGTAGTCGTACGGACGCCCCTGCTCACGGCCGATCCAGACCGGAGCCGACTCACGGTCGGGCGCGGGCCCCGGCGCGAGGTCCCGGTTGTAGAACCCGGCGCCCTCGGGGCCGCTCTGCTCCACGGTGGACAGCACGCCCGCGTTCAGCGAGAACGCGTCGATCTTCGCCGGGAGAGGGGCCACCGTGCCGAGCTTCTCCAGCCGCGGCACACCGCCGTCCGCGCCCGCGACCACCTGGAGCAGCCGCCAGTCCGTCGCCGACGAACCGCCGACGACGGCCGCCGCGCCGCTGCTCATCTGGGCGATCTCCAGGTCCGCCTTCTCCAGCAGGGTGTGCCGGCGCTGCCCGTCGACGGAGAGCGCGATCAGATTCCGCTTCAGCGCCGCGTCGGAGCCGCTGACGTCCCCGAACGCGAGGACCCAGCCGTCGACCAGGCCGATCCGCCGGACACCGATCCCCTCGGGCAGCGGGAACGTCTGCCCGGGCCCTTCCGGGCGGGCCCGTTCGCGCACATGCATCTGACGGTTGCGGTCGATCCAGCCGATCGAGTCCGGGCTGACCGCGACCGGTGCGGAGACCCCGCCGTTGTCGGTCGTGCTCGCGCCGATGTGCCGCATCCGGCCGGTCGTGAGGTCGATCAGCCCCAGCTCGGTGAAGTCCCACGAGTCCTTGTTCAGGTCGAACCGCACCACGGCCTCGGTGCCGTCCCCGGCCACCAGCCGCGCCCCGTGCAGATCGGCGCCCGCGGGCCAGCCGGTCACCGCCACCTCGGCGCCCGCGGGGTCACCGGCCTTCAGCAGATACCAGCCGCTGGTGTCCGACCAGTCGTCGGGCGCGAGATACCGCTGCACCAGAACCGAGTCGCCCAGCAGACCGACATATCTGTCACCCTGCGGCAGATCGAGTTCGCGCTCGGTGCCGGTCACCACATTCCGTATGTACGCCGGGCCGGCGCCGTGCTCGCCGTAGACGTAGTCGCCACCGGTACCGAACTCGGCGAACTGGTCATTGCCGCCCCCGTGCCCGAGCTCGACGCTCTTCCCGGTCTCGAAGTCCGTCCACCGGTGCGGCTCGTTCGTCCCCTCCACGGTGTCCTCCGGCGCGTGCACGAACCCCTTCGTGCCGACGGCCGCGATCCGCTCGTCCCTCGGCAGATCCCGCCAGTTCGGCGTGATCTCCAGCGGGGCGCCCACGGCACCGGCCGCCGCCGCGGTGGTCCTGGGGGCGGCCGTCCCGCCACCGCTCGCCGCGCCGGTGCCCGCGGCACCTGCGTCGGTCGCGGCAGCCGGTGTGACCGGAGACGCGACGACGACGGACGCGACGAGCGCCACCGCGATCAGAGTCGTACGCCCACGGGAACGGCGCGCACGGATGTACCGAGCCAAAGGGTGGTCCCTCCCCAGAAACCGGGAAGCGGGCCGCGACGACGTCTTACCCGGCCGAATACCCCCCTCGGCCGTGCGCCCGCGCCCCGCAAATTATTGATGGATCTTACAGCGGCCTTATCCGCACTCCCGACGGGGAGACACCGGGGGAGCGGTCACGGTACGGGACTTCGCTCCCGCAGGTCCGGCGAGCGGCGCAGGGCCTCGGCGTACCAGGAGCCGTAGCGGGAACCGAGCAGCGCGGCCGACGCCCCGTGCAGGAGCACGCTCAGCCCCACGGTCACGGCGACCACACCGCTGAGCAGTTCCGTTCCGGGAAGGCGCTCCTCCAAGGCGATGAGACCGAACACCACGGACGCGAGCCCCCGTGGGCCGAACCAGCCGATGTAGGCCACGGTGGGAGCGCGCAGGCCGGTGCCCAGGAGAGCCACGGCGACGGGAACCATCCGGATGACGGTGAGGCTGATCACGGCGTACAGCGGCATCCGCCAGTCGACGTGCTGGAGCGCGGGGCCGAGGATCAGCCCGCCGAACATCAGGAAGCTCAGCGCGGTCAGCAACTCACCGAGACGGTCGCTGAGCTCGACCTCGTCGCGTACGGCTTCGTCGCGTAGGGCCTCCCCGGAGCTGGCCTCAGGGGGAATGGAGGCGGGCGGAAGGCCGGCGGGTGTTTTGGCGCGCATGACGGAGCCGAAGGCGAGCCCGGCGGTCCAGGCCCCGATGAATCCGCTCCCGTCGACCACGGCACACAGCGCGTACGCCGTGGCGGGCACCGCCAGAACCAGAAGCTGTCGCCAGGCCGGGGTGCTCCAGCCCCGGGCCATGGACCGGCCGAGGACCCGTGCGCCCAGCCACCCGGCCGCCAGGCCGATGGCGCTGCTCGCCACGAGGGCGAGGAAGAAGGCCGCGAGCGGGCCCTGATGACCGTGCTGTCCGCCACCGGCCGCCGCGAGAGCCAGCAGGAAGAACGGCAGCGCGATGCCGTCGTTGAGGCCGGACTCGACACTGAGCCCGTGCCGCACCAGTGCGGGGACGCGTTCGTCCGATACGGCCTGCTGTCCGAGGGCCGCGTCGGTGGGGGCGAGGATGACGCCGATCACGGCCAGTTCCCACACGCTCAGACCGGGCAGTACCGCCCAGGCCACGAGCCAGCCCAGCGCCATGGTGAGCGGCAGCCCCACCGTGAGGAGCCGTACCGGCAGCAAGCGCTCCCTGCGCAGGTCCCGTCGGCGGACCGACGCGGCTCCCGTGAACAGCACCAGTGCCAGAGCGCTTTCCAGCAGCACACGGGTGATCTCCGCGTCATCGGCACGATCGATGAGATCGAGCCCCAGCGGGCCGATGACCAGACCACAGGCCACGAACACCATGGGCCCGGAGACCATCGTCGTCGACAACCGGCGCGAGACCGCCGCGTATCCGCCGACCACCGCGCCCGCCGCGATGACAGCCCATGGATTCACCCGGTCCTCCTCCGCGGGCCGATCGGCGCCGCCCTCGTGGACACCGCCGTTTCCCGATCGCCCCGCCAGCTTGGGACAGCCGCGCGGGCCGGGGCGGGCGGCACTCCGGCGATGTCCGGGGGTGCCACGGATGGACCTGTGATCGGCTCGAAGGGAGAGTGACGAGGTCCGCGTGCGGGGAGCCGCCCCGCGCAGCGCTGGAACGTTTCGCTGCCCATGGGCGTCCCCTTTCTCCGGGGCACGGCGGGTGTGCCGACGAGGCAGGGGGGAGATCGGGTGCGTGCGGATGGATTCGCCCAGTGGACACGGCGGTTCGAGGACGAACGTGAGCGCAGGCATGCCCAGGGGGACCCGGATTGGGGCCGGGGCGCCGACCTGCATCCGGCGGTCCGGCCCAGCATCCAGCTCTTCCAGATGGGCGAGGACGGTGACGGTGCCAACCTGGTGGCCAAGGCCGACCGGGCCGGGGACCCCGACTACGCGCGGGCGGTACGGCTGTTCATCGCCGAGGAGCAGAACCACGCGCGTCTCCTCGCCCGCCTCCTGGCCGCGGGCGGCGTACGCACGCTGGACAGCCACTGGAGTGACCGGGCCTTCGTACGGTTGCGGCGCCTCCTGGGCCTGCGTACGGAACTGCTGGTGCTGATGATCGCGGAAGTCGTGGCCCTGCGTTACTACAGGGCTCTGCGGGACGGCACCGACGACTCGCTCACCTCGGAGGTGGCCGGCCGGATCCTGGCCGACGAACAGCGCCACATACCGTTCCACTGCGAACGCCTGCACACCTCCGTCGCCGATCTGCCCCGCCCCCTGCGCCGCCCGCTGATGGCCGCGTGGCGGCTTCTCCTCCTCGTGGCCTCCCTCGTCGTCGCCGTCGACCACGGCCGGGCACTGCGCCGGCTCGGCGTCGGGCGCCTGCGTTTCCTCGCCGACGTCATGGCGTCGTCCGGCGCGGTGACCTCCGCGATCCTGGCTCCCCGCCCGGACGCACGGCCGAGCCCCGCCGCCTGATCACAGACGGCCACGGTGCGCGGCCGACGCCCGTCCCGTCGGCCGGATTCCCGCGCGGTCACATCCTCGCGGGTCACCGGCTGTCCGGGGACGCCACCGGACCCGCAGGGGCCAAGGGCGCGGCCCGGACCGCGACGAAGAAGGGGAAGGGCGCCGATGTCGTCTACTACAAGCGCCTCGGCTCGCTGAAGAGCCACCCTTTCATCCGCCTCGACGGCGATTCCCGCGTCCCCGGCTGTGAGTCCGTCCGCATCGTCCGCCCCGACGAGCAGGGCTACGTACTGCTGTGCGCGTACTCCGCCGTCAGTAACGGCTTCGGTTCGTTCCGCAGCTTCGGCGCGAAGGTCGTCATCACGGACGGGCGCGGCTCCACGGTCACCGTTCCTCTCTTCGAGAACACCAAGACCCGCTACTGGGTCGCCATCGCCCTCATCGACTTCGGCGCCCCCGACGGGGCGGCCATCCATCACATCGAGGCCTACAGCGCCCGCATGACCGAACGGCGGCCCGTCCTCCACCCGGACGGCACCATCGAGATGAACGGCGGGCCGGTGGAGTTCAAGAGGCGGTGAGCTGTCCGGCCGGACGGGCCGCCACGCCGGTCGCGCGTACGACGCGTTCGTTCCGCCCGAGCCGCTCGCCGGGGCCCGACTCCCGGGCCACTCACACCTCTCTCCCGCTGTCCAGCCGGTGGTTCAGGTGTCCGGTGCTTCACTCGCGGGTGCTTTACGTGCCGGTGGTTCAGGTGTCCGGTGCTTCACCCGCCGGTGCTTTACGTGCCGGGGCGCGGTCGTCACCGTCGGCATACGGCCCGCCCGGTGCGCCGGGCAGCTCGCCGGGTTCGTCCGGAGGCGGGTCCGCGTCCGCGAGCGGCAGGGTGACACGGAACGCCGCCCCCGCTCCGGGCGAACTGCGCACGCTCACCGTGCCTCCGTGGGCGGCGGCCAGTGAGGCCACGATGGCGAGTCCGAGCCCGGAGCCGCCGGTGCGGCGGGTTCGTGAGGTGTCGACGCGGTAGAAGCGTTCGAAGACGCGCTCCGTCTGCTCAGGGGTGAGGCCGGGGCCCTGGTCCGAGACGTCCAGTACCAGGGCGGGTGCCTCGCCGAGGTGACCGGGCCCGAGGGTGATCGAGACGGGTGTGCCGGGCGGGGTGTGCGTGAGGGCGTTGCCGGTCAGATTCGACAGCACCTGGCGCAGCCGGATCTCGTCGCCGGTGACGACGTAGACCGCACGGTCGTCCGCCGTGAGCCGGATGTCCCGCTCGGGGGCGAGCAGCCGGGCATCGCGTACCGCGTCGACGGCCAGCGCGAGCACGTCGACCGGGTGCCGCTCCAGGGCGCGCTGCTGGTCCAGCCGGGCGAGCAGCAGCAGATCTTCCACCAGTGCGCTCATCCGGGTGGCTTCCGTTCCCACGGTGGACAGGATCCGTTCGAGATCGTCGCGATCCCGGCGGGGCCCGTGGTGGGCGTACTCCGCCCAGGCGCGGATGACCGACAGCGGTGTGCGCAGGTCGTGTCCGGCGTCCGAGACGAATCTGCGCATCCGCTCCTCCGAGCGCCGGGCCGACGACTCCGACCGGGCCCGCGCCAGGAACGCCTCCTCGATCTGGGCGAGCATGCCGTTGAGCGCCCGGCCGAGCCGGCCCAGCTCGGTCCGCGGTGGATGGTCCGGAACCCGCCGGGACAGGTCGCCCGCGGCGATGGCCGCCGCCGTCCTCTCCACCTTGATGAGCGGCCGCAGGCTCGCCCGTACGATCACGATGCTGACGGCGGCCAGCAGGGCCAGGACGAGTGCGCCCACGGTCAGATCGATGGTGACGAGCTTGGAGATGGTGGCGTTGAGCTCCCCGAGCGCCCCCGCGACCACGATCCAGCCCGATGTCCCCGCCAGCGGCTGTACCAGGACTCGCCAGTCGCCGCCACCGCCTCTCGCCGGCACGGTCACCGGGCGACCCGCGTGCTCGTCGAGCCAGGCCGCGTCCTCGGGAACGTCGGGGCCGGCTGTCGCGTCCGCCGTGCGGCCGTCTTCCACCGGCTTCCCGCCGGCGTCCCGCTGCTGGACCCGGAAGAGGCCGGTGCCGGTGCTCCAGCCCATCGATGTCCCCTTCGGGCCCTCGCCGACCGGTGCGCGGAAGTAGTCGGCGGTCACCGTTCCGAGCTGGGAGTCGGTCCTGGCGAGCAGTTGTCCGTGCAGGACCGTGACCCCCGCCGCGCTGATGGCGGTGAGCGCCACGGTGACGAGGAGGAGGACGGCGGCGACCAGCCTGACCTGCAAGGACGTCCGCGCGAGAAGGCCCCGGTTCATGACGGCGGCCGCAGCACGTAGCCGATCCCGCGAATGTTGTGGATCAGCCGGGCCCGTGGTTCGCCGATCTTGCGGCGCAGCGCGTGGATGTACGTCTCGACGATCCCGCCGTCACCACGGAAGTCGTAGTCCCAGACGTGATCGAGGATCTGAGCCTTCGACAGGACCCGGCCGGGGTTCGCCATGAAGTAGCGCAGCAGTTTGAACTCGGTGGGCGACAGGGCTATCCGCTCGCCGGACCGCCACACCTCGTAGGTCTCCTGGTCCAGTTCGAGGTCGGCGAAGGCCAGCCGGGCGGCCGGGGCGGCGCCGGATTCATGGTGCCGGCGCAGCACGGCGTGAATACGGGCGATTACTTCACCGAGGCTGAACGGCTTGGTGATGTAGTCGTCACCGCCGATGGTCAGACCGCGGATCTTGTCGTCGGTGGCGTCCCGGGCGGTGAGGAACAGAACGGGTACGGGCGCGTCGGCGCGCAGCCTGCGCAGGACCTCGAAGCCGTCCATGTCGGGCAGCATCACATCGAGCACGACGGCGTCGGGGCGACGGCGTCTCGCCTCGGTCAGCGCCTCCTGCCCGGTCGCCGCGGTGGCCGTGTCGAACCCCGCGTATCGAAGGCTTCCGGCCAGCACCTCCAGGAGATTCGGCTCGTCCTCGACCACCAGCAGCCGTTTCCTCGGCCCTGGCCGGTGTCCGTCCCTCGCCTCGCTCATCCGTGCCTCCCCTTCGCGCGTCCGATCCGGCCGTGTCCGCATGGTGGCCCGCCCGCCTGAGCGTCGTCTGAGAGTTCGCTCAGGAATCACTGACCGTCGGCGCGCACGTTCAGGAACCTCTGAGGTTCGGCTCAAGCCCTGCTGATCCTGGCCCCGCACGATCGCTGTCCGTACGGCCGACCGGCGCGGCGGAGGCCGGCGGCGTAGCGCGGCGAGGAGTGACGAGGAGTGACCAGGATGGGACGGACACCGGTTCAGGCGAGTGATTCCCGGGGCGGCTCGGCCGGAGCCCGGGCGTACGGGCGTACGAAGGCGAGGGTGCTGCCCCTCGTCCCGCTGCTGCTGTCGGGTGTACTGCTGACGGCCTGCTCGGGGGGTTCGGCGGAGGAGAAGGCGGGCGGTGCGAAGCCCTCCGGCGCGGCGGACCGCGGTGTCGCGTTCGCCACGTGCATGCGCGAGAACGGTGTGGCCGCGTTCCCCGACCCGGCGGACGACGGCAGCCTGATGGTCGGGAAGGACTCCGGCGTCGACCCGAAGTCGGCGGAGTTCAAGAAGGCGGAGGAGGCCTGCAAGGAGCTCTCCCCGCAGGGCGGGGACGGGTCGGACGGCGGGGCGCCGGCCGACCTGGGAAAGGCCCGCGAGTGGGCGCAGTGCGTCCGCGACAACGGTGTGCCGAAGTTCCCCGACCCCGAACTCAAGGGCGACACGCTGGAGGTCGACATGACGGGCGTCGGCGCGGACGGCGAAGACCGGACGTTGGACAAGGCCCTGGAGACCTGCCAGGACGAACGTCCGGCCGGGAACCTCAGGATGAGGCACAACGGCGGTGGCCGATGACCGGCCAGGACTCCCCGCGAGTGCCCGCCGGGGCCCAAGAGCCCGCCGGGGTCCGAGAGTCCGGCGGGGCCCAAGAGTCCGCCAGGGTCCGAGAGTCCGGCGGGGTCCGCGAGCCCGGGGGCGCCTTCTTCGACGACCGCGGCGGCGAGGGTTTCCCGGCCGGGGCCGGGAAGCCGCGGCGGCGTCGGCGCCCGGTGCGTACCCTGCTCATCGTCCTGGCCGTCACCGCGGTGACGGCAGGGGGCGGGGTCGCCGCGACCGGCGTGCTGGGCGGCGGCGGTGGGAACACCCCGGCCGCGGCCCCCTCGGGCCCGGCCCGTACCGCGCGGGTGGAACAGACCACCCTGACCCGCAGCGAGACCGTGGACGGCACCCTCGGCTACGGCGACCCGAGCCCCGTACGGGCCGGAAGCGGCGGGGGCGGGCAGCCCGACGGGTCCGACGGCGGAAGCGGGTCCGGGGGCGGGTCTTCCGGCGACGGCGGAAGCGGGTCCGGCGGCGGGACGCTCACCTGGCTGCCCGGCGAGGGCGCCGTGATCAAACGCGGGGAGCCCGTCTACAGCGTGGACGAGAACAAGGTGCCGCTGCTCTACGGCTCCACCCCGCTCTACCGCACCCTGGACGTCGGCGCCGAGGGCAAGGACGTCGGGCAGCTGGAGAAGAACCTCGCCGCCCTCGGCTACACCGGCTTCACCGTGGACCGGGAGTTCACCTCCGGTACCGCGGACGCCGTGCGCGCCTGGCAGGAGGACCTGGGCCGGGAGGAGACCGGCAAGGTCGCGCCCGGCGACGCCGTCGTCGCCCCCGGCGGCCGGCGCGTCTCCGAGGTCACGGCCGTCCGCGGGCACGCCGCCTCCGGTGAGGTTCTCAGCTGGACCGGCACCGAGCGGATCGTCACCGTCGACCTGGAGGCGCGGTACGAGGACCTGGTCGAGGAAGGCACCAGGGCCACCGTGAAGCTCCCCGACGACACCGAGACCGGGGCCGTCGTCACCGGCGTCGGCAACGCGGCCACCGCCAAGCCCGCCGAGCAGGGCGGCGGCGACACGGTCACGCTGCCGATCACCCTGTCCGTGAAGGACCAGAAGAAGCTCGGCCGCTACCAGGCCGCCCCGGTGGACGTGACCCTGACCGCGGAGAGCCGCGGGAACGTCCTCGCCGTGCCCGTCAACGCTCTGGTCGCCCGCAAGGGCGGCGGCTACGCCGTGCAGGCCGTCACCGCCGATGGGGTCGAGTACCGCCCGGTGAAACTCGGCCTGTTCGCGGACGGCAGGGTCGAGGTCTCCGGCGAAGGCGTCACCGAGGGCCTGAAGGTGGGGATCCCGCAGTGAGGCCGCCCGTAGTGGAGTTGTCCGGGGTGTCGATGACGTACGGCGACGTGACCGCCCTCGCCGACGCGGACCTGGTGGTCCGGCGCGGCGAGATGCTGGCGATCGTCGGCCCGTCCGGGTCCGGCAAGTCGACCATGCTCAACATCATGGGCACGCTGGCCCGCCCCACCTCCGGAACCGTGCTCGTCGACGGGCACGCCGTCGACGAACTGTCCGACCGAGAGCTGTCAGCGCTGCGCGCCCGTACCATCGGCTTCGTCTTCCAGTCCTTCCACCTGGCCGCCGGGGTCCCGGCCCTGGACGCGGTCGCGGACGGGATGCTCTACGGCGGCCGGCCCCGCCGCGAGCGCCGCCGGCTGGCGCGGCAGACGCTGCGCAGAGTGGGTCTGGGCCACCGGCTGTCCAGCGAGCCGCACCAGCTCTCCGGCGGTGAGAAGCAGCGCGTCGCCATCGCCCGGGCGGTGCTCGGCGACCCGCCGCTGCTGCTCGCCGACGAGCCGACCGGCGCGCTGGACTCGCGCTCCGGCGCGGTGGTGCTGGAGCTGCTGCACGAACTGCACCGGGCCGGTACGACGGTGGTCGTGATCACGCACGACCGGGACGTCTCGGCCTCCCTGCCGCGCGAGGTGCACCTCAGGGACGGCCGTATCGAGCACGACTCGGCCGCACCGGAACAGGTGGGCGCATGACGACACCGGCCCCGACCCGTCCCAGAGCCGCCCGGCTCGGCCCTGCGGACGTGATCCGCACCGGCGGCGCAGGCCTGCGCTCGCGCCCCATGCGTGTCTTCCTCTCCGCGCTCGGCATCGCGCTCGGCATCGCCGCGATGATCGGCGTGGTCGGCATCTCCACCTCCAGCCAGGAGGAACTCAGCCGCAGGCTGGCCGCGCTCGGCACCAACCTGCTCACCGCGGCTCCCGGGCAGACCTTCGACGGCGGTACGGCCCATCTGCCCGAGGCGGCGGTGGGCATGGTCGGCGGCATCGACGCCGTCGAGTCGGTCTCGGCCATCGGCAGGACGCGAGCGAAGGTGTACCGCAACGACCACGTACCCGAGGGGCAGACCGGCGGCATCGCGGTCTACGCGGCCCGCACCGACCTGCCCGCGACGGTCGGCGTCGACGTCGTCCACGGCAGCTGGCTCAACGCCGCCACCGAGCGCCACCCGGCCGTCGTCCTCGGCGCGAGGGCGGCCCAGCAGCTCGGCGTGTACGAGGCGGGGCCGGACGTACAGGTGTGGCTCGGCGGCCGCTGGTTCACCGTGGTCGGCCTGCTGGCAGCCAACGAGCTCGCGCCCGAGCTCGACTCCGCCGCGCTGATCGGCTGGCCGGCCGCCGGGCAGGAGCTGGACTTCGACGGCTACCCGACGACGATCTACACCCGCGTCCAGGAGGCATCCGTCGCCGATGTCCAGGAGATCCTCGGCGCCACCATCAATCCGCAGAACCCCAACGAGGTGGACGTCTCCCGGCCCTCGGACGCCCTCGCCGCGAAGCAGGCCACCGACGACGCCCTGTCCGGGCTGCTGCTCGGCCTGGGCGCGGTGGCGCTCCTGGTCGGCGGCGTCGGCGTCGCCAACACCATGGTCATCTCCGTACTGGAGCGCCGCGCCGAGATCGGCCTGCGCCGCTCACTCGGCGCCACCCGGGGCCAGATCCGTACCCAGTTCCTGTGCGAGTCCCTGCTGCTGTCCGCACTCGGCGGCCTCGGCGGGGTCGCGCTGGGCATCGCGGTGACGGCGGGCTACGCCGGTTACCAGGGCTGGCCGGCGGTGGTACCGCTGTGGGCGATGTCCGGCGGCATCGGCGCCACGCTCGTCATCGGGGGCCTGGCCGGGTTCTTTCCGGCGGTCCGCGCCGCCCGGCTCCCCCCGACCGAGGCGCTGGCGGCCGCCTGACGGCCACTCACCGGCCGCCGGACCACGGCGCCCACGCCTCCTCCCCGGGCGGCGGGGGCGCCGCCGGGGGTGTACGGACGGCTTCGCCCTGAGGGTCCGGTCCTTCGGGAGCACTCACGGGTGGACCGCCCCCCCCGCCTGGCCGGTGCCGTGGCCGGTGCCGTGCAGGACTCGCACCGGTGACGCGCGTGATCCGCCCCGCCGACGACCGGCGTCCGTCCAGTGTGGTGACCGGACACGTTCACCGGCCTGCGACGCCCGGCACGGCACGTCTCCCCCGTAGCCCTGCGGGCTCGGGTGGTGCCCCCTGCGTTGTCGGACCGCGCGAGTACGGCGAGTACGAGCTGCGGACCTCCGCCTTGCGCGGCACCGCACCGGACGCCGCAGGCTCACCGGCAAACCTCTCGGGTCACCGCACTAGCCTTCCCGCCCCGGCGCCAACCGCCCCCGCAGCCGGGCCGCGTCCCGCATCGGCGGCAGGCCGTACACACTCCGGTACTCCCGGCTGAACTGGGTCGCGCTCACGTACCCGACCGCCTCCGCGACCCGCGCCGCCGTGGTGTCGCCCACTGTCAGTCGCCGTCTGGCCTCCTGGAGCCGCAGGTGCTTCTGGAAGCGGAGCGGGCTCATGCCGGTGGCGGCCTTGAAGCGGCGGTGCAGGGTGGCGGTGCTCATGTGCGCGACCGCCGCGATCTCGTCGACGCTCAGCGGCTCGGTGTAGTGATCGCAGATCCACGCCGCCGCCGTGCGGACCCGGGCCGTCACCGAGTCCGCCAGCGTGAACTGGCGCAGGACCGGGCCGAGCGGGCCGCTGAGCAGCCGGTACAGGATCTCGCTCTCGATACGGGCCGCGAGCGGGCCGATGTCGTCCGGGGTGTCGACCAGCCGCACCCACCGGGTGACCGCGTCAAGGAGTTCCGGTGTCATCGTCGCGGCGACCTGCCCGCCGGGGCCGGGCAGCGGGCGCGGGCTCGACTCCTCGATCTCCAGGAGCAGTTCGGTGAGCGCCCGGCCGTCGAGCAGCATGACCGCCGAGCGGTACGGCACCCGTTCGCACGAGGCCGTGACCGGAACCCGGAGCGTATTGAGGAACATGTCACCGCGTCCGGTCACCCAGCTTCGCTCGCCCGCGACGGCCCGTTTGGCGCCGTCGGACACGAAGCAGATCATCGGGTCGTACAGCAGGTCGGCGGGGGTGATCAGCTCGTCGAGCGTGATCAGCGAGAGACGTGGCACCGCCGTTTCGGACCACAGTCCCACGCCGTGCCGGGCGATGGCCGCCGACAGCCCGTCCAGCATCCGACGCTCCCTTGCTGACTCCTTGTTGAGAGGATCAGGCAATCCTATGCGGTCTGCGCCCCATGACCCGGAGGCGGGCGCGGACCTAGCGTTCACGGCATGACACAGAACGAGAACCTTCCCCACCGCAGGCTCGGCACCCAGGGCCTCCGGGCCGGGGCGATCGGCCTCGGCACGATGGGTATGACCATGGCGTACGGCACCGGGGACGAGGAGGGCGGGACCGCCGCCATCCGCCGGGCGTACGAACTGGGCGTGACCCTCTTCGACACCGCGGAGCTGTACGGCATGGGCACCGGCAGCAACGAGCGGCTGCTCGGTCGTGCGGTGAAGGGCTTCCGCGACGAGATCGTCATCGCCACCAAGTTCGGCTTCGATCTGAGCGATCCGCAGAACTTCACGCGGCTGGACAGCCGCCCGGAGCACATCCGGGAGGTCACCGAGAACAGCCTGCGCCACCTGGACACGGACGTTATTGATGTGCTGTACCAGCACCGGGTCGACCCCAACGTGCCCATCGAGGAGGTGGCGGGCACCGTGGGCGAGCTGATCGCCGAAGGCAAGGTCCGGTACTTCGGCCTCAGCGAGGCGGGCCCGGACACCATTCGGCGTGCCCATGCCGTACACCCGGTGTCGGTGCTCCAGACCGAGTACTCGGTGTTCGAGCGTGCCGTGGAGGCCGAGGTGCTGCCGGTCGTCCGCGAGCTGGGAATCGGGTTCGTGCCCTACTCGCCGCTGGGCCGGGGCTTTCTGACCGGTGTGGTGAAGCCCGCCGCCGAGTATCCCGCGGACGACGTGCGCAGCTTCGACGACCGCTGGCAGCCCGGCCATTACGAGAAGAACCTGGCCGCTGTCCGCGAGCTGACCGCACTCGCCGATGCCGAGCACATCTCCGTCACCCAGCTCGCGCTCGCCTGGCTGCTGGCCCAGGGCGACGACATCGTGCCCATCCCCGGAACCCGCAGCCCCGAGCGGGTCGCCCAGAACACCGCTGCGGCGCAGGTGACGCTCACACCCGAGAACCTCGCCCGCATCCAGCGGATTCTGCCGCGCGGCGCGGCCGGATCGCGCTACCCGGAGCCGATGATGCCGTCCTGGTGACACCCCGGGCCCTGCAGACGGAGCCCCACCCGGCGCCCCGCCCTTGCCCCCGCCCTTGCCCCCGCCCTCGGCCGAGCCCCTATCCGGAGACCGGCCGCGGCGCCGCCGCCGGGGCCTCGCCCGCGGTCCGACCGGACCAGGCCCGGTTGTCAGTGCCCGGTTCTAGGGCGTGTTGCGAAAGTCCCGCCTGGCCTGCGACGCCCAGCACGCACACTCGCTGCGTTGTCGGAATCGCCCAAGTACGTCCAGTACGAGGGCGACCCTCCGCCTTGCGATTGCACGCACCGGACGCCGCAGGCCCCGCCCTCCGGGCGGACGACGCTACTTTCGATACACGCCCTAGGGTGCCCCGCATGGCGACATACCGATCCGGCTTCACGCTCTGGCGCATGGTCGAGGAGGCACGGGAGCTCACCGAGCACGCAGGCGTGCGGGAGCGCCTCGACGCGGTGTCGCACATCATGGGTGGCTACGGCGGGCCGTACGGCAAGGGCAGACGGCTGGTGGACGCCTTGGAGGATGTCGCCCAAGAGGCCCTCCTGCACGAGGACATCGAGTTCGCTCGGCGCTTTCAGCGATTCGCCGCCTACGCCCGGGGCGAACTCTTCCTCGATGTCCTGGAGAACTACTACGACGAGGAGGCGCGGCAGCACAGCGAGGAGTACATGCGGCGGATGGCCGCCCTGGGCGCCGAGCGGGCGGTGGCCGTCCTGGACGTCCTGTGCGACGAGAACCCCGACGCGAGCGCCGCCGATGCCCGTGCCCTCTTCCGCGGTATCGCCCGCTCCACCGAGCACGTGGGCCTCGGGACCGGAGACGGCGGGATCCAGCTGTCCACCAAGTACCTGAAGCGGCTCCAGGCGTACGGGCACATGGAGCTGGTCCTGCGGAACCTGCCTCGACCAGCCTCCGCCGAGACCGCCCGGATGATGAGCGAAGTCCTGGCGGACGCCGACGCGGGACTGCTGGCCCAACTGCTCGAACTGCAGGCCAGGCGAGCCGGCCTCGCCGCGCTGCGCGCCGCGGTGGACGACCCCGACAGCTCCGAGAACGCCCTCCACGCCTGCCTGAAGAACCAGGAATGGATCTCCGGTGGCGCCTACGTGGCCGAGCTGGCACGCCGTCAGTACACCCCGGACACCATTCTCGACATTCCGCTGTTGCGGGGAGACGGATCCCTGCACGTGGTGGAACTCAAGCGCGCCAACGTCGAGAACCTGGTCATCCGGCGCAGCGGCCACCTCATGCTGGGCGCCCCAGCACATCACGCAGTCTCCCAGGCGCAGAACTACCTCCGGGTCATGGACGAGAACCGCCAGACCGTCCTCGCGCGGTACGGCGTCGACACGCGCAGGGCCTCGGCGACGGTCGTGACCGGGCACCCGCGGTACGTGAGCGGGAGCATCACGCCCCGGGAAGTCGCGGAGACGCGCGCCGGCCGAGCACCTCGGGCCCATCACCCGCGCCGGCGTGGACGCCTCCGCTTGGAACAGCTTCCCGACCCGACCCATGTCGACGAGGAGGCGTCGAGGCGCACCTCTGCCGAGAGAGGCCGACGAATCAGAGGGAGATGATCCGGACATGATTTCCGCAGAGTGTTGTCATGCCGTCGGTGTCGGACGTCGGCAGGGCGACAGGTATCGGCTGGCGAAGCGCCACTTCGGCCACGGTGGCGTCGATGGCGTACATGTGGCCGTGCCGTCCGGCTCCCTTGAGGAACTCTGCAGCGGCCTTTGCCTCCCGAGTCCAGGACGACGGTCTCGATGCGCTCACTCATGCCACGTCCGCGTCCTTGGAGGTGCCGGGGGCACCGAAGATCTTCGAAGATCCACCCGATCACCGACCGGAACGGACTCCACGGCGACCCTGGGGGCTTCGTCTCCGGTGAGGAACAACGGTCAGGTAGCGGGCACGTGACACCTGGGCAAGCGCACAGTCGGCCTTTCACCGAATCCAGCTCCTTGTGACGGCTCGGCTGCGCTAGTTTCATGCATGCGCACTGAGTAGGTGCCGCATGACGGAACGAAATGGCTGTGGCTGCCCGGGGAGTGCCCGCTGCGGCCCGTGTGTCCGGGGGGCCACATGCGAGAGATGTCCAAAGGAGCCAACGTCGCTTTGGCGGCCCTGAGCGAGGACAGCGGTGGCGTCATCGTGAGTCTGAGCTGGAGCAGCGCGGAGGGGGACGGCGACGCGGACGTGTCGGTTCTTCTCCTGGGCGACAGCGGCAAGGTCCGCAGCGATTCGGACTTCTATTTCTACAACCACCCGGCCGCAGCAGACGGCAGCGTCCAACTCCTGGGCAAGACACCGACGGACAGCGGTAGTGAGGACCGCATCAGCCTCGACCTGACCGCGGTACCGCTGGACGTCTCCCGCATCGTGGTGGCCGCCAGCCGCGACGACGGCGCCCGCTTCGGCGATCTCCACGACATCCGCCTGACGCTCGCTGACCGTGCGAGTGAGGTTCTGCTCGGCTTCTCCATGGACGACGCGAGCGTGGAGACCGCTTTTGTCTTCGGCGAGCTCTACCGGCGAGGCGAGGAGTGGAAGTTCCGGGCCGTCGGGCAGGGGTACGAGAGCGGGCTGGCAGGTCTCGCCACCGACTTCGGCATCGAAATCGACGACGACGACGAGGGTGAGGAAGAGGCCGCTGACGACACTGGCTCGAAGGGCGTCACCGAGACGGAGGCCCCGAAGGTGGTGACATCAGCGCAGTCGCCTGCTGTCACCGAGGACCCGACGTCTCGTCCCCACCAGAGCGCCGGCGCGGAGTCGGTGCCGCAGAAGACCCAAACACCACGCGCACGAGGTACCCGGACGGTTAAGAAGAAGGTCACGCTGCCCAAGGTGACCAAGAAGTCCCTCGCCGAGAACGACTCGTGGAAACCCGCCCGGCTCTTTCCCGTACCGACTCTCCGGAACGACAAGGAGCGGGAGCTACGGGCCACGTCCGTGCTGCTCTCGGTGATGGCGCAGGTGCCGGAGTTCGGGCGCCGCCTCACAGCGGCGTTCGGTGCCCCTGCCGGCCGCATGCAGACCTTCACCGAGGTCTCGTTGCCCCATGGCGACAGCCCCAGGCGCCCGGACGGGGTGATCCGGGTCGAGCGAGCCGGGAAGCTGTGGACGGCTCTCGTCGAGACGAAGACCAACGGCAACGCACTCAAGGCCGAACAGGTCCAGGACTACATGGACATCGCGGCCCGTCGCGGTTACGAGGCCGTGATCACTCTGTCGAATGACGTGGCTCTGGAAGGCAGTCCGCTGGTCGACGTCAAGATCGACGGCCGGCGTAAGCACAAGGTCACGCTGTGGCACCTGTCATGGGCGGAGGTGGCGCACCAGGCGCAGATGCTGATCCGCCACGAGGGTGTCGGCAACGCCGCGCACGCCTGGCTGCTGCACGAACTGCTCCACTACCTCCAGCACGAGAACTCCGGCTGCCACGGCTTTCAGAACATGGGCCCGGCGTGGGTCCCGGTTCGCAACGGCATCGAGGCGGAGACCCTCTCCCAAGGGGACCCGCGCGCCCTCCAGGTGGTGGCGAGCTGGGAGCAGCTCATCCGTCAGATCTGTCTTCGGCTGGGCGGGGAACTGGGCCAGAAGGCTCTGCCCGTACAGCGGGTCAGTCGCGGCACCGACCCGGGCTCAAGGAGGGCCGCGCTCGCCGACCGACTGTGCGCGGAAGGCCGCCTGTCCTCGGAACTGCGCATCGACGGAACAACGGGAGTCTTCACGATCGCGGCCGACCTGCGGACCTCGAAGCTGCGTACGTCCGTCGACATCCCGGTACCTGAAGGGGGTTACCCGCTCACCTCGGCCAAGCGCCTGATCCGATCACTGGCCGAGGCGCCGGCGGACCTCCATGTGGAGACGTTGGTGGAGACCGGCAACGGCCCACGGGGCACGCTGGAGCGGCTACGCCCCGAGCCGGGTGATCTGCTTCCCCGGGACGGGGCCCCGATAACCGGGTTTCGCCTCTCGCTCTTCAAAGGCATGGGAGGCACCCGGGGCGCCACGGAATCGGGCTTTATCCGGAGCGTCGACGCCGCCATCGACCGTTTCTACGGCAGCGTCGTCACCCACCTGGGCCCCTTCGACCGCCGCCACCCCCGCCGCCCCCAGCCCGCCGATCCGGCACCGGCCGGCTGACTCCGGAACCGCCTCGCGCGCCACGTCCGCCACCACATCGCGCGCCTCCGCCGGATCCTTCCGGGGAAGGTGAACACGGAGGGCAGGCCGACCCTTGAGAGATCAAGACAAGGGCGAAGCCCCAGGTCTCTGACCTGGGGCTTCGATCAAGAGCGGGTGACGAGAAACGAACTCGCGCTCTGAGCTTGGGAATCAATGGCGTCCGGCCGTCAAGCGTGTCTTTGACCAGCTGAAACGTCGCACAGTTGTGCTGTGGGCCGAGGATGGGACGCATCGGTGGGGACCGTTGCTCGCCGCTATGAATGGCATGTACTGGCACGGTCGGCAACCGCGAGGCTCTGCGAACCCTCAAGGTTGATGACGGCCGCGCCGGGCGACCCGTCGCTGTCTGCCCTGCCCTTCTGGCGCGAGGGATGTCTGCTTTCGTTGCGCCCTGCCGCTGGCCTGATGTCGTTCATCGGTCGTGGAGCACAGCCGGTCGATTAACGGGGACGACGGTGAGCAGGCCCTCCAGCCCTGTGAAGTCGTCGGGGTTTGTTGTGAAAAGAGGTAGGTCCGCCGCGACGGCGATCGCCGCGATCATCAGGTCGGCCACTCGGCGCCGGGGCTTGCGGCCGGCTCCGATCACGGCCGCGCACACCCTGCCGTAGATACGGGCCGCCTCAGCGTCGAACGGAAGGGGATCGAACTCGTTCTCGGCACGTTGCAGGACATCCAGTCGGGCCGCGCGTTCGGCGTACTCGTCGTAGTCGTCCTGCTCCTCGTTCCGCCGCACCTCGTGGGGACCGGCCGAGAGCTCCGCGAGGGTGATGGCGCTGATCGCGACCTCTGCGGGCAGTTCTTCCGGGTCTACCCACCTGCGCAGAATCATGATGTTGGTGTCAAGCAGGCCCTGCTGGTGTTCAGCGACCATAGGGATCGTCCGGCTCCTGCTCGGCGGTGGCGCTCTGATCGGCTCGGAAGGCATCGAGGGAGATGTCGGGCGCAGTGCGGGACATCGCCGCGAACTCGCCGCGAGGGACGAACCGCCGACGTCGCCGGAGGGGGATCAGCTCACCGATCTGGTGGCCGTCCCGGGTGACGGTGAAGGACTGCCCTCCCTGAACAGCGTCCATGATCTCTTTCGACCGATTGCGGAGATCGCGCTGAGTGATCTCGTGCTGGGCTGCCATGGCTCCACGATAGCCCCATGTGCTACCTGGTGCTACGCCGTGCCCGGGCTGGGCGCAGCAGACATGACAACGGTGACTCCGTACTCCCGAGCGCTCCAGGTGAAGAAGCCTCGCTCTCTCCGTTCGTTCACGTCGGGATTGTTGAGCCGTGTCGGCGCGGTTACCGCGGTGCGCGACGGTCGCAAGGCGTACGGGCTGCTCAAGGCCATCATGGAGACGGCTGTCGACGATGAGCTGATCCGCCGGACCCCGTGCCGGATTGGCTCGCTGATTATGCGGAGAAGGGGCCGGACGGGCTGCTGTTCGTGGGGGAGCGGGGGACGCCGTTCCGGAGGTCCACCTTCGGGCGGAAGTGGCGCAAGGCACCCAGGCCGCCGACCCCGGGGCTTTCTGTCTGGAGCGGGTGACGATAATCGAACTCGCGCTCTGAGCTTGGGAATCAGAGCTTCTTCGCTGGCCAATTGGGCGCTGACCTGGGCGAACAGTCGACGTGTCGCCTGCCGGGCTCGTCGCCATTCACCGTGGTTTCCCGCTGTTCTCCGCCTGATCTGGTGCGCTTGTGGTGCGGCCGTGGTGCGCTCTCCAAGACCGCACCGCTTTCAGGGCCGTAGCTTTACAGAGATGTGTCACCAAGAGTCATGTGCTGCTTCCGCTCATGCGCCTGCGTTCTCGGCAACGCAGACGTACATGGGCGGTTGCGCACCGCCCTCGTTCGGAAAGTCCAGGACACCGGGATAGGTCATCCTCGTGCCTGGATAGGACCCCTCGCAGTACTGGGGCCTGTCCGAGAAGACAGAGGTGCCGTCCGCCTGAATCACCTGTCCGTCCGAGCCGACCAGGTAGGCACCGCACTGGTAGCCCGCCGCGTTCATAAGAAGGGTGGCGTCTTTCCCTGCGCCATCGCTGCTGCCCGTCCATGCGAGACAGTAGGTGGCTCCGGGATCTCCTCCGGTGGCTGGCTGAGAGATGATGTGGATGGCCTGGAGAGGCACGGGGCCGCCACACAGTCCCTCGATGCCCTCTACATGCCAAGGTGCGCCAGGAACACAGACATCGGCTGTCGACTTGCAGGCAGCTGGGCCTTCAGGCGTCTTGTAGGTCACCGGGATGCACGATGGCGATGCGCCTGCAGAGCCGGTCGGCGGGGTACTCAAAGGGGAAGAGGTCGGCTTTGGGGTTGTCGGAGAGGTTCTAGTGTTCCCGTGTTCGGCCTCTGCGGCGCCGCGTGGTGCCTGGGGACGCGCCTTTCCGTCGGGAGCGCGACCCGATCCTGTCTGTTGGTGCAGAACCACGGCCAGGCAGACGCCAAGAACGGCTGCAACCGCGCCCCCGGTCATCGTCGCCTTCCAAGGGAACTGCGCCGGTCGGGAGGCTGCTTCGTCGCGGATGACGGGGATGCTCTCCAGCGTGTCCCCGTTGTGAAACGCAAGCACTTCATCGGGGCGCGGTGGTCGCTGCGGTGCTGGTGGTGTGCTCACGGTCCCCCCTGATTGCTGTGCGTGACGGTCACGGTAGGACACCTCAGGCGCATTCCAGGCGGATTGGTTGGAAGCGCAACATTTTCGTGATACGTCTGCACCGGCGACCTGCCGGTCCGGGGAGCGAGATGCGAAACCGGCCCCACCACGTTGCCGAGCCAGTTGCACGCTTTCCAACTGTCCGCGCGGGCCGTCCGAGGGCGTTTCGTAGAGGTTCAAGGGACAGGCCGGAGGGGGTGCGTGTGCGGCGGTGAACGGGGGCGGCCATCTGTGCACTGGACAAAGATCAGGACAACGCAGGACATGGAACCGGCCAAGTCAGTGTGCGGCTGGGCGGTTGCGATTGGCCCTGGTTGTCAGCGGATGCCGCTAGTCTGACGAAGACTGATTTCAGGGGGTCTGGGTGTCAACTGTTCGCGCCAGTCGAAAGATTGAGAGGGCGGGCGTCAACGCCCTGCGTTCACTCCTTGAGGAGCATGACCACATCGTTCAGGAGATCGATGGCGGCAACGATCACGGCGAGGACATGATCGTAAACTTCACCCGCGCTGGTAAGAGAACACCTTACTGGATCGCCATTCAGGTGAAGAGTGGAAAGAAGTACAAGCGGGCCCATGGGTATGCCATTCCTGTTGAGGACCACTTCGAGGATTGGCGGCAGAGTCGCATCCCGATTCTTGGTGTCGTTTATGACATGAAGAAGAGGGAATTGTTCTGGGTTAATCTCACTGAACAGTTAAGGGTCGTAGATAAAAGCCCCGGATGGGTCCAAGTGGCAAGAGCCTCTCTGCTTAACTCCGGGACAATCGATGACTTCTACGCGGAAGTAGCTAATTACGCTGGTGAAGAGAGGATGCGTATCCGTGCGAACACTGAAGAAGAAGCGCTGACGGAAGCGGTTCGGGCTAGGCGGGGGCTAGATCCCTTAACTGCGCCCAATCCCTTGTATGAGGGCCTAGCGAACTTGGCCCTTCGCCATGAGGAACGCCTCAAGGGTATTCGCAGGAACCTGATCAGATCGCTGCCAATTCAGATCCTGATTATACTCATGCTGGTGGCGTGGCCGTATCAGATTCGCTTTGTTGAGGGTTCCTCAGACATGAGTCCTGTGCTGTGGGTATCCAACCTATACGTGTTCTTGCTCGTAATGGCTCTAACTGTATTTTTTGAGTTCAGGGCGGGCAGGATTCCCCTCGAAACGGGGAAGTGGCTGTGGCTGATCACCGCCAACTTTCTCTGGCTTCCTGTGGTGGATTCTGACGGAGATCCTGGATGGTGGGGAACTTTTTGGATCTTGGCTGGAGTGTTTGTGCCTTCCTTTGGAAACAAGCTGCTATTCATTACGTTCATTAGATTCGCAATGGACCGAATAAGGTTGCAGCGTGAGGCAGGCGTCTGACACCTGTGGCCCGAGAGACGGGAGAGCGGAGATCTGAATTCGGGGTGCATGGTCGCGAGACGTGGAAGACTTGATTGTGTGACGCGTCCGGACGTCCGCGAGGTCCTGGAAGGGGAAGGCGCGTGCCGCAGGCCAGTCCGCGAGGTGCGTATCTGGTCATTGCCGAGACGTTGCGAAAGGAGATTCAAACGGAGACTGGAAGCGACACGTTGCCTTCAGAGACCGACCTCATGAGCACACACGGTGTGTCCCGGAACACCATCCGTCACAAGCAGGTCGACGGAGCGGCTTTGGGCGGGAGCTGCCATGGGGCGAGAGATCGGGGGCCCGTAAGCTTCCGCGGCTCGGGCGGTCTGTGGACCTGCCCGCTGTTGGTCCGAGTGGGCCCCCGGTCTTCGAGGCTCGCCCCATGGTGGCTGCCTAAAGCCGTGGAGCCGACCCCCAGCGACAGAGGGGTTAACCCTCCTGGGCCTGCAGCTTGTCGCGCGGGCCGGCCGGGCCGGGGCCGGAGTGGGGCGGAGACAGGAACGGCGGGCCCGGCCCGGCCGGGCCGCGTGCGACGCGCTTGCGCGGCGCCTTGAAACCGTAGAGAAAGTTGTTACTCAGGCTGTTGGTGGGATGTGCCAGAGCGGGGCTGCGTATTGCTCCGGGTGGCTGTCGAGCAACAGGGCCTTGAGGGTTTCGCGCTGGGCGCCGTGGAGGTTGAGAGCTTCGGCCAGGCGGCGGAAGGTGGTGTGGCTGATCCTTCGGGATCGTGCCTGGTGCTCGAACTCGGTGACCTGGTCGAGAGTTGCCTTGGGGTCGAGTTCCTGTGCCTGCTGGGTGCCGAGCCAGGTTGCCTTGTTGCGTTCGTAGTCGATTTCGGAGAAGCCGCAGATTTCCCGGCTGAGTTGTTCTGCTTCGGCGAGGGTGGTGGTGGATGCGGTGGCGCGGGCGAGGCGGTTGCGGGTGAACGCGTTGTCAAGGTCGACTTCGTGGACCGTGGGGCCCTCGTCGGTGAGGGGGACGGGGAGGCCAGCGTCTCGGACTTCGCACAGGCCGCGGATGCCTCGGGCCGTGGCTGCGAGCATCGCCGTCGCCTCTGAGGGGTGCCACTGAAGGATCCCGTCAACAGGGTCCACGTGTTCGGGCGCCAGGGTGACGATGTTCCGGCCTAGCAGTCGACGGAGCGTCCCCGCGCCAATCTCGCCGTCCAGACCGGGGCCTGCGATCAGGAGCCGTACAGGGAAGTCGAGCTGGCAGCAGGCGGCCAACGTGAGCGCGTCGGCGAGCGGGCTGCGAAGTGTAGGCTCGCCGCCCTTGGCGAGGATGTCTCCGCCTACGTCGAGCAGGTCGATGGACTCGGGCTCAAGGTGCTCGACCAACGAGGTGAGCTGAGCGGCGATGCCCTGGGCGCCGTGGCGGGGATCGATCAGGGTGATCGTCTGGGGGAGTTCCCGTGCCAGGCGGGGGAGCGTGGAGCCTGCCGGGGGTACGGGCTCGGTGTCGGCCGTGACCACCTGGACGTGAGGGGTCAGGGTGCGGAGTCCGGTGAAGTCGTCCGGGCTGCGGGGGCCGGGTACCGGGTCGACCAGGAGGCGGTCCCATGCGTAGGTGAGGATGACGGCCGGTTCGTAAGTGCCGTACAGGGCGGCGTCGAGCATCGCGGCGGCGACTGCGTCGCCCCCTCCGCCCGCTGCCACGATCAACCGCGTCACCCGGACAGAGTACCCGTGAGGTCTTCGCCACCCGCCCTATAGTGGCCAGAGGTCTTAGCCACTTGTGGGGAGGTTGCGGTGCCGCAGATCGAGGAAGCACAGCCGAAGTACTTGCAGATCGCTCACTTCATCCGTGATCAGATTCTCCGCGGTGATCTGCGGCCTGGTGACGAGGTTCCGTCGGAGCGGCAGATCGTCGCCTCCTGGGGCGTCTCCCGCCCTACCGCCGCCCGCTCCCTGGAGGCTCTGAAGCAGCAGGGATTCGTCGAGAAGCGCCAGGGGTCGGGGACATATGTCCGGGGCCTGGAGGTGAACCGTCGTGCGCGGGAGCTGTACGGGCGGGCGCGGCAGACCGGGAAGATCTACACGCCTGGTGAGTATGCCGTCATCACGTCGGCCGGCTGGATGGATGCGCCGGACCATGTCGCCGAAGCGCTTGGCCTGGTCAAGGACCGCCGGGCGGTCCACCGGCGCCGGGTGACCAAGAACGAGAGCGGTCCGATCACCATCTCGACCTCGTGGTTCGGGCCGGACGTCGGCCACCGTGCGCCGAAGCTGCTGGACCCGGAACGCATCAGGGAAGGCACCCTGCTGTACGTCGAGAACATGACGGGCAGGCAGGGGAGTTACGCCGAGGACCGCATGTGCGCCCGTGCGGCGACGGCCGACGAAGCCGCGGACCTCGACCTGGGCCCGGCATCACCGGTGCTGATCGTCCATCACGTGGTGTACGACCTTCAGGACCAGCCGCTGGAGTTCGCGGAAGCCACCTACCCGCCGAACCGCTGGGCCTTCGAACAGGGCTACCCGCTCACCTGAGTTGCCTTCGCTCGGTCACCCGAACCGCTTGCGGATCGAAGTGGCCAATGCCACTATCCAGTAAGTGGCTAATGCCACTTCGATCCAGAGGGGGCGCGGTGTGGTCGGTCGACGGTTAGGGAGCGGCAAGCGGCCTCCCTGTGCTGCCTGCCGAGGGCGCGGGTGGAAGCTCGTCAGCTCCCGTGCGGCCCTGGCATCCGCCGCCGCGAACGAGCGAGTTCGCACGACTGCCAGGCGGCGTTGCGTCGACTGCGACGGCACCGGCCTGGGGGAGGAGTAGTACGTATGCAGGACAACCGCGAGGGCCCGCACGCTGCGGACGGCGTACAGCTCGGGGCCATGACGCTCTATCCCATGCCGGAGTCGGTGCCCCGGGCCCGGCGCTGGTTCCGTAAGTTCGTCGACCCGTCCGGCCTGGCGTGCTCGATGGACGACTGTCTTCTGATGATCTCCGAACTGGTCACCAACGCCGTGATGTACGGCCGGGCCGAGGAGGAGTGGCGCGTACGCCTCGACTGGTGGCGCGACGGCGGTTCCCTCCGTGTCAACGTCCACAACCCCGGTGCCCCTGCCGCTGTCCGCATGTCCTGCCCGTCCGATCAGGATGTTCACGGGCGCGGGCTGCGACTGGTCGACGAGCTGTCGGACAGCTGGTCCGTTGCGCCGAGTCCGTACGGCGGCACGATGGTGTCCTTCGTCGTCCACAAGGCGTGGCCGGAGTAGCGCGGCCCCGCTTTCACGCATGGGTGGTATCCATCTCTCACGGCTGATGGATAGGCTGGTTGACCAGTTGACTGGTCAGATCGGGACGGTGGCAGCGATGGCGTACGAGGTGGAGCCACCGAAGTACGTGCGCTTGGCGCAGACGATTCAGGGCCGGATCGAGGACGGCACCTATCCGCCCGGCTCGCGCGTCCCCAGTGAGAATCAGCTCGTCCAGGCGTTCGGGATGTCCCGGCCGACCGTCGTACGCGCTCTGGAGCTGCTGAAGCGGGACGGCTGGCTGGAGTCGCGCCAGGGTTTCGGGACCATCGTGCGGGGCCGCCCGGAAGTGGTCGAGCAGCGGGACCGTCGTGGCCGGGCCGTGCTGGAGCGGGACGAGTCCCGTACGCCGGGGCGTCTGGTGCATGTCGGGCCGGTGCCCGTACCTTCCCGGGTCGCCTCGGCTCTGGGTGTACCGAAGCGGGCCGAAGTCCTCGTGCGGCGGGTGCTTGTGGAGGAAGAGGGGGAAGTCGTCGAGCTGGTGTCCTCGTACTTCCCCGCCGGCCTGAGTGACGGTACCGACCTGACCGCGTCCTCGCCGCTCGGCCAGAGCGCGCGCACGCTGCTGGAAGCCCGCAGGAAGGTGCGGTTCGACCACGTCACGGAACGCGTCTCCGCGCGGCTCGCCACCGGGGACGAAGCCCGGCTGCTCGGTATGCCCGAGAGTGCCCCCGTGCTCAGCGTGCTCGTGGTCGCTGCCGACGTTTCGGGGCAGGCGTTGCAGGTCGTCGACATCGTCCTGCCGGCCGACCGGCATGAACTCGAAGACGTCTACCGCCTCAACTGACCTGCGAAAAACCGTAGTTGCGATCGGCATTGCTCCAAAACTCCACTTGACAAGTCAACTTGGCAACTCTAGCTTCGAACTTGCTAAGTCAACCTGTCGGGAAGTGCCTGGCGGGTGACACAACCTCCAAGGAGACAGCTGTGCGTGTGATCCGAGTGGACACGTCTTCGGCGACGGTCCTGCTGACCGAGGCTCCCTCGCCCAAGGTGAAGGACCGGCAGACCGGTGAGATCGCCAAGGACGCCCAGACCGGCGAAAGCCTGATGACCGTGGGCGTCGTCTACATCGACGAAGGGGAGTCGGCGCTCATGGCGGTGACGATCCCGGAGAGCGGAGTCACTGACGGGCTGGTCGTCGGGTCCCCGGTGTCGCTGCCTGGGCTCGTCGCCCGGCCGTGGGAGTCCGTCTTCAACGGGCAGGCCCGGCACGGCATCGCCTACCGGGCGACCGCCCTGGTTCCCGGTGTCTTCGCCGTGCGGGAAGGCTGATAGCCGTGGCGGACCTGCTGCTGTGGGCCGGGCTCTGCGGGGCGCTGGTCGCCCTCGGGGCCTACGCCCGCACCGCGCATCCGGCGGCGTTCTGGTTGGCGGTCGGGCTGCCGTTCTCGGTGGTCCGGCTGCTGGTCACGTACGGCTCGGTCATGGACGCCTGCGGGCTGACGGTTCGGCCGTCCCGGCTGCGGGCTCTGGCCGTGCGGGTGACCACGCGGCGGGAGGTCCGTCCCGTACCGCCTCGCCGTGGGCTGCTGCGGCCGACCTCGACGGGCCTGCGGGTACGGCTCCGCCTCGCGCCCGGCCAGGACCCGGCCGACGTGGCCGCTTCCTGCGAGCGGCTGCGGCACGCCTGGGGCGTCCATGCCGTGCACGTCCGGGACATCAAGCCCGGCGTCGTCGAACTGCGGCTCGTCGGCTACGACGTGCTGCGGAAGGTCCGGATGCCGAAGCCGACCGGTGGCGGACTCCTGGCGGTACCGGTGGCGTTACGGGAGGACGGGACCGCGTTCGTACGCGACTACCGGGCCATACCTCACCAACTGGTACTCGGGGCAACGCTGTCGGGGAAGTCGATGTTCCTGCGGAATCTGCTGGTGGGGCTGGCGGCGGGGCCGGTCGCCCTGGTCGGGATCGACTGCAAGCGCGGGGTCGAGCTGGCGCCGTTCGCCGCCCGGCTGTCCGCGCTGGCGACCGACCCGGACCAGGCCGCTGAGCTGCTGCCCGTACTCGTGAAGGAAATGAAGGACCGGTACGACCTGATCAAGTCCCACCAGGACGGCACCGAGCAGATCACCTCGGACGTGTGGGGCCTGCCGGACGAGATACGGCCGGTGCCGATCGTGCTCGTCGTCGACGAGGTGGCGGAACTGTTCCTCGTCGCCACCCGCAAGGAAGAGGAGCGGCGGGACGAGATGGTCACCCAGTTGATCCGGCTCGCTCAGCTCGGGCGCGCGGCCGGCATCTATCTGGAGGTGTGCGGGCAGCGCTTCGGGGCGGAGCTGGGCAAGGGGGCCACGATGCTCCGGGCTCAGCTCACCGGGCGGGTCTGCCACCGGGTGAACGACGAAGCCTCGGCCAAGATGGCGCTCGGGGACATCGCACCGGAAGCGGTCTTCGCCGCCTCGGCCATCGCCCCCGAACTGCCCGGCCTCGCCGTCGTCGGCGACTCCTCGGGCGGCTGGTCCCGCATCCGTACGCCGTCCCTCTCCCTCGCCGCCGCTGCCGCGACCTGCCGCGATACGGCACACCTCACCCCGGACGTACCGGCGCTGGAGCCCTTCCGCCCGGTCGTCCCGACACCGCCGGAAACGGCTTCCACCGCCGTGATCAACGCTCGTCCGGCCACCGGCTGACCAACTCTCTCAACGGCCGGCGCGACCGCCTCGCACCACGTCCCTACCCCTCCCATGCCCGAAACCGGACCAAGGACGTGATCAGAAGTGTCCGAACGCCCCTCCGCTGATGAGATCGCCGCCTTCCTGGCGGATGTCAGGGCCCCTCGCACCACACGTGCGGAACTCGGGGAGCTGGCGGCCCGTAAGGCGGAGCTGCTGGAACGGATCGCCGCGGCCATGCCGGGTGACGAAGAGGCGGAGGACGTCGCACGCCTCGCGCGCGCCGCTGCCGACAAGAAGCGGTGAGAAGCGTGCGCCTGCTGCCCTTCCGGATCGACGCGGTACTGATCCAAGCGGTGATCGCCGCCGCCCTGTCCTTCGCGCACCTGCACGACCTGGCGGTCGCCGCCGGACAGTCCGGCTGGAAGGCATGGGCGTATCCCGTCAGCGTCGACCTGCTCATGGTCGCTGCCTGGCGGCGCATCCGCTCCGGCGGGGCCAAGGCGTCCGGCTGGTGCTGGTTCTTTGTCGCACTCGCCGCGAGCCTCGGGGCGAACGTCGCCACCGCCGGGCTCCTCGACCTCGACGACGTCCCGGCCTGGCTCCGCATCCTCGTGGCGGGCTGGCCCGCGGTTGCCTTCCTCGGCGGCACGCTCCTCGCCCACGGAACCGACCGTGCGGAACCTGCGACGGAACCCGAGCCACAGCCGGAACCGCTGCCCGAACCGCCTGCCGTCGAGCCGACACCCGCACCGGAACCCGTACAGCCTTACCCGCCCGTTCCCGCCGCCCTCGTCGACCACGCCCGCAAGATCGCCACCGAACACCACGCCCGTACCGGGGCGCCCATCGATACGGCCACCCTTCGCGCCCGCCTCGGCGTACCGGCTCCGCTCGCCGAAGCCATCGCCTCCCGACTCGCCAACTGACCTCGTCCACAAGGAACAGCCCTTGCGACCGTCCACCCTCCGCGCACTCCAGCGCGCGGCCGAACTCACCCGGCAGAACCACTTCAGCGAAGCCCTGCTCATCGCCGAACCGGTGATCCTCAACGCCGACGAACAGGAAGGCGCCGAGATCCGCCGCTGGCTCATCGACCACACCAACGACTTCATCCAAGAAGGGAAACCCCGCCCGTGACCACCTCGAACCGCCGCTTCCGCCGAGTCGTCCACATCGGACCCGTACAAGTCGGGACCTCGTACGACACCCGTGGCCGCGAGAAGCACACCGCGGCCTGCACGGCTCCCCGCTGCGGCTTCTCGGCCGAATACGACAGCCGAGCCGCCGCCGAACTGGCAGCCCGTACCCACCGCTGCGCCGTCCGCTGAGGAGACAGCCGTGACCGTGAGTCTTCCGCTCGTCGCCGTCCTGGGCGTCATCGCCTGGGCCGCGATCAAGTTCCTCGGCATCCGCCTGTGGGTCGCCGTCGTGATCGCCCTCTTCGGCTTCTGGCTCTCCCACACCTTCCTCGCCCCCGCGATCGAGTCGGGCAGCAAGTCTGGCGTCGACATCGTCAACGGCTCCACCAAGTAAAAGGAGGACCAGCCATGTTGCTCCGCCCGAAACTGCCCGACGCGCCGCCCGTCCCCACTGCCGTTCACATCGCGGCCCCGATTCACCCGGCCGTGACGGCGTGCGCCTGCCAGCACCACGCGCCTGCGCCGGTCGCGCCCGGCCGGCAGATCGCACCCTGGGTCGGCGCTGCCGCCGCCGTGGCCGTGCTCGGTGTCGTGCTCACCGCGCTGCTGGCCACCGTCGCCCTGACAGCCGTTGCCGTCTCCATCGCGGCCCTGGTCCTGCGCTCCTTGCTCACCGGAGCGCACAAGCGCTGACCCGCCTGCCGGGGCGGCCTCGATACCGCCAAGCATCCGCCGCCCCGGCAGGCGCCGACCTCACGACCGAAGCCGAAAGGACAGCTCCATTACTACCGGACGCACACCCGTCCCACTCGCCGAACTGGGCACGCTCGCCGCCCTCGGAACACTGCCCGCCCTCGTACGACAGCTGCGCGGCCTCGGCGGCTGCGCCAACCCGATCCGCCTCGACGGTCACCGCACCGAACACGAACTCGACACCCGGACCGGAGAGATCGGCCGCGTCCTCCACCACCTCGACTCCGGGGACCTTCCGGCCGGAAGCCTGCTCATCCGCTGCAACAACCGCCGGACCACCCGCTGTACGTCCTGCGCCGAGACCTACCGCCGCGACACGTACCACCTGATCACCGCCGGTCTGCGGGGCGGCAAAGGCACCCCCGAGACCGTGGCCACGCACCCCCGGGTGTTCGCGACCTTCACGGCTCCGGGCTTCGGCCCGGTCCACAACCGCCCCTCCGGCCGCCCGGCCTGCCGCTGCGGAACCGCCCACACACCCGATGACCCGGCCCTCGGCACACCCCTCGACCCGGAGACGTACGACTACGAAGCCGCCGTGCTCTGGAACGCGCACGCGGGAGCACTCTGGCGGCGGTTCTCCATCTACCTTCGCCGGGAGATCGCCAGGCGTGCCGGACTCACTCAGCGTGACTTCCGCCACCACGCCCGCGTCTCTTTCGCCAAAGTCGCCGAATACCAGCGGCGCGGGGCCGTGCACTTCCACGCGGTGATCCGCCTCGACGGCCCCGACGGTAGTGACTCCCCGCCCCCGGCATGGGCGACGCCCGAACTCCTCACCGACGCGATCCGCGCCGCCGCTGCCCTGGCGCGAGTGGACGGCCCAGTCGTCGACGGGCGGGCACATGTCTTCGCCTTCGGCCGACAGCTCGACGTACGGGTGATCCGGTCGACGGACTTCGACGGCGGAACGGAGCTGACCGACCGGGCGGTTGCCGCGTACATCGCCAAGTACGCGACCAAGGGCGCCGAAGCCGCGACCGGCACTCTCGACCGGCCGCTGAAGTTCGCCGCCGAACTCGCCCACCTCGACCTCACCGACCACGCCCGCCGACTCATCAACACCGCCTGGACCCTCGGCGCCCGCAAGGACCTCGAACACCTCCGCCTGCGCGCCTGGGCCCACATGCTCGGCTTCCGCGGCCACTTCTCCACCAAATCCCGCCGCTACTCCACCACCCTCGGCGCCCTCCGCGACGCCCGCACCGAATGGCGCCGCGCCCAAGCACTCGACGGCAACGACCGGCCCGAGGAGACGACATACGTCCTCGCCCACTGGTTCTTCGCCGGAACCGGCCTCACCGACACAGAGGAATGGCTGACCGCATCCCTCGAACCCGCCCCCGGCACGGAAGGAGAGCCAACCCGATGACAGAGCGACTTCTCAGCGTGGCCCAGGTCGCCGAACGCCTCGGTACCACCGAGCGCTTCCCGCGCCGCCTGGTCGCCGAGCGCCGGATCACCTTCGTCAAGGTCGGGCGGCATGTCCGCATCCCCGAATCGGCCCTGGCGGGCTTTATCGAGGGCAACACGGTCCAGCCCCTCATCCGTCGCCGATCGAGGCGCTACGGGAGGGCTGCCTGATGGGCAACAAGAAGGGAACCCGCCGTCGTTTCGGCGCCGTGCGTCAGTACCGCTCGGGCAGGTGGACGGCGAGCTACCTCGACAAGGGCGGGCAGGAACACCGGGCGCTGGAGACCTTCGAGACCAAGTCGGCTGCCGAGGTCTGGCTCTCCCAGATCGAAGCGGACCTGACACGCGGCGACTGGCGGGATCCGAACGCCGGAGCGGTCAACTTCGAGGGCTATGCACTGGGCTGGGTCGATGAGCGGGGTCTGTCGGCGACCACCGAAGAGTTGTACCGGCGGCTTCTGCGACTGCACATCCTGCCCACCTTCGGCGGCCTGGACCTCGACGAGATCACGGCTCCTCGTGTCCGCACCTGGCGTGCGGAGCGGCGCAAGGCGACCGGAGAGACGACCGTGGCCAAGTCGTACCGGCTGCTCAAAGCCATCATGGAGACGGCCGCAGATGACGAACTGATCCGGCGGAATCCGTGTCGTATCAGAGGTGCGGGCAAGGAGTCGTCCGCGGAACGGCAGATCGCCACCGTGGACCAGGTCGACGCGCTCGCCGATGCTCTCGGGCCTCGCTGGCGGCTGATGGTCTTCCTCGGGGCATACGGACCGATGCGGCCGGAGGAACTGGCAGAGCTGCGGCGCAACGACGTCGACCTTGATGCGATGACCGTCCGCGTACGCATGGCCGCGCCCGAGTTGACGACCGGTCGCCGTGCTGAGGGGCCGACCAAGTCCGACGCGGGTAAGCGGGTCGTGGTTCTGCCGGCCTTCCTGAGTGTTGATCTCCAACGGCATCTGGCTTGGTACGCGGAGAAAGGGCCGGACGGGCTGCTGTTCGTCGGCGAGCGGGGCAAGCCGTTCCGGCGGTCCACCTTCGGGCGGAAGTGGCGGAAGGCGCGCGGAACCGTCGGCCTTCCTGCTGGCTTCCGCTTCTACGACCTTCGTCACACCGGGCACACCCTGGCGACCCGTTCCGGAGCCACCCTCAAGGACACGATGGTGCGGGCCGGACAGTCGTCCGAGCGGGCGGCGCTGATCTATCAACACTCGGATCTCGACCGTCAGCAGGAAGTCGCGAGCGGGCTCGATCAGCTTGTGCGGGCGGCCCGTCAGAAGGGCCGTGACCGGCCTTCTGGTGCAGATCTGGTGCGCGATGCCTGAAATGGTCTAGACAACAATGAAGGCCCCGGTCGCTGACCAGGGCCTTTGTCTATGGAGCGGGTGACGAGAATCGAACTCGCGCTCTGAGCTTGGGAAGCTCATGTTCTACCATTAAACTACACCCGCGTAGCGGGCCGACGATCGACGGCCGCAGCGCCGCTCACTCTACCCCATCGCAGGCCCCCGGAGTGTGACTCCGAGGGGCCTGAGTGTTGTCCGGGTGGGTCGGCCGGGGGTGCGAGAGGGGGCGTGGGAGCGGTTGAGAGGGCTGCGGCCGGGTGGGAGATCCCGTGGAGATCCGGTGCGGGATCCGGCGGGGGGAAGGGAGCGGATGAGGGTGCGGGGGTGGGGAGTTGAGGCGTAGCGTGGCGGGCGGAGTGCCGTTCGACGGTGGGGCGGGTTCATACCTTAATGTGGGCGTTCGTCCGCATTTGTTGGGGAAGGGACCCGATGGATTTGATGGAGCGCACCGTCGTCCGCTGTGCCGAGGGGCACGTTTTCACCACTGCTTCGCTGCCGATGCAGCAGCTCGGGGCCCGGCGGATCGGGCCCGGGAGGCTCATCAGGTGTCCGCGCTGTGCGCGGCTGCGCAATGTCGTTCCGGTGGAGGCCGCCAAGTGACACACGCGGGCAGGGCGCGCGCCGGTCGGTAGCGTGCCGTGGGGGCGCACGGGCCGTCCGAGTGGGGTGGCTCCGTGCGCTCTGCGTATCCTCGGGGGGTGCTTCTCTCAGACAAGGACATCCGGGCCGAGATCGACGCCGGACGGGTGCGCATCGACCCGTACGACGAATCCATGGTGCAGCCCTCGAGTATCGATGTGCGGCTCGACCGCTACTTTCGGGTGTTCGAGAACCACCGCTATCCGCATATCGACCCCGCCGTGGAGCAGGCCGATCTGACGCGTACGGTCGAGCCGGAGGGGGACGAGGCGTTCATCCTGCACCCCGGCGAGTTCGTGCTGGCGTCGACGTACGAGGTCATCTCGCTGCCCGACGATCTGGCGTCCCGGCTGGAGGGGAAGAGCTCGCTCGGGCGGCTCGGGCTGGTCACGCACTCGACCGCCGGGTTCATCGACCCGGGGTTCTCGGGGCATGTCACGCTGGAGCTGTCGAATCTCGCGACCCTGCCGATCAAGCTGTGGCCGGGCATGAAGATCGGCCAGCTGTGCATGTTCAGGCTGAGTTCGCCCGCGCAGTTCCCGTACGGGAGCGAGCGGTACGGGTCGCGCTACCAGGGGCAGCGGGGGCCGACGGCCTCGCGGTCGTTCCAGAACTTCCACCGGACGCAGGTGTGACGGCTGTGGGCGGTGTTCGGGAGAACCTGACGTACGAGCGGTTCGGGACCGCGATCCGGGAGCTGGCGCAGAGCGTCGCGGACGACGGGTACCGGCCGGACATCGTGCTGTCCATCGCGCGCGGCGGGGTCTTCGTGGCCGGCGGGCTGGCGTACGCCCTGGACTGCAAGAACCTTCATCTGGTCAACGTCGAGTTCTACACCGGGGTCGGGCAGACGCTGGAGATGCCCGTCATGCTGGCGCCGGTGCCCAACGTCGTGGACTTCTCGAACAAGAGGGTCCTCATCGCCGATGATGTCGCCGACACCGGCAAGACGCTCAAGCTGGTGCACGACTTCTGCCTCGACCATGTCGCCGAGGTGCGCTCCGCGGTCATCTACGAGAAGTCGCACTCGCTGGTGAAGTGCGAGTACGTGTGGAAGCGCACCGACGACTGGATCAATTTCCCCTGGTCCGTGGAGCCGCCCGTCGTACGCCGTCAGGGACAGGTCCTCGACGCCTGACCTCCGCCCGGCGCGGCTCCGCCGGACGGGACGCCGACCGGGGGAGCCCCGGCCGGGTCAGATCGTGCCGAGCTTGATGATCGACAGCAGCGCGATCAGCTGGATCGCGGACGCACCCAGTGCCTTCGGCCACGGCAGGTCGTGCGACTTGCTCACCATCGTCGTGAACAGGGCGGCCGCGCCCAGCCAGGTCGCCCAGCCGATCAGCTGGACCAGGGAGTTCTCGCCGCCGAGGAAGAGGGCGAAGACGAGGCGCGGGGCGTCCGTGATGGCCATGATCAGCATGGAGAGGCCGACGGTCGGCTGCCAGGCGCCCGTGCCGCCGAACTGGCGGGCCAGGGTGTGGGTGACCGCGCCCAGGATCATGCCGCCGACCACGAACGCCACCGCCGTCGTCAGGACGAACGGGATCGCCGTGGACAGCGTCGCGTTGATCGTCTCCTCACGCGGCTTGTCCAGGCCGAAGATCGCCAGCAGGCCGTAGAGGAAGGTGACGGCCAGCGCCGGGCCCCACACCGGGTAGTCCCGCATCCGGAGGAAGGTCTGGCCCGGGCGCAGGACGATGCCGCTCAGCAGCTGCTTCCAGTGCAGCCGCGGGCCCGCGGGGGCGGCGGGGGCGTTGCCCGCCTGGTAGGTCGCGCCCTGGCCGTAGGGGTCGTTGGTGCTGAACACCTGGGTGTGGCCCGGGTTGTTGGCGTACGGGTCCTGGTAGGGGGCGCCCTGGTGCTGCTGCTGGTAGGGGTCGCCGTAGTACTGCGGCTCTCCGTACGGGTCCTGGGGCTGCTGTCCGCTGGGATGGCCCCCGCCGGGGTGCCCGCCCTGGTGGCCGCCGCCCGCCTGGGGAGGCCACGGCTGCTGCCCGTGAGGCGGCGGTGCCTGCGGTTGCTGCTGCTGCGTGCGGTTGTCCCGGCCGCGTCCGATCCTGAATCCAGCCACGTATGCGAACGTACCCGGTCCCGCTGTGCGGCGGTGCGGCCGGACAGCGCGGGGTGGCCCTTTGCGGCCGACCTGTGACATCCCCTAGGGGGTCCCCGGGGGGTTGTCCCGAGGGTCCGGACTCCCGCGCCGTGCCCGGTGTTCCGGAGCGCGGGTCTCCGTCCGGCGCCGCGCCCGGGGCCGGAGCACGGGCCCGCACCCGGGTCCCAGGCCCGCACCCGGGTCCCAGGCCCGCGCCCGGGACCCGGAACACCGCACCCCGGGAAAAGCGGACGGGCCCGCTCGGGTGGATGAGCGGGCCCGTCCGTCTCCGCAGAAGGGAGGAGGCGGTACGCCGGTACGGGACCGAACGCGTGAACGTCGCCCTACGTCACCGGCTCCGGCTCCGGCGCGTCCTCCGGAGACTGCGACTCGGTCGGGTCGGCCGGGGGTGTCTTCACCGAGTCGAGGAGCAGCTGTGCCACGTCCACGACCTGGAGGCTCTCCTTCGCCCGGCCCTCGTTCTTCTTGCCGTTGATCGAGTCGGTGAGCATGACCAGGCAGAACGGGCACGCCGTGGAGACGATGTCGGGGTTGAGGGACAGGGCCTCGTCGACGCGCTCGTTGTTGATGCGCTTGCCGATCCGCTCCTCCATCCACATGCGCGCGCCGCCGGCGCCGCAGCAGAAGCCGCGTTCCTTGTGGCGGTGCATCTCCTGCTGGCGCAGGCCGGGGACGGCGGACATGATCTCGCGCGGGGGCGTGTAGACCTTGTTGTGGCGGCCGAGGTAGCAGGGGTCGTGGTAGGTGATCAGGCCGTCGACCGGGGTCACCGGGAGCAGGCGGCCCTCGTCGATGAGGTGCTGGAGCAGCTGCGTGTGGTGGATGACCTCGTACTCGCCACCGAGCTGCGGGTACTCGTTCGCGATGGTGTTGAAGCAGTGCGGGCAGGTCGAGACGATCTTCTTCGCCGACTTCGGCTTCTTCGTCGACTCGTCCACCTCGCCCTCGTCGTCGAAGGACTCGCCGAACGCCATGTTCAGCATCATGACGTTCTCCTGGCCGAGCTGCTGGAACAGCGGCTCGTTGCCGAGACGGCGGGGTGAGTCACCCGTGCACTTCTCCTCGCCGCCCATGATCGCGAACTTCACGCCCGCGATGTGGAGGAGCTCGGCGAAGGCCTTCGTCGTCTTCTTGGCGCGGTCCTCCAGGGCGCCCGCGCAGCCGACCCAGTACAGATAGTCGACCTCGGTGAGGTCCTCGATGTCCTGGCCGACGACCGGGACCTCGAAATCGACCTCCTTGGTCCACTCCAGGCGCTGCTTCTTCGCCAGGCCCCAGGGGTTGCCCTTCTTCTCCAGGTTCTTGAGCATCGTGCCCGCCTCGGACGGGAACGCGGACTCGATCATCACCTGGTAGCGGCGCATGTCGACGATGTGGTCGATGTGCTCGATGTCGACCGGGCACTGCTCGACACAGGCGCCGCAGGTGGTGCAGGACCACAGCACGTCCGGGTCGATGACGCCGTTCTCCTCCAGCGTGCCGATCAGCGGGCGCTCGGCCTCGGCCAGCGCGGCGGCGGGGACGCCGGCGAGCTGCTCGGCGGACGCCTTCTCCTCGCCCTCCATGGTCTTGCCGCCGCCGGCCAGGAGGTAGGGGGCCTTGGCGTGCGCGTGGTCGCGCAGGGACATGATCAGGAGCTTGGGGGAGAGGGGCTTTCCGGTGTTCCAGGCGGGGCACTGCGACTGGCAGCGGCCGCACTCGGTGCAGGTGGAGAAGTCGAGGATGCCCTTCCAGGAGAAGTGCTCGACCTGGGAGACGCCGTAGACGTCGTCCTCGCCCGGGTCCTCGAAGTCGATCTCCTTGCCGCCGGTCGTCATCGGTCGCAGCGCTCCGAGCGCCACCTCGCCGTCCGCGTTCCGCTTGAACCAGATGTTCGGGAAGCCGAGGAAGCGGTGCCAGGCGACACCCATGTTGGTGTTGAGCGAGACCGTGATCACCCAGATCAGGGAGACGCCGATCTTGACCATCGCGGTGAAGTAGATCAGCGTCTGGAGCGTGGGGACGCTCAGCCCGTCGAAGAGCAGGACCAGCGGGTACGAGACGAAGTACGAGGCCTCGTAGCCGTCGATGTGGTGGATCGCGCCCTCCAGCCCGCGCAGGGCGAGGATCGCGAGACCGATGGTGAGGATGACGTACTCGACGAAGTACGCCTGCCATGCCTTGGAGCCCGCGAAGCGGGACTTGCGGCCGGCCCGGGAGGGGAGGCTGAGCAGCCGGATCGCCATCAGGACGAGGATGCCCGCCACGGTCATCAGGCCGATGAACTCGATGTACATCTCGAACGGCACCCAGCCGCCGATGACCGGCAGCACCCAGTCGGCCTTGAAGAGCTGGCCGTACGCCTGGAGCAGGGTCGGCGGCAGCGTGAGGAAGCCGATCGCGACGAACCAGTGGGCGAAGCCCACGATGCCCCACCGGTTCATCCGGGTGTGGCCGAGGAACTCCTTGACCAGGGTGATCGTGCGCTGCTTGGGGGCATCGGTGCGGCTGCCCGCAGGCACGGGCTGGCCGAGCCTCACGAACCGGTAGATCTGCGCGACGGCTCGGGCGATGAGCGCAACGCCGACCACCGTCAGGACCAGCGACACGATGATCGCGGCGAGTTGCATTTCGGGCTCCTCGGGCCTGCGAGGGGGTGAGCGACAGGAGGGACAAATCCAGCACAGCCAGGACGATCAAGCATCGTGTGCTGCGTCACTATTGCTCTACTAAGCGGTAACTTAATCAGTCCGTGCTGAGACTACCCACTTCTGTCTCCGCACTGTAGTTACCCGGCCGGTGATCTGTGTCGCTCAGGCTTGCCTCAGCCGGGGAGCGCGCCGCGGGCCCCGGCCGCGGGCGGTCGCGGGCAGGGTCCGGGCCAGGATCGCCAGGTCCATTCCCAGCCAGTGCTCGCGCACGTAGTGGGCGTCCAGGACGGCCATCTCCTCCCACGGCAGCCCGGTGCGCCCGCCGATCTGCCACAGGCCGGTGACTCCCGGGCGTACGGCCGTCCGGACCCGGTCCGCGCCCGTGAGTGCGGCGGTCCGCTCCGGTGTCAGCGGCCGGGGGCCCACCAGGGACATCTCGCCGCGTACGACATTGAGCAGCTGGGGCAGATGGTCCAGGTAGTGGCGGTGCAGCAGGCGGCCGACCCGGGTGGCGGGAGCCGTCCGGAACGTCAGCATCGGGAACGGGCGGCCGTCCAGACCCGCCCGCTCCCGGCGGACGAGGACGGGGCCCCGCGAGGTCGCGGCGACCGTGGCGGCGAGGGCGAGCAGCGGTACGGCGAGCAGGAGCAGAAGGGTGACGGAGGCCAGGAGATCGACGGCTCGCTTGGCGGACAGGGGGACGCGTGCGCGGTCCGTGGCGCGAGTGCGGTCCCGGGTGCGGTCCGGTGGGCAGCCCCGGTCCGGCAGGCGGCCACGGCCCGTCGCCGTCGCGCGCGGGTGGTCCGGCGCGCGACCCGGGTCCGCCGCGGCTCCCTCGTTCACGCGCCCCATCGCTCGCCGCCCGTCCCTCGTGCACCTGCACCTGCGCGGCCCGTACGCGCCGTGGGTGCCGTTCCGGTTTTACTGCCTCTGTAGTGTTCTGAGGCATTTGGAAGTACTTGCGGTGCCTGACTCTCGCAGATGTGTGCCGGTGGGGCTCGTGCGCCACGCGCGCGTGGTGCACGAGGAGCGTCCGCGCGGTGCTTGCAGGACCCCGGGCGCGGGCTGGGCGCAGGCGGGTCGGACCGGCCCGGACCAGGCCGGAATGCCGAGGTCCGGATCGAGGGTGCGGATAAGTGCTGGATAAAAGTTGAGTGTGGTCGACTCAGGTCCTTTGACTCCGAGCGGGTGGTCGTGCATCCTTGAGCCAGATCCACTCAAGTAGTCAGCTGGAGGAATTGACATGGCACGTGCGGTCGGCATCGACCTGGGCACGACTAACTCCGTCGTCAGCGTTCTGGAGGGCGGCGAGCCCACCGTCATCACCAACGCCGAGGGTGCCAGGACCACGCCGTCCGTCGTCGCCTTCGCGAAGAACGGTGAGGTGCTGGTCGGCGAGGTGGCCAAGCGCCAGGCGGTCACCAACGTCGACAGGACCATCCGGTCGGTCAAGCGCCACATGGGCACCGACTGGAAGATCGAGCTCGACGGGAAGAACTTCAACCCGCAGCAGATGAGCGCGTTCATCCTGCAGAAGCTGAAGCGGGACGCGGAGTCCTACCTCGGCGAGAAGGTCACCGACGCGGTGATCACCGTCCCGGCGTACTTCAACGACTCCGAGCGCCAGGCCACCAAGGAGGCCGGTGAGATCGCGGGTCTGAACGTCCTGCGCATCGTCAACGAGCCGACCGCCGCCGCCCTGGCGTACGGCCTGGACAAGGACGACCAGACCATCCTCGTCTTCGACCTCGGTGGCGGCACCTTCGACGTGTCCCTCCTGGAGATCGGTGACGGTGTCGTCGAGGTCAAGGCCACCAACGGTGACAACCACCTCGGTGGTGACGACTGGGACCAGCGTGTCGTCGACTACCTGGTGAAGCAGTTCGCCAACGGCCACGGAGTGGACCTCGGCAAGGACAAGATGGCTCTCCAGCGTCTGCGCGAGGCCGCGGAGAAGGCGAAGATCGAGCTGTCGTCCTCCACCGAGACGACGATCAACCTCCCGTACATCACGGCGTCCGCCGAGGGCCCGCTGCACCTGGACGAGAAGCTCACGCGCGCCCAGTTCCAGCAGCTGACGGCCGATCTGCTGGAGCGCTGCAAGACCCCGTTCCACAACGTCATCAAGGACGCGAACATCGCGCTCTCCGAGATCGACCACGTCGTTCTCGTCGGCGGCTCGACCCGTATGCCCGCCGTCGCCGAGCTCGTCAAGGAGCTGACCGGCGGCAAGGAGGCCAACAAGGGTGTGAACCCGGACGAGGTCGTCGCCATCGGCGCCTCGCTCCAGGCCGGTGTCCTCAAGGGCGAGGTCAAGGACGTCCTGCTCCTCGACGTGACCCCGCTGTCCCTCGGTATCGAGACCAAGGGCGGCATCATGACCAAGCTCATCGAGCGGAACACCACGATTCCGACGAAGCGCTCCGAGATCTTCACGACGGCCGAGGACAACCAGCCGTCCGTGCAGATCCAGGTCTACCAGGGCGAGCGCGAGATCGCGGCGTACAACAAGAAGCTCGGGATGTTCGAGCTGACCGGTCTGCCGCCGGCGCCGCGCGGTGTCCCGCAGATCGAGGTCTCCTTCGACATCGACGCCAACGGCATCATGCACGTGACCGCGAAGGACCTCGGCACGGGCAAGGAGCAGAAGATGACCGTCACCGGCGGCTCCTCGCTGCCGAAGGACGAGGTCGACCGCATGCGCCAGGAGGCCGAGCAGTACGCGGACGAGGACCACCGCCGCCGCGAGGCCGCCGAGACCCGCAACCAGGGCGAGCAGCTCGTCTACCAGACCGAGAAGTTCCTCAAGGACAACGAGGACAAGGTCCCGGGCGAGGTGAAGACCGAGGTGGAGGCCGCGGTCGGCGAGCTGAAGGAGAAGCTCAAGGGCGAGGACATCGCCGACATCCGCACCGCCACCGAGAAGGTCGCGGCCGTCTCCCAGAAGCTCGGCCAGGCGATGTACGCCGACGCCCAGGCGCAGCAGCCCGCGGGCGACGCCCAGGGTGACGCGGGCGCCGGCGCCGGCCAGGCGAAGGCCGAGGACGATGTCGTGGACGCCGAGATCGTCGACGACGAGAAGGACGCCAAGGGTGGTGCGGCGTGACGGAGGAGACTCCGGGCTTTGACGAGAAGTCCGACGTTCCTTCCGGCGCCACACCTGACGACGCCGCCGAGACCGCCGCGTCCTCCGGCAAGGAGGACAAGGCGGCCCCGGCAGGGGACGCAGCCAAGATCACCGGTCTGACGGCCGAGCTGGACCAGGTCCGTACGGCGCTCGGTGAGCGCACCGGCGACCTCCAGCGACTTCAGGCCGAGTACCAGAACTACCGCCGCCGTGTGGAGCGCGACAGGATCACGGTCAAGGAGATCGCCACGGCGACCCTGCTGACCGAGCTGCTGCCCGTGCTCGACGACATCGGCCGCGCCCGTGACCACGGGGAGCTGGTGGGCGGTTTCAAGTCGGTCGCCGAATCGCTGGAGACGGCGGTGGCGAAGATGGGCCTCCAGCAGTTCGGCAAGGAGGGCGAGCCCTTCGACCCGACGATCCACGAAGCGCTGATGCACAGCTACGCGCCGGATGTCACCGAGACCACGTGCGTCGCGGTGCTCCAGCCGGGGTATCGCATCGGCGAGCGCACCATCCGTCCCGCGCGGGTGGCGGTGGCCGAGCCCCAGCCGGGCGCGGCCCCCGCCTCCGGCAAGGAGTCCAAGGACGGCAAAGACGCCAAGGACACCCAGGGGACGGCGGCTGACGGCGAGGAGAGCGGTGGCCCGGACGAGGGCTGACGCGGCTGAGGCAGTGAGCGTCCGGAGGACAGTCCGGAAGGAGGGACGTCGATGAGCACGAAGGACTTCGTCGAGAAGGACTACTACAAGGTCCTCGGCGTCCCCAAGGACGCCACCGAGGCGGAGATCAAGAAGGCGTACCGGAAGCTCGCCCGCGAGTTCCATCCGGACGCCAACAAGGGTGACGCCAAGGCCGAGGAGCGGTTCAAGGAGGTCTCCGAGGCCAATGACATCCTCGGTGACCCCAAGCGGCGCAAGGAGTACGACGAGGCCCGCGCCCTCTTCGGCAACGGCGGCTTCCGGCCGGGTCCCGGCGCGGCCGGCGGTTCCTTCAACTTCGACCTGGGCGACCTCTTCGGGGGCGCCCCGGCCGGGGGCCAGCAGGGAGCCGGCGGCTTCGGCGGCGGCCTGGGCGATGTCTTCGGCGGCCTGTTCAACCGCGGTACGGCGACGGGCACCCGGGTCCAGCCGCGCCGCGGCCAGGACATCGAGTCGGAGGTCACGCTCAGCTTCACCGAGGCGGTCGACGGGGCCACGGTCCCGCTGAGGATGTCCAGCTCGGCGCCGTGCAAGGCGTGTTCCGGCACCGGCGACAAGAACGGCACGCCCCGGGTGTGCCCGACCTGTGTCGGCACCGGACAGGTCTCGCGCGGCGGCAGCGGCTCCTTCTCGCTGACCGACCCGTGCGTCGACTGCAAGGGCCGGGGGCTGATCGCGCAGGACCCCTGCGATGTCTGCAAGGGCAGCGGGCGTGCCCGCTCCTCGCGCACCATGCAGGTCAGGGTCCCCGCGGGCGTCTCCGACGGCCAGCGGATCCGGCTGCGCGGCAAGGGCGCCCCCGGTGAGCGCGGCGGTCCCGCCGGCGATCTGTACGTGGTCGTCCATGTCGGCACGCACCCCGTGTTCGGCCGCCGGGGCGACAATCTCACGGTCACCGTGCCCGTCTCGTACACCGAGGCGGTGCTCGGCGGCGAGGTGAAGGTGCCCACGCTCGGCGGCCCCCCGGTGACGCTGAAGCTGCCCGCCGGCACCCCCAACGGACGGACGATGCGCGCCCGCGGCAAGGGGGCCGTCCGCAAGGACGGGACCCGGGGTGACCTGCTGGTCACCGTCGAGGTCGCGGTTCCCGAGGATCTGAGCGACAAGGCGAAGGAAGCGCTGGAGGCGTACCGCGAAGCCACCGCGGACGAGGACCCGAGGGCCGAGCTGTTCCAGGCCGCGAAGGGAGCATGAGAACCCCATGGACGGAAGGCGCCGCAACCCCTATCAGCTGACCGATGAGTCGCCGGTGTACGTCATCTCGGTGGCCGCCCAGCTCTCGGGGCTGCATCCGCAGACCCTGCGGCAGTACGACAGGCTGGGCCTGGTCTCCCCGGACCGCACCGCGGGCCGGGGTCGGCGCTACTCGGCCCGCGACATCGAACTGCTGCGCACCGTCCAGCAGTTGTCGCAGGACGAGGGCATCAACCTCGCCGGGATCAAGCGCATCATCGAGCTGGAGAACCAGGTCGCCGCGCTGCAGTCCCGGGTCGCCGAGCTGTCGGCCGCGGTCGAGGCCGCGGCGGCGGCGATGCGGCAGCGCGAGGCCCAGGTGCACGCCTCGTACCGGCGCGATCTGGTGCCGTACCAGGACGTGCAGCAGGCGAGCGCGCTGGTGGTGTGGCGCCCCAAGCGGAGCGAGTAGCGCTTCGAAGGGCCCCTTCCGCCGGGTGCCGTACGGGCGATGGGGCCCTCAACGGCCCTTCCCCGCCGAGCGGATGGAGCGGGCCGGGCCTCAAAGGCCCTTGGTGGGGCCTGTGTTGCCCCTGTGAGGCTGTCGTACGCCTGTGCGGCCCGTGGGAGTACCCGCCGCCCCCGTGCCGCCAGACGAGCTTCTGCGGCCCCGGACCTGCGGCGCGGAGCCGGGCGCGGGGGCGCCTCCCGCTGTTCGACCGGAAACCGCCCGCCCCGCAAGGGCCCCCGTCCCGGGTGGGGGCTCCTGAGGGGCCGCGGCTTCAGGAATCGGGCTCCAGAATGCCCGACTGGGCGATGAGATAACCCAGTTGGGTCCGGCTGCCGCTGCCGAGCGACGACCCGAGCTTGGCGATATGGGCCCGGCAGGTCCGGACGTTCATCCCGAGCCGGCGGGCGATCGCCTCGTCCACGTGCCCCTCCACCAGCAGCTTGGCGATGGAGCGCTGCACACCCGTGACGCCGTCCAGGTCGGGTCCGTACGAGATCGGCTGCTCCCACGGCAGTCCGTGCAGCCAGAACTGCTCGAAGACGCCGACGAGATACTCGACGATCCCCTTGTGCCGCAGCTCCAGCGCGAAGAGCCGGTCGGTGCTCGCCGGGATGAAGGCCACCTGCCGGTCGACGATGATCAGCCTGTCGATGATCTCCTCCAGGGTGCGCACCTCCACTCCGGAGGGCGCCACCTTCTCCATGTAGGAGAGCGTGGCGGGGTGGTGCCGGGCGGTGTGCTGATAGAGCGTGCGCATGCGCACACCCCGTTCGATCAGGGGTTCCACTCGCCGCAGCGCCTTCTCCAGGGAGTGCGGCTGGCGCCCGCTGCCGGGCTGGACGGTGAGAAGCTCCTGCGTGCACCCGGCGGTGACCTGATCGAGTGTCGCGTTGATGCGGTTGAGGCCCTCAAGGACGGTTATCCCCTGCGGGACGGTGGAATTCTGAGCGGTGAAGGCCATGAATGGCTCAAGAGCGTCGGCGAGGGCGACCGCCCGCCGTCTGCGCTCCTGGATCTCCCGCTCGATGGGGTGAATCAACTGTGACAGAGCGGTCGTCGGCGGGACGGGTCGCAACCACTGACCGTCGTAGGGATCCGGGTCGAGCAGGGCGAGGTCGAAGAGACACGGTGTGGATTCCGCTTCTGACCGGGCGATACGCCCGGTGCGCAGAGCGGTGATGTAAAGACTTTTTCCCGCCTCGCACAGCTTGCCGTCTGCGTGAGGGTGTCCGTGTTCGCCCTCAATAGACGTCATATGTACCCCCTCATGTTCCTGCAATACAGGAACATGATGCCTGCGGTCGCTGGTGCAAGCGTTCGGAGTGAGACATCGTCTTATTCGCGGGGGAGGACGAATGATCAAATGAGGTGGAGATCACCCATGTCTAGGACGGTACGTGCTCTATGTGCCCTTGCCATGGCGGCGGCCGCGTTCGGCGCGGTGGCTGCCGGCGGTGAGCTCTCCGGGGAAGGCGACTCCGTCCCGACGGTGGCGGTGACCCAGGGTGAGCCCTCGTGGGAGTCCGCTCCCGCGGTCACCTCCCGGGAAGGCGGCGCGCCGGCTCGAGTGCTGTCCGGTGAGCCCTCCTGGGAGCTCTCTCCCGAAGGTTCGGAAGCATGACCGTTCCACCGGACGACCGGGTCTTCCGGCGTGAGATGGCCACGGCCTACCGCTCGGGGTGGCACTTCATCGACCTCGTCACGGCGATTCCCCACCGTGGCGACTCGTTGATGGTGACCCTGTTCGGAGAGCCCATCGTCGTGGCCCGCGAGGAGGACGAGGACGTCCGCGCATACCGGTGCCTGCGACGGCCGCGCGGTGCACCGCAGCCCGTCGGCTGTGCCATCCGGTACGGCATGATTTTTGTCAACCTGGACCAGCGCGACCATCAGATGGCCGAGCCCGACACCACCACCGCCACCCCCCGCAGTGCCTGAGCGATTCCCCCGTCGTACCAAGTCGCTCCGGCACTTCCCCCACACAGCGGCGCCATCGCGGACCTGAAACGCGATGGCGCCGCTGTGCTGCGCCCGCAGGCCGTGGCCGGCGGGCCCTCAGGCCCGGCCGAGCGCCCGGCTCACCGTGATCTCGATGACCACCCGGTCCGGGTTGGGCCCCGGCGTCCGCCCGTAGCGCTCCGCGTAGCGGCGTACCGCGTCCTCGACCACGTCCGGCTCGGTCCGCACCCGCGCGGAGCCCTCCAGCGTCGCCCAGCGTCCGCGGTCCACCTGGCACACCGCCACCCGCGCGCCGCCCTCCCGCGCCGACCCCAGGATGTTGGCCACCTTCCGGCTGCCCTTGTTGGTGATGATCCGCGCGATGCCCTCCCCGGGGTCGAGGGTCACACCCACCGGAACGACATGCGGGCTGCCGTCCTGCCGCAGTGTGGTGAGGGTGCACAGATGGTATTCGCGCCAGAACGCGAGGTAGTCGGGGCCGAGGCTGTGTACGTCTGCTGGGGCCATGGCCCCAGAGTAGGGACGGAGGCGGTGGCGCGGATACAGTTGAGTGGAATAGACTCAACTTTGTGCAGGTTGACTGAGTCAGCATTTGGGACGTTCGAGGGCAGTCATGTTCGAGAGCAGTCAACCCGTGTCGAGAGCCAGGAGGAGAGACCGCACGTGGACGCCGAGCTGACCAACAAGAGCCGGGACGCCATCAACGCCGCCACCAGCCGGGCGGTGTCCGCGGGGCATCCCGATCTGACTCCCCCGCATCTGCTGATGGCGCTGCTGACGGGGCAGGACAACGCGAACATCGTCGACCTCCTGGCCGCCGTCGAGGCCGACCAGGCCGTCGTACGGGCCGGGGCGGAGCGGGTTCTGGCCGCGCAGCCCAGCGTCACCGGCTCCACCGTCGCGCCGCCGCAGCCGAACCGCGAGTTCCTCGCCGTCATCGCGGACGCCGCACGGTACGCCAAGGAGCTGGGAGACGACTACCTCTCCACCGAGCATCTGTTGATCGGCCTCGCCGACAAGGGCGGACAGGCCGCGGAGGTGCTGGGCGAACAGGGCGCGACGGCGAAGAAGCTGCTCGAAGCCTTCGAGACGATCAGGGGAGGACGCCGGGTGACCACACCCGACCCCGAGGGACAGTACAAGGCGCTGGAGAAGTTCGGCACGGACTTCACCGCCGCGGCCCGCGAGGGCAAGCTCGACCCGGTCATCGGCCGTGACCAGGAGATCCGCCGGGTGGTTCAGGTGCTCTCCCGGCGCACCAAGAACAACCCCGTCCTCATCGGCGAGCCCGGCGTCGGCAAGACCGCCGTCGTGGAGGGCCTCGCCCAGCGGATCGTGAAGGGCGACGTCCCCGAGTCGCTGAAGAACAAGCGGCTCGTCGCCCTCGACCTGGGCGCGATGGTCGCGGGCGCGAAGTACCGGGGTGAGTTCGAGGAGCGGCTGAAGACCGTCCTCTCCGAGATCAAGGCGAGCGACGGCCAGATCATCACCTTCATCGACGAGCTGCACACGGTCGTCGGCGCGGGCGCCGGCGGCGACTCCGCCATGGACGCGGGCAACATGCTCAAGCCGATGCTGGCCCGCGGCGAGCTGCGGATGGTCGGCGCGACCACGCTCGACGAGTACCGCGAGCGGATCGAGAAGGACCCGGCGCTGGAGCGGCGCTTCCAGCAGGTGCTGGTCGCCGAGCCGACCGTCGAGGACACCATCGCCATCCTGCGCGGGCTCAAGGGCCGCTACGAGGCCCACCACAAGGTGCAGATCGCCGACTCGGCGCTGGTGGCGGCGGCCACCCTCTCCGACCGCTACATCACCTCGCGGTTCCTGCCCGACAAGGCCATCGACCTCGTGGACGAGGCCGCCTCCCGGCTCCGGATGGAGATCGACTCCTCCCCGGTCGAGATCGACGAGCTGCAGCGCGCCGTCGACCGGCTGCGCATGGAGGAGCTGGCGCTCAAGAACGAGTCCGACCCCGCGTCCAGGCAGCGCCTGGAGAAGCTGCGCCGCGACCTCGCCGACCGGGAGGAGGAGCTGCGCGGTCTCACCGCCCGCTGGGAGAAGGAGAAGGAGGGCCTCAACCGCGTCGGTGAGCTGAAGGAGAAGCTGGACGAGCTGCGCGGTCAGGCCGAACGCGCCCAGCGCGACGGCGACTTCGACTCCGCCTCCAAGCTGCTGTACGGGGAGATCCCGGCACTGGAGCGGGAGCTGGCCGAGGCGTCGGAGGCCGAGGCGGAGGCCCGTACCGACACCATGGTCAAGGAGGAGGTCGGCCCCGACGACATCGCGGACGTGGTCGGCTCCTGGACCGGGATCCCCGCCGGGCGGCTGCTGGAGGGCGAGACCCAGAAACTGCTGCGGATGGAGGAGGAGCTGGGCCGCCGGCTCATCGGCCAGACCGAGGCGGTCCGGGCGGTGTCCGACGCGGTGCGGCGCTCACGCGCCGGGATCGCGGACCCCGACCGGCCCACCGGCTCCTTCCTCTTCCTCGGCCCGACCGGTGTCGGCAAGACCGAGCTGGCGAAGGCCCTCGCGGACTTCCTCTTCGACGACGAGCGGGCGATGGTCCGGATCGACATGTCGGAGTACAGCGAGAAGCACAGCGTCGCCCGGCTGGTCGGCGCCCCTCCCGGCTACATCGGGTACGAGGAGGGCGGCCAGCTCACCGAGGCCGTGCGCCGCCGTCCGTACAGCGTGGTCCTGCTCGACGAGGTGGAGAAGGCGCACCCGGAGGTCTTCGACATCCTGCTCCAGGTCCTCGACGACGGCCGGCTCACCGACGGCCAGGGCCGGACGGTCGACTTCCGCAACACGATCCTGATCCTCACCTCCAATCTGGGCAGCCAGTTCCTGGTGGAGCCGCTGACCGGCGCGGAGGAGAAGAAGCAGCAGGTCCTGGAGGTCGTACGGGCCTCTTTCAAGCCGGAGTTCCTGAACCGGCTCGACGATCTGGTGGTGTTCTCCGCGCTCACCAAGGGCGAGCTGGAGCACATCGCGAAGCTCCAGATCGACCGGCTCGCGCGGCGGCTGGCCGACCGCCGGCTGGCGCTGGACGTCACGCCCGCGGCGCTGGAGTGGCTCGCGGACGAGGGCAACGACCCCGCGTACGGCGCACGGCCGCTGCGGCGGCTGATCCAGACGGCGATTGGCGACCGGCTCGCCAAGGAGATCCTCGCCGGTGAGGTCACGGACGGTGACACCGTGCGGGTGGACCGTTTCGAGGACGGCCTGATCGTGGGCCCGGTGCCGGTCTCCGGGAAGACCCTCTGAACGGCCCCTCCGAGGGCGGTTGGCCGGGGCAGGGCCCGGGGCGGGCGGCGGTGTCGCGGCCGGCCCCGGACCCGCCGGGTACGCGCGGTGGCCCCGCCTGCGGACGCGCGGATCCCGGGGCCGCCGGCGGTGACCCCGGGATTTACCCATCCCTGGTGGCAAACAGGACGGCTCATGGGGTGGGGGTTGCCACTCCCGCCCCGGGATGGGGGAGGATGGCGGCAACCGTACGAAGGGAAATCCACGGTGACCATCGATCCGTCCTCGATTCCGAATTTCGGGGGCCAGCCCCAGCCTCAGGCCGAAGGACCGGCGGGCCCCGTCGTTCCCGATCAGGACCTCGTCAAGCAGCTCCTGGAGCAGATGGAGCTGAAGTACGTCATTGACGACGAGGGCGACCTCGCCGCCCCGTGGGAGGAATTCCGCACGTACTTCATGTTCCGCGGTGAGGCGGAGCAGCAGGTCTTCTCCGTCCGGACCTTCTACGACCGGCCGCTGCCCGTCGACGACCGCAACCAGATCCTGGAGGCGATCGACGACTGGAACCGCCGCACCCTGTGGCCCAAGGTGTACACGCACCTCCACGAGGACGAGGAGGGCGGCGCCACCATCCGCCTCATCGGCGAGGCGCAGATGCTGATCGGTACGGGCGTCAGCCTGGACCACTTCGTCCAGTCGACCGTCGGCTGGGTCAGCGCGTCGATCGAGTTCGACAAGTGGTTCGCCGAGCACCTCGGCATCAAGCCGGCGCAGGACGGGGACGAGGGCGGCGACACGCCCTCCGCCGACGCCTGAGCCGCACTGGATGGAACGCTCGCTCCAGACGGCGCACGCCGTCCCGGAGGTCCGTGTCCTCCGGGCGGGTCCCCGTACTCCGGGCGTGCCCGCGCCCTTCGGCCGAATCCGTGTGCGCGGGCGGGTCCGCGCGGACGGGCGGGTCCGCGTACCGCCGCGCGATGGACTACAGCGCGACCGGGGACAGCGTCAGCAGATACGTCCCATAGGCGAACGAGAGCCCGGCCAGCGCGACGGTCACCGCGACCGCCGCCGGTGGCCGGGCTCTCGTCAGCGCCAGCGCGACCGGCAGCAGCAGCGGGAACGCGGGCAGCAGAAAGCGCGGCTTCGACTCGAAGAAGCCCGAGCCCCCGATCGTGATCAGTACCAGGACACCGGTGTAGACGACCAGCGCCGCCGGTGGCCGCTCCAGCACCAGTACGGCGAACAGCGCCACCGACACCACCACGATCAGCAGCGCCATCACCAGCGGGAGCACCGTCGGCCGCAGCACGATGTCCCGCACCACCCGCAGTGCCCCGGTCCCGAAGTCGAACGTCGACGTCCAGCCGCGCTGGACCGCGAAGTACCCGCCCAGCGGATCGCCCTTGCGGAAGCCGACGTAGAGCACGTACGCGCACCAGCCCAGCGGCGCCAGCGCGGCGCCGAGCCAGATCCGCCAGGTCGCGGGCTCCCCTCCGCCGCCCGCCCGGCCGAGGACGTTCCGCAGCCCGAGCAGCCGCTCCCGCCGCCGGTGGCGCCGGAGCAGCTCCCAGCAGGCGACTCCCGTCACGGCCGCCGCCACCGCGATCCCGTTCGGGCGCGCCAGGCCCGCCAGCGCGGAGAGCGCCCCGGCCCACACCCAGTGCCGGGTCAGCACCGCGTACAGCGACCAGGCGGCGAACGCGGTGAGCAGCGGTTCCGTATACGCCATGGTCAGCACGATCGAGTGGGGCAGCAGCCCCCACAGCAGCACCAGTACCGTCGCGGCGCGCCGCCCGTAGAGCCGTTCCCCGATCGCGTAGATCCCGAGGGCCGCCGCGCCCGCCGCGGTCCAGGAGATCAGCAGCCCGACCGTCCCGCTGGTCACCGGCAGCACCGCCGACACGGTCCGCACCAGGCCGGGGTAGAGCGGGAAGAACGCCAGATCGCTCTGGACCGCGCCGTCGGGCCAGGTCAGGGTGCGGCCGTAGCCGTGTTCGGCGATCAGCATGTACCAGTCGGAGTCCCAGGCCCTGCCGAGGATCGCGCGCGGTCTGCGGCCGATGTGCCAGGCCCAGCCGGACATCACCAGCAGCCCGGTCAGGCGCGCCACCGCGAACAGCCCGAGCGCGGGGGCGGCCCGCAGGAGTCCGGCGCGCAGGCGGGGGAGGTGCGGTGTACCCGCCACCGCTGCTTCGTCGAAGGTCTCGGCGGACAGGGGGCACCTCCGGGCGCGCGGTTGTGTCGTCCGACACAACATGAGCGGCCCGGGCGGCTCACGCGAGCGCAAGACAGCCGACAGGGCCGGTTGCCTCCGGAATCCCACCCGGACGTGTGAAGGCGTCCGTGTCCTGCCGCCCGTCCGGGCGCCGACGGGTTACGGGCCCCCGCCCGGACCCCCGGACCCGCCCGGGACCACCCGGACGCCGCCCGGCTCAGGCCCCCGGCCGGCCCCCGTGCCCGCCGGGGAGGCGCGGGGCTCACCGCGCGGGCGCCCCCAGGCCCTTGAGACGGGCCACCGCCTCCTGGAGCACGCTCTCCCGCTTGCAGAACGCGAACCGTACGAAGGGCGCGCCCTCGTCCCGGTGGTCGTAGAAGACCGCGTTCGGGATGGCGACGACTCCGCAGCGCTCGGGCAGCGCGCGGCAGAAGGCGAAGCCGTCGCTCTCGCCGAGGGGGCGGATGTCGGTGGTGACGAAGTAGGTGCCGGACGGGCGGTAGACCGCGAAACCGGCGTCCGCGAGGCCCGTGCTCAGCAGATCGCGCTTGGCCCGCAGATCGTCGCGCAGACCGTCGAAGTACGCGGACGGCAGCCGCAGCGCCTCGGCCACCGCGTACTGGAACGGTCCCGCGGACACATAGGTCAGGAACTGCTTCGCGGAGCGGACGGCCGTCACCAGTTCGGGTGCGGCGGTGACCCAGCCGACCTTCCATCCGGTGAACGAGAACGTCTTTCCCGCGCTCCCGATGGTGACCGTGCGCTCCCGCATCCCGGGGAAGGCGGCGATGGGGGTGTGCTCCCCGTCGAAGACCAGATGCTCGTAGACCTCGTCCGTGACGACGAGCAGATCGCGTTCGACGGCGAGCGCGGCGACGGCGGCCAGCTCCTCCCGGGTGAGGACCGTGCCGGTGGGGTTGTGCGGGGTGTTCAGCAGGATCAGCCGGGTGCGGTCGGTGACGGCGTCCCGCAGCTCGTCCAGGTCGAGGTGGTAGGCGCCGTCACGGGGGCGCAGGGTGACCGGTACGCGCCGCCCGCCCGCCATCGCGACACAGGCGGCGTACGAGTCGTAGTACGGCTCCAGCGCGATGACCTCGTCGCCCGGCTCGACGAGGGCGAGCAGGGCCGCCGCGATGGCCTCGGTGGCGCCCGCGGTGACGAGGACACCGGTGTCCGGGTCGTGGACCAGGCCGTAGCGGGTCCGCTGGTGGTCGGCGATCGCGGTACGCAGCTCGGGGACGCCCGGCCCCGGCGGGTACTGGTTGCCCCGGCCGTCGCGCAGCGCCCGGACCGCGGCCTCGCGGATCTCCTCAGGGCCGTCGGTGTCGGGGAAGCCCTGCCCGAGGTTGATGGAGCCGGTCCGCATGGCCAGCGCCGACATCTCCGCGAAGATCGTCGTGCCGAACTCCGCGAGCCGGCGGTTGAGCAGGGGCCGTGCCGAGGCGGGACCGGCGGTCCGGGTGGGCCGGTCGGGTCGTCCCGCGGGTCCGGTGGGTCCGGCGGTGTGTGCGGTGTGCCGGCCGGGTCCGGCGGTGGGGCCCGTGGGTCCGGTGGGTCCGGTGGGTCCGCCGGAGGGTGACGGCGGGGGTTCGGGAACTGCGGTGGGGCCGCTGTGGCCTGCGGGTTCGCCGGGGCTCTCGGGGTCGGCAGCGCGTTCGTCCATGGTCGCCATGGCGTCATCCTGCGCGGAAGCTCTGGACTAGCTCAAGTCGGCTTTGGCGCCGGAGGCGGGAGGGCATCCCCCTCACACGCGAGAAGGGGTTCCCGTCCGCAAGGGCGCGAGGGGGGACTCGTTCGGGGGATCGACAAGGACGGTGAGAGCTATGGGGGCTTTCCTGGGAATGCTGATCGGCCTGGTTCTGCTACTGGGAGCCTTGGGGGCCGGACTCGTCTGGGCGAACAGGACCCGCCGGTACGCGGGCGGGTCCGACGACGCGGCCGCCCGGCTGGCGGCGGCTCGTATCGCCGCTCGCAGGAGGCGCCGCAAGGGCGTGAAGTCCTCCGACGGCGTGGACGGCGGAGTCGTGACCGGTGTCGACGGCTGGTGGCCCTGGAGCGACGGCGGCTCCTCGGGCGGTGACGGCGGCTCGTCGGGCGGTGACGGCGGAGGCGGCTCGTCCGGTGGCGGGAGCTCGTCGGGCGGACACAGCTGCGGAGGCGGCGGCGGTTGTGGAGGCGGCGGCGGTGGCTGCGGAGGCGGCGGCAGCTAGGTGTTCTGTCCGGATCGGAACAAGAGGCTCTGGAGCCCCCGAACCCGGGGGAGGCCCGGACCATCGGGGGAGTTACGGAGAGCCACCATCGGGGGGCGCCGGTGCGGCCGGACGGCACTCGTCCGGCCGCACCGCGAACGATGGACCTTTATGTCACCGATGAGTCGGTACGGCGGAAACAGTCGATACCGCAGCGGCGGAGGCGGCTGACACGGGGCAGCCGGTCCGCCACCGGGAAGGCACCTGGCGGGAGGGAACTCCCGTCAGGTGCCTCTTTCTGTGAACAGATGAACCGCAGGGTCCCCCAGGGGATGGAAACCCCTCCAGCTTGGGTAAAAACGCTGTGGGCCCCGCGTACTTCGTGATTCCCTCGCTGACGGAACCTGTTGGAACCATCCAGCCCTCGGGCCAGCTTGGACCCGAGCCGGCGGTCCCCCTCATCAGTTGTCACTGCCGCTCAGGGGCGCCCCAGGTCCACGTATCCACCGCCGAAGCGTGTTTGCGGAGCCGATCCATGCTCACGACCCTCCATACCGCCTACACAGACACCCGTGCCGACGACCTCGCCTGGGCGCTCGGCCGGGAGCCCCTGCCCGCCCTGGCCGTGCTCGACCTCGAACTCTCCGGGGCGCAACTCCAGCTCAGACTGCTCGGCGCATCCCACCAAGTGCTGCTGGAGGACGCGCTCGGCAGCTGCTCCGAGACCGTCGCCTGCATGCCCGGGAGCAGCACGCCCCTGCCCCTGGGGGTCGCCAAGCAGCTCGGCGCCTGGGAGTACGAGTTCGCGGCCCGCGTCGAGACGCTCTCGGAGGGTTCGTTCGCCGGGCGGGCGCAGGAGCTGCTGGCCCTGGTCACCGACCATCCGAACTCCCTGGCCGGAACGTTTCCCGGCTCCCCGCACGCCTTCACCGCGATGATGGCTCAGCGACTGGACCGGCAGGTGCTGTGGCGCACCTGGCACGCCTACCCGCAGGAAGGCCGGCTCGTCGTCACCCGGACCCGGGTCGGAGCCCTCTCCCAGAGCGCCGGGCCGGCGCGCCGTTCCGAGCCCGCGCTGCTGTAATCCGCCCGCGCGCGCTGGGCGCCACATCCCCGCCGTCAGCCCCTCTCGTGTGCCCCAGGAGCACACTTGCGGGTGACAGGATGTACGAGAGACGTAACGTAGCGTTACCGCATGATCGACCAGTCGCAGCAGCTGTCACCGCCACCCGGCGCGGTGCGTCTGCCGGTGCGCCCCGCCGCGGGCCGGTATCTCGTGCTGCTGGTCGTGTTCGTCTGTGCCGCCTGCGGACTGGTGTACGAGCTGGAGCTGGTCGCTCTCGCCTCCTCTCTGATCGGCGACTCCGTCACCCAGGCATCCGTGGTGCTGTCGCTGATGGTGTTCGCGATGGGCATCGGCTCGCTGCTCGCCAAGCGGCTCCGCTGCCGGGCCGCGTTCGGCTTCGGTCTGCTGGAACTGATCCTCGCGCTCGTCGGCGGATCGTCCGCGATGGTGCTGTACGCGTCCTTCGCCTGGGTGGGGGAGTCACGCGCCGTGCTGGTCGCGTTCTCCCTGGCCATCGGGGTGCTGATCGGCGCGGAGATCCCGCTGCTGATGTCCCTGATCCAGCGCATCTCCCGGCGGGACGCCGACGGCACGGTCGCCGATCTGTTCGCCGCCGACTACGTGGGCGCCCTCGTCGGCGGGCTCGCGTTCCCCTTTCTGCTGCTGCCCTGGCTGGGCCAGCTCACCAGCGGTCTGCTGACGGGCGCGGTCAACGCCGTCGCGGGCGGTTCGCTGGTGCTGTGGCTCTTCCGCCGTGATCTGACCGCCCGCTCCCGGGGCTGGCTGCTGGTCGCCAATGTGCTGGTCCTCGCGCTGCTGGCGACCGCGACGGTGATGGCCGACGACTTCGAGCGGGCCGCGCGCCGGGCCGTCTACGGCGACCGGGTGCGGGTCGCCGTGCAGACCGGTGTGCAGGAGGTGGTGCTCACGGGTGGCCGCTCGGGCCCGCTGGACCTGTTCCTCGACGGGCGGCTGAGGGTCAGTGGCCGGGACGAGTACCGCTACCACGAGGCCCTGGTCCACCCCGCGATGGCCGGTCCGCGCACCCGGGTGCTCATCCTCGGCGGCGGCGACGGGCTCGCGGCGCGTGAGGTCCTGCGCTACCGGGACGTGGACGAGGTGACCGTCGTCGAGCTGGACCCCGGAGTCGTCCACCTCGCCCGCACGGACCCCGCGCTCTCCGCGCTGAACGGACGGGCGTACCGCGATCCCCGGTTGGACGTGGTCACGGCGGACGCGTTCGGCTGGCTGCGCGAGCCGGCCGCCCCGGGGACGGACGCGGACGGCCGCCCGGGGCGCGGCCGGTACGACGTGGTGATCGCGGATCTGCCCGATCCCGGCCTCACCCCGAGCACCAAGCTCTACTCCCTGGAGTTCTACGGGCTGGTCACGGCGGTCCTCGCCCCGGGCGGGCGGCTGGTGGTGCACGCCGGGGAGATGGGCTCCCGTCCGCGTACGTACTGGATGGTGGACGCGACCCTGCGCGCGGCCGGATACGGCACCGGCCCGTACCGGATCGGTGACGCGGGACTGCTGCTCGCGGCGCCGGGCAGGGCCCCCCGGCTCGGTATCGACCCCGGCGCGCCCCCGCTGCGGTCGCTGACGCGGGCCGGGCTCGCCGACGACGCGTGGCGGGCGGAGCGCACGAGGATGCCGGATCTGCCGCCGTCGACCCTGGTCCATCCGCGCTACGGGAGTTGAGCGGGCGGCGGCCCGTGCGGTGACCCGTCCGGAGGCCCGGGTGCGCGCTGACACGGACCGAAACGCAGACGTCGGGGGTCGCTCTGAGTACGCTCGGGTCCCATGGACCATGAGGTGTTCGTTCCGGTTGCGGCAGAAACCGTTCGAGAGGCCCTGCGGGACCCCGCACGGGTGGCCCGCTGTGTCCAGGGGCTCCAGCGGAACGCCGACGACGCGGACGCGGGCCCGCTCTCCGGTCGGCTCAAGGTCCGTATCGGCAGCCACACCATCACCTACCGCGGCGCCCTGCGGATCGTGGAGCGGGACGGTGTCTTCACCGTCGAGGGCGGGGGCACCGAGGCCCGGGGCACGGGCTCGGTGGAGCTGACGCTCACCATCAGCGCGACCGGGTCCGAGGGCGGTACGACCTTGGGCTTCACGGGCACGGCCCGCGCGGAGGGGCGGCTCGCGGAGCTGTCCGCCACCTCGACCGAACAGGCTGCCCACCGGCTTCTGGACCGGTTCGCGGAACGGCTGGCGGCGGTCGCGGCGGAGGACACCCAGGCCGACGGGACGCCGCTCGCGGACGCGGATGCCGAGCCGCCCGCGGATTCCGGGAGGCCGGAGCAGTCCGGGGAGCCCGGTGGATCCGTGCCGAAGAAGGGGGAGCAGCCCGAGGAGCCGGGGGAGCAGGACGGGGAGCCGGGGAAGCAGGACGGGGCCCTGGAGACCGGATCCGGCGCGGAAGGGGAACCCCCGTCACCCCGGACGCCCTCCGTGTTCGAGGCCCCGGTGCCGCCGCCCTCGCTCGGGGCCGACGCCGAGGACGAGTTCGACGCGTTCGAGCAGCTCGACGAGGAGCAGCGGCTCAACGAGTTCGTCGACGACGGGACCGACGAGGACGAGGACGACGATGAGCTGGTCGAGTTCGGCGACCTTCCCGACGGTCTGCCCGACGAGCCGCCCGCCGAGGCCGCTCACGCCCGCCGCACCATGATCGGCCGCAGCGCCGAGGAGGTCGACCACGCGCCGCCGCGCGGCCGGTACGCGCCCACCCCCGCACCCGACGACGCCACCGCGGGGCTGCCCCTGCGCTGGATCGCCCCCGCAGCCGCGCTCGCGCTGGCGTCCGCCGTGGTCGTCGGCCGGGCCCTGCGCCGCCGGAGGTAGCACGTCAGGGCACCGGCCTCCGGCACCTCCCCGGGGCGTGGCCAGTAGTGTCGGGGTGTGAGCAGCAGCGAAGAGAACGTCCGGCTGGCGGCCGGAGACGTCGAGTTGACCGTGGATCCGCGAAACGGCTGCCGGGCGGCGAGCCTGACGATCGGCGGCGTCGAGCTGCTGCGTCAGGGCGAGCCGTACGGATCGTTCCCGATGGCGCCCTGGTGCGGCCGGGTGGAGAACGGCGCCTTCCGCAATGGCGCCGACGTGCATCAACTCCCGCTCAACTCGCCGCCGCACGCCATCCACGGCACGGTCCGCGACACACCCTGGCGCACCGCCCGCGCGGGCAAGGACGAGGCGGTCTTCACCTGTGAGCTGGGCGAGCCGTGGCCGTACCCCGGCCGGGTCACCCAGCTGTTCCAGCTCTCGGCCGACTCGCTGACCCTCACGACGGCCGTCGAGGCGTATGAGAACTCCTTCCCGGCACAGGCGGGCTGGCACCCCTGGTTCCGGCGCAGCCTCGGCCACGCGGACGCGCGGATCGACTTCGACCCGGCCTGGCAGGAGGAGCGCGGTGAGAACCATCTGCCGACCGGCCGCCGTATCGATCCGAGGCCCGGCCCCTGGGACGACTGTTTCGGCATGCCCGACGGTGTCTCGGTCACGCTCAGCTGGCCCGAACAGCTGGAACTGACCGTCACCAGCCGCGCCGAGTGGGTCGTGATCTACGACGAGCAGGACGACTGGATCTGTGTGGAGCCGCAGTCCGGCCCGCCGAACGGCCTCAACACCCTGCCGAGGCTGGTGACCCCGATCGACCCGCTGGAGATCTCCACCACCTGGAGCTGGCGCCGGCTCTGAGCGGCCCCGGCCCGGCCGGCGGCGCGGCTTCCGGACCGGCGCCGGCCCGGGAACCGCCCGTGCCCGGCCCGGACTGGTACCCGGACCGCCCCGAACCGGGCGGTAGACCTCGACACCGGCTCCCGCCCTGCCCATCGCGCCCCGAGCGGACCCGCTCCCGCCCGGAGCCGTACCCCCTGGCCGTACCCGCCCGGGGTCGTACCCCCTGGCCGTACCCGCCCGGGGTCGTACCCACGGGCCGGGTAGTCCCTGTCCCCGGGTCCCACCCGCCCGGCCCGCACGAGGTGCGGGGCCCTGCGCGGCCCGGGGCAGGTCCCAGGGCGTTTCTGATGGGTCGGGCTGGGTCCGGGAGCGGGGTCTGGTGCCGTGGATCGCAAGGCGGAGGAGGGAGCCACTGCGGTGGGGGTACCTCCGTGCCCGCAGGGCACAGGGGGCCATGGGCGACCGACGACAACGCGGCGTGGGGGTACCTCCCGGGCCGCCAGGCCCAGGGGGAGCGCGGTGCCAGGGCACGCGAGCCCAGCAAGATCCATCAGAAGCGCCCTAAGCTCGGGGGCATGACTGATGCACGCGCTGACCTGCTCCAGCAGATCAAGGACAAGGCCGTGGTCCACGGCAAGGTGACCCTCTCCTCCGGGCTGGAGGCCGACTACTACGTGGACCTGCGGCGGATCACGCTGGACGGTAAGGCCGCGCCGCTCGTCGGCGAGGTGATGTCGGAGCTGACCGCCGATCTCGACTACGACTGTGTCGGCGGCCTCACCCTGGGCGCGGACCCGGTGGCGACCGCGATCCTGCACGCGTCCGCCGCACGCGGACGCCGTGTGGACGCCTTCGTCGTACGGAAGGCGGCCAAGGCCCATGGCATGCAGCGCCGGGTCGAGGGCCCGGACATCAAGGGCCGCCGCTGTCTGGTCGTCGAGGACACCTCCACCACCGGGGGCTCCCCGCTGACCGCCGTCGAGGCGGTGCGTGAGGCCGGCGGCGAGGTGGTCGCGGTGGCGACGATCGTGGACCGGGCGACGGGCGCGGGCGACAAGATCAGCGGGATGGCCGGGGTGCCGTATCTCTACGCGTACGCCCTGGAGGAACTGGCACTCGGCTGACCTCGGTCCCGTTTCACGTGAAACGGCCGCCCGGGGGTGCGGTGCACCCTCGATCGGGGGTCCCCGCGTATGCCCGCAGACCGGGCAGGGTAGTCCCGTCGGGAGTCTGGAAAGATAGGGCCCGACGATGACGTCGCCCCAAGGTCAGGGCCAGCTCATATCGCCAAACCGCACATCACAAGGAGCGGACAGATGCCCATCGCAACCCCCGAGGTCTACAACGAGATGCTCGACCGGGCGAAGGCAGGCAAGTTCGCCTACCCGGCCATCAATGTGACCTCCTCCCAGACGCTCCACGCCGCCCTGCGCGGCTTCGCGGAGGCCGAGAGCGACGGCATCATCCAGATCTCCACCGGTGGTGCGGAGTTCCTGGGCGGCCAGCACAAGAAGGACATGGTCACGGGCGCGGTCGCCCTCGCCGAGTTCGCGCACATCGTCGCCGCCAAGTACGACATCACCGTCGCGCTGCACACGGACCACTGCCCCAAGGACAAGCTGGACGGCTATGTCCGTCCGCTGCTCGCGGTCTCCGCCGAGCGCGTCGCGGCCGGGCAGAACCCGCTGTTCCAGTCCCATATGTGGGACGGCTCCGCCGAGAACCTCGCCGACAACCTGGCCATCGGCCAGGAACTGCTGGCGCAGGCCGTCGCCGCCAAGATCATCCTTGAGGTCGAGATCACCCCGACCGGCGGTGAGGAGGACGGCGTCTCCCACGAGATCAACGACGAGCTGTACACCACCGTCGACGACGCCCTCCGCACCGCCGAGGCGCTGGGCCTCGGCGACAAGGGCCGCTATCTGCTGGCCGCGTCCTTCGGCAACGTCCACGGCGTCTACAAGCCCGGCAATGTCGTCCTCCGCCCCGAACTGCTCAAGGACCTCCAGCAGGGCGTCGGCGAGAAGTACGGCAAGGAGTCGCCGTTCGACTTCGTCTTCCACGGCGGCTCCGGCTCCACGGCCGAGGAGATCGCCACCGCGCTGGAGAACGGCGTCGTGAAGATGAACCTCGACACGGACACGCAGTACGCCTTCACGCGTCCCGTCGCCGCGCACATGTTCCAGAACTACGACGGCGTCCTGAAGGTCGACGGCGAGGTCGGCAACAAGAAGACCTACGACCCCCGCACCTGGGGCAAGCTCGCCGAGGCCAGCATGGCCGAGCGCGTCACGGAGGCCTGCGCGGCCCTGCGCTCCACGGGCACGAAGCTGAAGTAGCACCTCTGTTTTCCGCGCGTGAGGGCCCGGTGTTTCCGTCAAGGGAACGCCGGGCCAGCAACTACAACAACGATCTTCGGCACAAGGTCAACGCCTACGCGGAAGCCAAGATCCCCGTCTATCTGATCGTCAACCGCAAGCACAACCGGGTCCACGTCCTCACCGACCCCGCCGGCGACGAGTACGGCAGCCACCAGGTCTACGCCCCCGGTCAGCGGATCTCCCTGCCCGGTTCCATCGGCCCCGAGGGCACGCCCGAGATCACCCTGGACGTGTCGGAGCTGCTCCGGGCGTGAGGTTCCGCCGCTCGCGGGGTCGCCCCCAGGGCGCCCCGCTGGGATGATCCGGGATATGGACTCCGCCCCGGGGAACATCCGGCTCTCCACCACCACCGGTCGCTGGGTGGTCCTGACGACCGTCCTGGGATCCAGCATGGCCCTGCTGGACTCGACCGTCGTCAATGTCGCCCTGCCGCACATCGGGGAGGACCTCAACACCGATCTCGCCACTCTCCAGTGGACCGTCAACGCCTACATGCTCACGCTGGCCGGGCTGATCCTGCTCGGCGGGGCGCTCGGTGACCGCTACGGGCGGCGGAAGGTCTTCGTCATCGGGGTGATCTGGTTCGCCATCGGCTCGCTGTTCTGCGGACTCGCCCCGGACGGTCTGTCGCTGATCATCGCCCGCGCTCTCCAGGGCATCGGCGGCGCGCTCCTCACCCCGGGCTCGCTGGCCCTCATCCAGGCCAGTTTCCACCCCGACGACCGCTCACGCGCGGTCGGCCTGTGGTCCGGGTTCGGCGGGGTCGGGGCCGCGATCGGGCCGTTCGTCGGCGGCTGGCTCGTCGACGGGCCGGGCTGGCGCTGGGTGTTCCTGATCAATGTCCCGCTCGCCGCGCTCTGTGTCCCGATCGCCCTGCGCCATGTACCCGAGTCCCGGAACCCCGCGGCCCACACCGGGCGTTTCGACATCCTCGGCGCCGTTCTCGGCGCCGGCGCGCTGACCCTGGTGACCTACGCGCTCATCGCCGCCCGCTGGTGGGCGGGGATCGCCGGGGTGGTCGTCGGGGTGGCGTTCGTCCTGCTGGAGCGGCGCCGGCCCGAGCCCATGCTGCCGCTGTCGGTCTTCCGGTCCCGGCTGTTCACCGTGGTCAATGTGGTCACGCTCTGTGTGTACGCCGCGTTCGGCGGGTTCTTCTTCCTGGTCGCGCTCCAGCTCCAGGTCGTCTCCGGCTACTCCGCGCTCCAAGCAGGGCTGGCGCTGCTGCCGACCACCGTGCTGATGCTCCTGTTCTCCGCGCGCTCCGGTGAGCTGGCCCAGCGCATCGGGCCGCGTATCCCGCTGACCGTGGGCCCGCTCCTGTGCGCCGCCGGGATGCTGCTGATGCTGAGGGTCGGGCAGCACACCTCGTATCTCGTCGATGTGCTGCCCGCGCTGCTGGTCATGGGGCTGGGCATGGTGACCCTGGTCGCGCCGCTCACCGCGACCGTGCTGGCCTCCGTCGAGACCGCCCGCGCCGGTATCGCCAGCGGCATCAACAACGCCGCCGCCCGCGCGGCCGGGTTGCTCGCCGTGGCCGCCCTGCCGCTGCTCGCGGGGATGGGCCCGGAGGCGTACCGCTCGGCCACCGAGTTCGGGGACACGTTCCGGCGCGCGATGCCGATGTGCGCGGGAATCCTCGTCGTCGGAGCGATCGTGGCGGCGGTGTGGGTACGGAGGCCCGCCGTGGAGGAAGCGGCGGCGGCGCAACCCGAGTGCAGGATCAACTGCGGCGTGGGCGCGCCGCCGCTGGAGCCCGGGCGGGCCGCGCAGCACCCGGGACCCGCGTCGGCGAGCCCGCAGGCGGCGGACACCTAGCAAGCGAGTAGCAAGCGAGCGGGGGCGCGCCCCGGGGGAGTCAACGGCAGATGTCCTTCGGCCCCTTCACGCCCGGCTGGACATGGAACTCCACCCGGTGCCCGGCCTCGTCCGTGAAGACCGCCTCCGTGGGTGAGAGCACCGTCATGGTGCCCTTCTGGAAGGGATTGCCCCATCCGTCGGGCGGGTTCCCGGAGCCGTCGGAGAGCGGGGTCTTCGCCACGAAGTACGTCGGACCGATCTGCGCTCCCTCGATACCGCAGTGCGTGTAGAGCTCGAAGGGCATCTTCCGGGCGGCCGGCGACGCCGGACCGTCCTTCGTCCCGCCGCCCGCGGCGGGCGTGGCCACCGCACCCCGGGGGGTCTCGGGCGAGGCCTGGTCGCAGCCCGTCAGTACCGCTGTGGCCAGCGCCAGAGCGAGAAGTATCCGTGCACCCTTGTCGGTCATGGTCCTTGGACGCCCGACCGCCGCCAACCGTTCACTATCCCTTCCGGCGGCATCCGGCGCGCGGTTCGTACGGCGCGCGGTTCCGTACGGCTCGCGGCGGCTGCGGCCGATGGCCCGCGCCGGTGGCTCCGGTGCGGATCCGCATGGCAGCGGCCCGGCCGGGTGAGGGAGACTGGAACCCATGGGCATCCATGAAAATCTCCTCGGGGGACCGCCCCCGACGCACCTTCCCGACGATCCCGAGCCGCGCGAGCTGCTCGCCTCCGGGGGCGACCCCGCCGATGTGGCCGCGAAGTATCCGACGTCCTCGCTCGCCTGGGCACGGCTCGCGGACGACGCGTTCGAGAACGGACGGGTCGTGGAGTCGTACGCGTATGCCCGGACCGGCTACCACCGGGGGCTGGACGCGCTGCGGCGGAGCGGCTGGAAGGGCCACGGTCCCGTGCCCTTCGAGCACGAGCCGAACCGGGGATTCCTGCGGGCGCTGCACGCGCTCGCCCGGGCCGCGCAGGCGATCGGTGAGCAGGAGGAGTACGAGCGCTGCTCGTCCTTCCTGCGGGACTCGTCGCCGACCGCTGCGGACACCCTGGGCTGACGGCCCCGGGACCTCCTGAGCCGACGGCCCCGGGGGCACCCCGGCAGGTGCGGGGTCACCGGGCCGCCGGCCGCCCGCGGGGGTGCGGGTCACCGGCAACGGCCGGGTGGCGACCCGAACGGCTCAGGGCCCACCGGGCGGCCGCGAGGGCCGACGAGACGGCCGGCGCCGACCGCCGGCCGCCGACTCGGCCGCCGGGAGGCCGCCCTCCGGACTCCTGGAGCACCGACCGGGGCGGACACCAGGTCGAAACAAGAGAAAAAAGGTCCGCGCCCCTCGGAAACACAGCCTGGAGAGGGCGCGGACCTTGAGTTAGGGTGCGCGTGGGGACCGGGGTTCCCTCACCAGCAGGAAGGGGCGGACCGCTACCCGAAGACGTCGAGGAGACAGCGATGTCACATGACGCTGCCCCGCATCTGGATTTCGCGGGCACCACGCCGTATGAGGACTACGTCCAGGCGGACGTCCTGACCCATCTCCAGCACCCCCTCTCGGACGATCCGGGAGAGATGGTCTTCCTGGTCACCACGCAGGTCATGGAGTTGTGGTTCACCGTCGTCGTCCACGAGTGGGAGACCGCGACCCGCGCGCTGCGCGAGGACCGCGTACCCGTGGCGATAGACGCGCTCAAGCGGTCCGTACGGGAACTGGAGGCGCTCAACGCGTCCTGGAGGCCGCTGGGACAGCTGACGCCCGCGCAGTTCAACTCGTACCGCAGCGCGCTGGGTGAGGGATCCGGGTTCCAGTCGGCGATGTACCGGCGCATGGAGTTCCTGCTCGGCGAGAAGTCCGCGTCCATGCTGGTCCCGCACCGGGGCGCCCCGAGGGTGCACACCGAGCTGGAGAAGGCGCTGCACGAACCGAGTCTGTACGACGAGGTGCTGAGGCTGCTCGCCCGGCGCGGCAAGGCCGTGCCCGAGGCCGTGCTGGAGCGCGATCTCTCGCAGCGGTACGAGCCGAGCGACGCCGTCGAGGCGGTGTGGGCCGAGGTGTACGCCGACCCGGACCAGGACACCGAACTGGTGCGGCTCGGCGAGGCGCTGACCGATGTCGGCGAGCTGGTGTGGCGCTGGCGCAACGACCATCTCGTGGCGACCCGGCGGGCCATGGGCTCCAAGGCCGGCACGGGCGGCTCGGCGGGGGTGGCCTGGCTGGAGAAGCGGGCGCGCAAGAACGTGTTCCCCGAGCTGTGGACGGCGCGCAGCCATGTCTGAGCCGAAGCAGCCGCAGCAGGCGAAGCAGCCCAGGCCGCGGAACGACCGGCGGCAGGACGACCGGCCGCGGAACGGACAACGGCAGGACGGCCAACGGCCGGACGAGCAACGGGCGGACGACCGGCGGCCGCCGTCGCCGGCGAAGCCCCTGGATCCGGCGATGCCCTTGCGGGAGCGGGCCGCGGCGCTCGACGCCACCGATGAGCTGGCGCCCGCGCGCACACTCTTCAGCCTCGACGAGGTCGTCTATCTGGACGGCAACTCGCTGGGCGCGCTGCCCGCGCATGTGCCCGCACGAGTCGCCGATGTGGTCGCCCGTCAGTGGGGTGAGCTGCGCATTCGCTCCTGGGACGAGAGCGGATGGTGGACCGCGCCCGAGCGGATCGGCGACCGGATCGCTCCCCTCGTGGGGGCCGCGCCGGGGCAGATCGTGGTGGGCGACTCCACCAGCGTCAATGTCTTCAAGGCCGTGGTGGGGGCCGTACGGCTCGCGGATCCCGGCCGGACGGACGTGATCGTGGACGCGGCGACCTTCCCCAGCGACGGCTATATGGCCGAGTCCGCCGCGCGGATGACCGGGCGGCGGATCGTGCCGGTGCGGCCCGACGAGGTGCGCTCCGCCCTGGGGCCCGGCACCGCGGCCGTGCTGCTCAACCACGTCGACTACCGCAGCGGCCGGCTCCACGATCTGCCCGGGCTGACGGCCGCGATCCACGGCGCGGGCGCCGTCGCCGTCTGGGACCTCTGCCACAGCGCGGGCGCGCTTCCGGTCGGCCTGGACACACACGGGGTGGACCTCGCGGTCGGCTGCACCTACAAGTATCTGAACGGCGGCCCCGGTTCACCGGCGTATCTGTACATCGCCCACCGCCACCAGGCCGCCTTCGACTCCCCGCTGCCCGGCTGGACCTCCCACCGGGACCCGTTCGCCATGGCCCCCGGCTTCACGGCGGCGGACGGCGCGACGCGCGGGCGGGTCGGGACGCCCGACATCCTCTCGATGCTGGCCCTGGACGCGGCGCTGGACGTCTGGGACGGGATCACGATGGAGTCGGTACGGAAGAAGAGCCTGGCCCTGACCGACTTCTTCCTGGAGTGCGTCGAGGCGTACGCGGGCGGGCCGGGGAGCCGGGTCCGGCCGCTGACACCGGCCGCGCACAGCGAGCGCGGCAGCCAGGTCGCGCTGCGGTGCGCCGAGGCGCCCGCCGTGATGGAACGGCTCGTCGCACGGGGTGTCGTCGGGGATCTCCGCAGGCCGGACGTGCTGCGATTCGGTTTCACGCCCCTGTACACGGGGTTCGGTGACACGGAGCGGGCGGCGGCCGAGCTGGCCCGGGTGCTGGACGAGGTTCCGGTGGCTTGATACGACGGGCGGCCCGACCGGCGGGGGGACTGGTACCGTCCCCGCTGATCAGGTCGTTTCCGCGGGCCCGTCCACCGGTTGCCGAGGTCCGCGGTCAACTGCGCGACTCCTTCGGAAGGCTGGAACCGCATGCCGGACCCCGTGGCCCGTGACGCCGCCGAGACCGAGTCGGCGTTCTCGCATCCCGCCGTCGAACCGGATGTGTCCCTTCCGTACGGCGATCATCCCGATCAGGTCGTCGGCTTCTACGCGCCCCGCGACGGGCGGGCGGACGCGCCGCTCGTCGTTCTGCTGCACGGCGGGGCGTGGCGGGCGCCGTACGACCGCGCGCACGTGACGCCGTTCGCCGACTTCCTGGCCCGGCGCGGGCTCGCCGTCGCCAACGTCGAATACCGGCGCGGGCCGGGGATTCCGCAGCAGCGCGCGGAGGGCGGGGACGGTTCGCAGGAGCCGGTCGCGGGGCGGTGGCCGGACACGTTCGACGACGTGGCCGCCGCGCTGGACGCGCTGCCCGGGCTCGCCAGGGAGGCGCTGCCCGGGGCGGACAGCAGGCGCACGGTGCTGACCGGGCACTCCGCGGGCGGGCAGCTCGCGCTGTGGGCCGCGGCCCGGCACGTACTGCCCCCGGGCTCGCCGTGGCGGCTGCCCGCGCCGCCGTCGCTGCGGGGAGTGGTCGCGCTCGCGCCGATCGCGGACTTCACCCGCGCCGTGGAACTGGACGTGTGCGGTGGAGCGGTACGCCAGCTCCTGGGCGGCGACGAGGAGTTCGAGGAGCGCAGGGCGCACACCGACCCCGCCGCGCTGCTGCCGACCGGGATCGCCACGGCCCTCGTCCAGGGGCGGGACGACATCACCGTTCCGTACACCGTCGCCGAGTCGTACGCCGAGGCGGCGGCGAAGGCGGGGGAGACCGTGGGGTTCACGCTCCTGGAGGGCGTCGGGCACTTCCCGCTGATCGATCCGGCGGCGGACGCGTGCGCGGTGGTGGCGGAGGAGATCGCGCAGCTGGCGTGGTGACGGCGGGGGCCGGGTGTGGTGATGGTGTGGTGACGGCCGAGGGTGTCGGTCTGTGGGGGTGACACAGGGGCGGTTGAACCCGTTCGCGGGTGATTGAGGACCGTAGCTGTCCGCAAGTGTTCCTACGGTGGCTCCATGACGAATCTCGTAACCGGGGCAACCGGAACCGTGGGCCGCCAGGTGGTCCGAGAACTGCTCGACCGGGGGCACGCCGTGCGTGCGCTGACCCGGGATCCCGCGACGGCGGATCTCCCGGAGGGCGTCGAGGTCGTACGGGGCGACCTCACCGAGCCCGAGTCGCTGGCCGCGGCCCTGGAGGGCGTGACCGGGCTCCATCTGATCACCTTCGGCGGCCCGTACTTCACCCCGCTGGAGACGGGCCCCCGCATCCTGGAGCTGGCGGAGGAGGCCGGTGTACGGCGGATCACCGTGCTGCACGGCGGCGGGCCGACCCCGCTGGAGGACGCGGTCCGGGCCGGTGACATCGCGTGGACCGTGGTCATGCCGGTCGAGTTCATGTCCAACGCGCTGGAGTGGGCGGAGGGGGTCCGCGACCACGACGAGGTGCGGGAGCCCTTCACGGACCGGCTCAGCGCGATGGTCCACGAGGCGGACATCGGCGCGGTGGCGGCGGTCGCGATGACGGAGGAGGGGCACGGCGGACAGGAGTACGTGGTCACCGGCCCGGAAATCCTCACCGTCAAGGACAAGACGGAGGCGCTCGCGGCGGCGCGGGGGAGGGAGATCCGGCTCGTCACCCTGACCGAGGAGGAGGCGGTGGCGCAGTGGCGCGCGGCGGGGCAGCCGGATGACGTGATCGAGTTCCTGCTGCTCGTGTACCGGGACACGCCGGAGGTGGGGCGGACGGTCGCGGACACGGTGGAGCGTGTGACGGGCCGCGCTCCGAGGCGGTTCACGCAGTGGGCGCGGGAGCGGGCGGGGACGTTTCGCGCGTAGCGCGGTCGCGGGGCGGGTGGCTCGGTGCGCGGGTGGACCGCGCACCGAGATCCACACCGGCCAGGGGAGGCGGCACAACGAATGGTTGTGCTTTCACGGCTGATCGGTTGTTTGATCTCGCAGTCCGCCACTCGCTTCAATGCCGTTGGCCAGCGTGTGGTCGTCCGGATCGGCGAGAGGCGCGTCAGGTATGGCAGCTCGGCGGGCGCTGGGGCGGCGCTTCGGGCGGCTGTGGGCCGCGTATGCCGTCAGCGCGTACGGCACCTCGATCGGGTTCGGTGCGTTTCCCCTGATCGCTCTCCTCGTGCTGGACTCCGGGCCGGCCCAGGTGGCGGCGCTGTCCGCCGCGGGGCGGGCAGTGGGGGCCCTGGTGGCGGTGCCGCTCGGCCCGTGGGTGGAGTTCCGCCGTAAACGGCCGGTCATGGTGGCGATGGACCTGACCCGGTTCACGGCGCTGGTGAGCGTCCCCGCCGCCTTCGCGCTCGGGTGGCTCGGCTTCGCCCAGCTCCTCGTCGTCTCCGTCGTCGTCGCCGCGGCCGACATCGCCTTCAAGGCGGCCGGCGGTGCGTATCTGAAGACGCTCGTGCCGCCGGAGGACCTGCTCGTCGCGAACGGCCGGTTCGAGTCCACGACATGGACCGCGATCATGGTCGGACCACCGCTCGGAGGGGCCGCGATCGGGCTGTTCGGCCCGGTGACGACCGTGGTCGCCGATGCGGTCAGCTACCTGCTCTCGGCGCTGGGCATCCGCGCCATCGGCGGGACGGAACCGCGCCCCGCGCGGACCGGTGCACCGCGGCGGCTGCGCGCACGCGATCTGCTCGAAGGATGGCGCCACATCCTCGACCACCCCGTGCTGCGCCCGCTGTTCCTCAACACGATCGCGGTCAACGGCCTGATCATGGCCTCCGAGCCGCTGCTCGCCCTGCTCCTGCTGCGCGATCTCGGATTCGCACCCTGGCAGTACGGTCTCGTGTTCGCGGCCCCTTGCGTCGGTGGCCTCATCGGCTCACGCCTCGCGCACCGACTCGTGGCGCGGTTCGGGCAGCACAGGGTGCTCCTCACCGCCGGGACACTGCGCGCGTGCTGGCCCCTCGGACTGGCGTTCGTCCAGCCCGGCGTCCCCGGGATGGTACTGGTCATCACCGTCCAGCTCGGCCTGGTGACCTGCTGCGGCCTGTTCAACCCGGTGCTGGCCACCTACCGGCTCCACCACACCGGCCCCGACCGGGTCGCCCGCACCCTGACCGCGTGGTCGGTCAGCGTCAGCGCCGCCATCGCGGCCCTGACCGCCGGGTGGGGGCTGCTGGCCGTCATCACCGGCCCCCGCACCGCGATCGCGGCCGCCGGAGTGGTCCTCCTGGCCACGCCGCTGCTGCTCCCGCGCCGCGAGAACGCGCCCCCGAGCACCAGGGATCAGGCCGCGAGCCTCACCTGACCCGCCGCCGGACAGCTCACGGCGTTCCGGCACTCGCCGGGGCGCCCGGGACGGTGTCCCGGGCGATCGGGCACCCCTGGATCTGCCGTGTGCGGGTGTTCCGTGTCAGCGGGCGGTGTAGCCGCCGTCGACGAGGTGGTGGCTGCCCTGGATGAACGAGGCTCGGTCGGAGAGCAGGAAGCAGATGATCTCGGCGACCTCCTCCGAGGTGCCGAGGCGTCCCACCGGGTGGAGGTCGATCAGGGCCGCCCGCCGTTCGTCGTTCACCATGTGCAGCAGCGGGGTGTCGATGAAGCCCGGCCCGACGGCGTTCACGCGGATGCCGTGGGCCGCGTATTCGAGGGCCGCGGTCTTCGTCAGGCCGATCACTCCGTGCTTGGAGGCGACGTAGGCGCTGCCTCCGGGGGTGGCGACGGTTCCCATGACGGAGGCGACGTTGACCACCGCGCCGCCGCCGGCCTCGCTCATCGCGGGCAGTTCGTATCGCAGGGAGTGGAAGATTCCGTCGAGGTTGACGGACATCACGCGGCGCCAGTCCGCGAGGGGGTAGTCGGCGAGGGGGGCGACGGTGCCGGAGGTCCCGGCGTTGTTCACGGCGAGACGGAGGGCGCCCAGCCGCTGGACGGTGGTGTCGACCGCCACCCGTACGGACTCGGGGTCGGCGACGTCGACGGCGAGTCCGATGGCGGTGCCGCCGTCGGCCGTCAGCTGCTCGGCGAGCGCCTCAGCGGCCTGTTGGTCGGGGTCGGCGACGGCCACGGCGGCGCCCCGTGCGGACAGGAGCCGGCAGGCCGCGTAGCCGATGCCGGACGCACCGCCGGTGACGAAGGCCGTACGGCCTTCGAACTCGCGGTCCTCGGGGGAACGGGAGGTGTTCTGGGGAGAAGCGGACATGACGTGTATCTCTCTTCGGGGCAGGGCAGGGCAGGGCAGGGCAGGGCTTGCGACGGACGGCGGCAGCCCGCCGTCTGATCATTCCGCCGGGTTCCCTGGCAGGGGAAGCTCCGAGACCCGGGCGCGCAAGTCGGTGTATATCTCGCGGTAGCGGTTCACGGCCGCGTCCTTCTCCTGGTTTTCGAGGTGGGTGAGGACTTGGCGGCAGCCCTGGAGCCAGATGTCCCATACGGGTGGCTGGTCGGTGACGAGGGCGAAGAGTCTGCGGGTGCGGGCGAGGACGAGGTCGATCTGGTGCAGGAGTTCGCGGTTGCCGCAGGCGCCGATGACGACGTTCCCGAAGGCCAGGCCCGCCCGGCTCGCCGCCGCCAGGTCGCCTGCCGCGAGGGCGGCTTCGAACTCGCCCAGACGGGCGCGCAGCCGTAGCAGATCGCCGTCCTCCAGGTGTCCGACACCCCAGGCGAAGCCCGTGCAGTTCAGCAGCTCCACCACATCCATCAGTTCCAGCGCGGACTTGCGGGTCAGGACGATGACGGTCCGCTTGCGGTTGGGCTGGATATCGACCAGGCGTTCGAGACCGAGCTGGGCGATCGCCTCCCGTACGGGGGTGATGCTCACCCCGAGGCGGCCGGCGATCTCCGCGTCCCTGACCGGTGCGCCCGGCTCCAGCTCACCGCTGATGATCTCCTGGCGCAACTGCTCCAGCACCGCCTTACCGCGGGTCGCCGGCATCGTGAACTCCGTCATTCCTGCTGCTCCTCATTCCGCTTGTCCGCTTGTCCCGCTCGTTCTGCTGGTCCGTTTGTCCGCTGGTCCACATCCTGCGGCTGCCCGGCGGAAAGAACGAATCCTTCGTATCCCGCGGTGGCGACGGCGTCGCAGTGTCCGCGGTAGGTGCCGAGGCCGCCGGCGTACGGCATGAACACGCGGGGTTTGCCGGGGACGTTCGCGCCGAGGTACCAGGAGTCGGCCTCGGAGTAGAGCATCGCGCCGCTCACCTCGTTGACGTGATCGACCCAGGCGGTCTCGGCCTCCTCGGTCGCCTCGATGGCGTCCGTGCCGCTGGTGCGCATGTGCAGGACGCAGTCCGCGATCCATTCCACGTGCTGCTCGATGGCGGTCACCATGTTGGTGAGCACGGACGGGCTGCCGGGGCCGGCGACGATGAACAGGTTGGGGAAGCCCGCGCTCTGGAGTCCGAGGTAGGTGAGGGGTCCGGCCGCCCATTTGTCGCGCAGGGGGAGTCCGGCGCGGCCGCGGATGTCGATGGCGTTGAGGGTGCCGGTCATGGCGTCGAAGCCGGTGGCGAGGACCAGGGCGTCGAGGGGGTACTCGGCGTCGGCGGTCACGACGCCGCGCGTGCTGATCCGGGTGATGGGTGCACTGCGGATGTCGACGAGGCGGACGTGGTCGCGGTTGTAGGCGGCGTAGTAGCCGGTGTCGAGGGCGGGCCGCTTGGTGCCGAAGGGGTGGTCGGCGGGGCACAGCAGATCGGCGGCGGTGGGGTCGGTGACGGTCTCGCGTATCTTCTCGCGGACGAAGTCGGCGACGGTCCGGTTGGCCCGGGGGTCGGTGAGGATGTCGGTGTAGGTGAACACCAGGCCGTGGAGCAGGCCTTCCTCCCAGCGCTCGGTGTAGCGCGCGCGGCGCTCCTCCTCGGTCGCGTCGAGGGCGCTGCCGGCCGGGTGGGGCAGGCCGGGGAGGCCGACGGGTGAGGTGCGGGCCTCGGCCCGGAGCAGGGGGTAGCGGGCTTTGGCGGCGCGTACTTCGGCCGGGTCGAGCGGCCGGTTGCGGGCGGGCAGGCTGTAGGCGGGGGTGCGCTGGAAGACGGTCAGCTCGGCGGCCTGTTCGGCGATCAGCGGGATCGACTGGATCCCGGAGGAGCCGGTGCCGATCACGCCGACGCGCAGGCCGGTGAAGTCCACACCCTCGTGGGGCCAGCGGGCGGTGTGGTACCAGGGCCCGTCGAAGGTCTCCAGTCCCTTGATGTCCGGCACCCGGGAGGAGGAGAGACAGCCGGTGGCCATCACGCAGAAGCGGGCGTCGTAGGTCTCGCCCCGGTCGGTGGTGACCGTCCAGCGGGCGGCGGTGTCGTCGTAGGCGGCTGCGCTGACGCGGGTGGACAGGCGGATGTCACGGCGCAGATCGAAGCGGTCGGCGACGTGGTCGAGGTAGCGGAGGATCTCCGGCTGGGCCGGGTAGCGTTCCTGCCATTCCCACTCCTGCTCCAGCTCGGGTGAGAAGGAGTACGAGTAGTGGATGGCCTCCACGTCCACACGGGCGCCGGGGTAGCGGTTCCAGTACCAGGTGCCGCCCACCCCGTCGCCCGCTTCCAGGACCACGGCCTCAAGGCCCAGGCCCCGCAGCTTGTGCAGCATGTACAGGCCGGCGAAGCCGGCCCCGACGATCACGGCGTCGAGCCCGGTGGAGTTGCTGTGAGGGTCGGTGGGGCGGCGGTGCTGCGACATGACGTCCCTTCGTGAACGGTGTTCCCGGGCCGGAAGCGCACCGGCGCCGCAGGTGAGGCGGGTGAGCCGGTCGCGGCCGGTGCCCCACCCCGGCGGCCGGGCCGTGCGGTGGAATCCCCGGCCCCGGGTCTAGCCTTGAGGCCACCTTAGAATGCATTATGCATCTGATCAAGAGGGAGTCCAGGAGAATCCGCGCACCCAGAGGAGGACACGATGTCCCGCAATCCCACGTCGGCTCTGTTCCACGGCCCCCAGCAATCGCCCGAGAAGGCCGGGTTCTTCTGGCGGGGCGGCCCCTTCGAGGTCGCCGACCGCGTCTGGCACACCGCGCTGGTTTCCGGTGTCACGGCCTTCGAGACACGCGAGGGACTGGTCCTCGTCGACACCGGCACCGAGGCGCAGGCCCCCAAACTGGCCCGCGGGCTGCGCGAGTTCACCCAGGCGCCGGTGCACACCGCCGTCTACACCCACGGCCACCTCGACCACGCGTACGGCCTGCCCGCCTTCCTGCTGCCCGGCCAGAGCGCCCCGCGGGTGATCGCGCACTCCGCGCTGCCCGCCCGCTCCGCCCGCTACACCCGCACGCGCGGCTACAACGAGGCGATCAACGCCCGGCAGGCCTCCGGCGATGTGACCAAAAAGCCCGTCCGGTTCACGCCGCCGCCGATCCCGCCGGACACCCTGTACGCGGACACGCTGACCGTCGAGGCCGGCGGGCTGACCTTCGAACTGCACCACGCCCGGGGCGAGACCGACGACCACACCTGGGTGTGGAACCCCGAACACCGCGTGCTCTGCCCCGGCGACCTGGTCATCTGGGCCGTACCCAACGCGGGCAACCCGCAGCAGGTGCAGCGCTCCGCCTGGGAGTGGGCCGACGCGCTGCGCGCCATGGCCGCCCTGCACCCCCGCACCCTGTGCTCCGGGCACGGCGCCCCGATCGTGGACGACCCCGAGACCGTCCAGCGGCTGCTCGTGGAGACGGCCGACTATCTCGACTCGATCGTCGAGCAGACCCTCGCCGCGCTCAACGAGGGGGCCCCGCCGCACACCGACATCGTCGAGCGCGTCACCCCTCCGTCCACCGACTCGCCCTGGCTCCGCCCGGTCTACGACGAGGCCGACTTCCTCGTCCGCAACGTCATCCGCTACTACGGGGGCTGGTACTCGGGCCGGCCCAGCGAGCTGAAACCCGCACCGCGCCGGGACGTCGCGGCCCTGGTCGGCGAACTCGCCGGCGGAATCGAGGCACTGCTCGCCCGCGCCGCCCTGGCCGGGAAGGCGGGTGATCTGCGGCTGGCGTGCCACCTCGCCGACTGGGCCGTCGAGACCGACCCGGCGGACGAGCGGGTACGGGCCGAGGCCGCCGCGGTCTACGAGGCACGGGCCGAGGCGGAGGAGAGCCTGATGGCGGTCAACATCTACCGCTCCGCCGCCCAGTACGCCCGCGAGGGCCGCCCCTTCCACTGATCCGCGCGACACCGGGACGCGGTCCCGCACCGGAATCCGGTGCGGGACCAGAATCGGTTCTCGCAGGGGCGTTCATCCGCGATGGCGGCCCCTCTGGCTGCCGGGAGCCGCGTCGCCCGGCCGGAATCGGGTCGGTGGGAACCCTTCGTAGTCCTCAGGAGGGACGGGGGAGGATCCATAGTGAGCCTGACGACCTCGCCCGGAACGCCGCCTACCGTTCTGTAGGTGACCGAGACGATCCGAAGCCCCGAATACCGCCTGGCCGTCGGAGCCCTCCGGGGTCTGCGGCAGGATCTCTTCCAAGACGCGTTCGCCTACCGGCCGCTGCCGCCGCTGAGGCCGGAGGGGCCGTTCCTGCGCCATCTGCCGCCACGGGTGCAGCGTTTCGCGAAGTGGACTCCGCACGCCCTGATCCTGGCGGTGGCGGGGTTCACGTTCCTCATCGTGACCGCCTCCTACGGGGCCTACCCCACGAGCATGGCGCTCGGTGTGGCCCCGGCGGTGATCATGGCGATGGCACTGGTCAGACCGGTGGCCGCGTTCTGGATCTCCCTGGTGTCGGCGCCCCTTCTGTCGGTGACCGACAACTTCGGGCCGTGGCCGTGGTCCGCCGCCTCGTTCATCGCACACCTCATGGTGATGACGGTGATGACCCTGCGGACCCGGCCGCGTACCGCGGTCTGGATGTGGGTGCTCACGGCCCTCAGCGGTCTGATCGCCGACATGCTGGTTCTCAGGTACTCCGACAGCGACATCCCGCAGATGCTCATCGTCTCGGCGCTGATCCTGCTGATGGCGACCGTCGTCAATGTGCGGCGGACCGCCGAGAAGAAGGTCGCCGAGCAGCAGAGCGTCACGGCCGTCGAGCGGGACAAGCGGACCCTCCTCGAAGAGCGCACGACCATCGCCCGCGAACTGCACGACGTGGTCGCGCACCATATGTCGGTGGTGGCGATCCAGGCGGAAGCCGCTCCCTACCGCGTCGAGAACCCGCCGCCCGAGCTGGAGCAGGCGTTCGTGACGATCCGGGAGAACGCGGTGGCCGCGCTGACCGAGCTGCGCCGCATCCTCGGAGTCGTACGCGCGGAGGACTACGAGGCCCCCGACGCGCCCCAGCCGGTACTCGCCGATCTGGACCATCTCCTCGCCAACGTCCGTGTCGCGGGTCTGGAGGCGGAGAAGGCGGTCACCGGGGCGGTACGGGTCCTGCCGCCGGGCGTCGAGCTGTCGGCGTACCGGATCATCCAGGAGGCGCTGAGCAACGCGCTGCGGCACGCCCCCGGCTCGACGGCCAGGGTCGAGATCTCCTATGTGCTCGGCGGGCTGGGCCTGCGGATCGTGAACACCGCGGCCCAGGGGCTGGTCAAGCCGTCGCCGGGCGCCGGGCACGGGATCACGGGCATGCGGGAGAGGGTGACGATGCTGAACGGTGAGATGACCGCCGAGGAGACCGCCGACGGCGGCTACGAGGTGGCCGCCTACATCCCCGTCACCCCGGGCGAGCCCGCCGTCGCCGCGGAGGAGACGTCATGACCGGGCAGCCGATCCGGGTGCTGATCGTCGACGACCAGATGATGGTCCGCGAGGGGTTCTCCGTCCTCCTCAACGCCATGCCCGGCATCGAGGTCGTCGGCGAGGCGGTCAACGGCCGCGAGGCCGTCGACAAGGTCGCCGAGCTGGGGCCGGACGTGGTGCTGATGGACATCCGGATGCCCGAGCTGAACGGCATCGAGGCCACCCGCGAGATCGTCGCCGCGCACGCCGACTCCAAGGTGCTGGTGCTGACGACGTTCGACCTCGACGAGTACGTCTACCAGGCGCTGCGCGCGGGGGCGTCCGGGTTTCTGCTCAAGGACGCCTCCGCGCGGCAGCTCGCCGAAGGGGTGCGGGTCGTCGCCGCGGGGGAGGCGCTGCTCGCACCGACGGTGACACGGCGGCTGATCACGGAGTTCTCGAAGCTCAGCCAGAGCCCGAGGGTGCCCGCGCTGGTGCAGATCGGGGATCTCACCGAGCGCGAGACGGAGGTGCTGGTGCTGATCGCCCAGGGGCTGTCGAACGCGGAGATCGCCACGCGCCTGGTGGTCGCCGAATCCACGATCAAGACGCATGTGAGCCGGGTGCTGGTGAAGCTGGGCCTGCGGGACCGGACGCAGGCCGCGGTGTTCGCGTACGAGGCGAGACTGGTCACGCCCTCCTGACGCCGAGGTCCCCCGCCCCCGGGATGCCGGGCAGGACCGGTGATCCGGTCTGGCCGACGCCGGGCCGCGGAGGTTAGCGTCCGCGTATGAACGCACGTTTCGAACCGTGGTCGCCCGGCTTCGTCGCCGATCCGTATCCCGCGTACCGGCGGCTGCGGGCCGGCGGGCGGGTGCACTGGTTCGAGCCGACGCGTCAGTGGCTCGTACCGCACCACGCGGACGTGTCGGCGCTGCTGAGGGACCGGCGCCTGGGGCGTACGTATCTGCACCGCTTCACGCACGAGGAGTTCGGGCGTACGCCCCCGCCCCCCGAGCACGAGCCGTTCCACACCCTGAACGACAACGGCCTCCTCGATCTGGAGGCCCCCGACCACACACGTATCCGGCGGCTCGTCACCAAGGCGTTCACGCCCCGGACCGTGGCCGCGCTGGAGCCGACCGTGGAGCGGCTGGCCGCCGGGCTGGTCGCGGATCTGAAGCGCGAGGGCGGCGGGGATCTGCTCGCCGATGTCGCCGAGCCGCTGCCGGTCGCCGTCATCGCGGAGATGCTGGGCATCCCGGAGCCGGACCGGCCGCTGCTGCGGCCCTGGTCGGCGGACATCTGCGGGATGTACGAGCTGAACCCCTCCGAGGAGACGGCGAGGAAGGCGGTCACGGCGTCGCTGGAGTTCTCGGCGTATCTGCGCGAGCTGATCTCCGAGCGGCACCGGACGCCGGGCGACGACCTGATCTCGGCGCTGATCGCCGCGTACGAGGACGAGGAGGGCGGACCCGGCGGACCCGGCCGGGCGGGCCGGCTCAGCGAGCAGGAGATGGTCTCCACCTGTGTGCTGTTGCTGAACGCGGGCCACGAGGCGACCGTCAACACCACGACCAACGGCTGGTGGACCCTCTTCCGGCACCCCGGGCAGCTCGCGGCGCTGCGCGCCGACCACTCCCTGCTGTCCACGGCCGTGGAGGAGCTGCTGCGGTACGACACCCCGCTCCAGATGTTCGAGCGCTGGGTCCTCGACGACATCGAGATCGACGGCACGCTCATCCCGCGCGGCTCCGAACTCGCCCTCCTCCTCGGCTCGGCCAACCGCGACCCGGAGCGCTTCGACCGCCCGGAGGAGCTCGACCTCTCCCGCGAGGAGAACCCCCACGTCACCTTCGGCGCGGGCATCCACTACTGCCTCGGCGCCCCCCTCGCCCGTATCGAGCTGACCGCCGTCTTCGGCGAACTGCTCCGGGAGGCCCCGGCGATGCGGCTGACGGGCGAGCCCGAGTGGAAGCCGGGCTATGTGATCCGGGGTGTGCACGAGCTGAAGGTGGAGCTGTAGTACGGGGTGTGCTCGCAGGGTCCTTCGGCCATGGCGTACGGGCGGCCTCGGCGCCCTGTCCGGTGGAACGCCCATGACACCGCCGCCCGCGCCTGTGGTTCCGGCCTCCGCTGCCCGCCCACGGTGACCGGTCGACCTCGGGTCGGCCCGGGTACCTCCGGCGTACCGTGGAGCGCGTGGACTTTTCAGAGGCACTGCGTGCGATCAAGGCCGGGGCCCGGGTGACGCGCACCAGCTGGGTCGAGCCGGGCAAGTACGTGTACTGGGAGCCGTCCCGGGAGGTGCGAACACCGGACGGAGCGGTCAGGGACCTTGTCGGGCACGCGGTGTTCGTGCGTCCGCACAAGGGGAGTCGGGGCGTCGCGGAGCCCTGGCTGCCGACGTTCGACGGGATGGCCGGTGACGACTGGGCCGTGGTCGAGGAGACGGAGTAACGGAGCAGCCGTCGTGAGGCCGTCGCGTCCGGTGCGGTGGCGGTCGCCGCCACGGTCCGGTGGGTCCGGCGGGGCCGTCGGACTGTTTCGGCGGCGGAGGCCGGTCCGGCGGGCCGGGGCGGTCACCGGCCAACGCGGCCGGGGTCGGCGGGATAGTCGGGCAGGGCCACGGTGCTGCTGACTTTCTCCCCCAGCCTGAGCATTCCGTTCAGGAGGAACGGACGGGACAGCAGGACGTTGCGTAAACGTATGCCGGTGGCGGTGCCGGGTGCGAGGAACTTCCCGGTGCGGTCGCCGCCTGACTGACAGCCCCGGGCGTATGTGCGGAGCCTGCTCTCGTACCGGGTGAAGGCCGCGCGGTGGTCGTTCCGGGCTTGTGCGAGTTCGCCGGCCAGCACATAGGCGGCGACCACCGCGGTTCCCGTGCCCATGCCGCCGATGGTGGCCCCGCAGGCGGCGTCCCCGACGAGGCACACGCGTCCCGTGGACCAGGTGTCCACGTCCGCCCGGCTGATCGAGTCGAAGTACAGATCGGGGGCCTGGTGCAGCGAGGCGAGCAGGCGCGGCACCTCCCAGCCGAGGCCGGAGAACGCGTCGTCGATCAGCTGCTTCTGCTCTTCGGCGTCGTGGCGGTTGTACGACAGCTCAGGCGCGGCGAAGACGAAGAACGCCCCTGCCCGTGCTGGGTCCCGGTGGTCGGCGCCGACGGAGGCGAGCCGCCCCGGGACGTTGTAGCCGATCGAGCCCTTTCCCAGGCCCAGGTCGTTGGGCAGCTGCCAGGCGGCGGCGTAGTAACCGAGGTGGCTCACGAAGTCCTTCTGCGGGCCGAAGGCGAGGCGACGGACGTGGGAGTGCAGCCCGTCCGCGCCGATGACCAGGTCGAAGTCCCGTGAGGCTCCGCGCCGGAAGTCGACCCGCACGCCGGAGGAGGTCTCGGTGAGGCCGGTGATCGAGTCGCCGAAGACGTACTCCGTGTGGGGGAGGCTGTGCTCGTACAGCACGCGGGCCAGGTCTCCGCGGAGCACCTCGATCTCACCGCCGGCGAACTCGGCCGGCAGGTGCAGCAGCGTCCGGCCGAGTTCGTCGACGAAGCGCATCGGGCTGCCGCCGGTCCGGATGCGTCGTAGCCCGGGGATCAGACCCATCCGTTCCAGCACGGTCAGGTGCGTTTCACCGCGGAAATCCACAGCCTGACCGCCGCCGCGCAGGGCCGGGGCCAGTTCGACGACGAAGGGCGGCAGCCATGGGTGACGGGCACGCCGAGGTGGTGCGACTGCTGTGGGGACCGCACCCCAGGCCCGCGCGGGGACCCAGGCCGACACTCGACCTGGAGCGCATCGCGCGGGCCGGGATCGAGATCGCCGACTCGGCAGGGCTGGCCGATGTGTCCATGCAGCGGGTCGCCGCGCAGCTGGGCGTGACCAAGATGGCGCTGTACCGATACGTGCCGGGCAAGGCCGAGCTGGTCGCTCTGATGGTGGAGACCGCGATCGGCCCGTACCCGGCGGCGAAGGCGGGACGCGGCGGCTGGCGTGAGCAACTGGAGGAATGGGCCCGTCAGCTGATCGACGTCTTTCACCGGCACTCCTGGGTGCTGGACGCCACCGTCGGGCCGCGGATCACAGGACCGGGGGAGCTGTCCTGGCTGGAGCGTGCCGTCTCCGCCCTGGACGGTACGGGGCTGAGCGGCACCGAACGGATGGACGCGGCCGTCCTGCTGGTCGGTCACGTACGCGGTATCACCCAGCAGGCCCGTGCCGCAGGGCCCGCGGGTAACTCCGAGGCCCAACTGGGCGCCCTCCTCGGCGGCTTGATGCGGGAACACGGCGAGCGATTCCCCGCACTCGCGGCGGCCCTCGCGTCAGCAGCCCGAACCGGTGGGCAGGACCAGGCATGGGAGTTCGGGCTGCAGCGCATCCTGGACGGCTTGGCCGCACTCATCGACCAGCGCACAGCACGCTGACCGCGGCTCGGATCACCGTCTCCCGGCTTGCCCCTGCCCGTCGCCGCAGGTGACAGGCGGCGGTCGTCGCCGGGCGGTGCCTGCCTCACCCTCCATGAGCTGCCGGCCGCCCCGGGCGGCTTGACCGGCGACGGTGTCGGCCACGCCTTGCTTGCGGAGCCGGGTGAGGTCCACGTCCGGCTGGGGGGCGTACGCCTCGGGCCGGTCACCGTACGAGCTCGTGCGTGGAGTCTTCGCCGGGCGGGCGAACCCATCGAGCCGCAGCCCCGCCACCGCCATTCGGCAGCCCCGGATCGGTACTCGGCAGCCGTGAATCGGTCCCGCGCGGGTCGTCCGGCGCGGACCCTTCGCGTACCGACAAAAAAAATTGTCTTGACAGTTTGGATGGTCGGTGTGAAGGTGGGGTCATGTTCGAAGTAGCGGTGATCGAGGATGCGGCGGCGGCCGAGGCGTCGCTCGACCCGATGCGGGCCCGGCTGCTGGCCGCGCTGGCGGTCGAGCCCGCATCGGCGACGATGTTGGCGGCCAAGGTCGGCCTGCCCCGGCAGAAGGTCAACTACCACCTGAAAGCCCTTGAGCGGCACGGCCTGATCGAGCTGGTCGAGGAGCGCCGCAAGGGCAATGTGACCGAGCGCGTCATGCGGGCCACGGCGGAGTCCTTCGTGATCTCGCCCGTGGCGATGGCGGGGGTGCGGCCCGATCCGTCGCGCTTCCCCGATCAGCTGTCGGCGCGGTGGCTGCTTGCGGTGGCCGCCCAACTCGTCGGCGACGTAGGGGCGTTGCTCACCGGCGCGGCCAAGGCGCGCAAGCGCGTGGCGACGTTCGCGATCGACGGCCGGGTGCGCTTCGCCTCGGCGGCCGACCGTGCCGCGTTCGCCGAGGAGCTGGCCGGCGCGGTCACCGCCCTGGTCTCCAAGTACCACACCGAAAACGCCGAGGGCGGGCGCGACCACCGCGTCGTCGTCGCCCTCCACCCGAGTGTCAACCAGCAGGCGGGCAACCCTGAGACAAAGGAATCCTGACATGGCCACCACGACTGTGATCGCCCCGACTTCCACAACAACCGCGACGGACGCGCCGACCGTGACGGACGCGCCGACCGTGACGGACGCGCCGACCGTGACGGACGCGTCAGCCGTGACGGCCGGGCGGCGGCGCCTGAGGGCCAAGGCCGTCGGTGTCGCCGTGGTGGCCAACACCGCGATCTTCCTCACCGCCCGCGCGCTGGGCACCGACTTCGTGATCACCGACCCCGGCAAGACCGAGGGGCACACGCTGATCCTGCCGGAGATCATCGCCTTCACCCTGCTGCCCGCGCTGCTCGGGTGGGGCGTCCTGGCGCTGCTGGAGCGTTACACCCGCCGTGCCCGGCTCATCTGGAGCGTGCTCGCCGCGGCCGTACTGGTCCTGTCCTTCGTGCCGATCGGCCTGGAGCAGGCCACCTCCGCGACCAGGACCGCGCTCGTGGTGCTCCATGTCGTCGTGGCCGTCGCCCTGCTGCCGATGCTCCGCCGCGAGGGCGCGACGGGAGAGGGTGCGGTGCCCGGCGGCGCGGTGCCCGGCGGCGGGGCGGGCGGCGACACAAAGCCCGCGGCTGGCTGAGACCCGAACCGGACCCCGACCTCGACCGAAGGCTCGGCTGTCCGCCCAGGGACAACACCACCAGTACGACAGGCCGCGGAGACAACCACGGCCGGATCGACCACAGAACCAGACTGACCACAGAACCGCATTGACCACAGAAGGAGATCATCATGGGAACGATCAAGGTCCAGGAGTTCATCACCCTCGACGGAGTGATCGACGCGCCGACCTGGACGGTCGACTACGGGTTCACCCCCGAAATGGCCGAGTCCATCGGCGGCTTCACGGAATCGTGCGCGGCGATCCTGCTCGGCCGGACCACCTACGAGGAGTTCGCGCCGGCCTGGTCATCCCGTTCCATGGCCGACGACCCCGGCGCACCGTTCATGAACGAGACCCCCAAGTACGTCGTCTCGTCGACTCTGAAAGACGCCGACTGGAACAACTCGACCGTGCTCGGCGGGTACGACACCGATACCATCCGCCGGTTCAAGGACAGCGTCGACGGAGGGATCTACGTCAGCGGCAGCGGCACCCTGGTGCGGGCGCTGCTCGCCGACGGCCTGGTCGACGAACTCCACCTGGTCGTCTACCCCGAGGTGCACGGCACCGGTCCTCGGCTCTTCCCCGAGGGCGTACCGACGTCGAAGCTGGCCCTCACCGGGAGCCGGACCTTCGACAACGGGGTGCTGCACCTGACCTACGCCCCGGCCACCGACTGACCGGACGAGATCGCGTCGCCACCGGCGGCCGACCGGCGCGCAGGCGCCGTGTGGGCCGCCTGGGGCAGTTCCGCCGCCCGCGGACCCGCGCAGGGGAGAGGGGCGGGGCCGCCCCGCCGCCCGCGGCCAGGAACGGCACAGCCTCGCGGACCCGTCCGGTACGGTCCCCACTGAAGTACGAGAGAACGAGAGATCCCGAGATGTCGCACAAGTTCGAGCTACGCAAAGAGATCGCGCTGGACGCGACGCCCGAGGAGGTCTGGGACGCGATCGCGACGGGCCCGGGAATCGACTCCTGGTTCATGGGCCGCAACGAGGTGACGCCGGGTGTGGGCGGCCGGAACGGCATGGACCTGGGCGGCCATGTCCAGGAGTCCACCGTCACCGCGTGGGAGCCGCCCCTGCGCTTCGCGCACCGCTCGGCCGAGGGCGACGACGGATCGTTCATGGCGCTGGAGTTCCTGGTCGAGGGCCGTGACCAGGGCAGTACCGTCCTGCGGCTCGTACAGAGCGGTGTCCTGGGCGACGACTGGGAGACCGAGTACGAGGCCATGGCCGTCGGGTGGGACATGTATCTGCACACCCTCGCCACCTACCTCACCCACTTCCCCGGCCGGGTCGCGAAGCCCGTGGCCGCCTTCCGCCCGGGGGCGGCCGGGCCCGAGCGGGCGTGGGCGGTCCTGAGGGACGCGCTCGGGCTGCCCGCCGGCCTCGCCGAGGGCGACGCGGTCCGGCTGGCCGCGCCGGGCGCCCCGCCGATCGAGGGCGTCGTCGACTACCTGGCCGCGCCGACCTTCCTGGGCGTACGCACCGACGACGGCCTCTACCGGTTCATCCACTCCGGCCCGGACCGGGGCAACGTCGTCGTCCTCGGCCACCACATCTTCACGGCGGACGCGGACATCGAGCCGATCGAACGGGCCTGGCGGGACTGGCTCGCCGGGCTGACCTTCTAGAACAGTCCTCCTCGGCCCGGCGGGGGTTCACCCCGGCCGGGCCGTGCCCTGCCCAGGGGGACGCGGCGCCGCCACGGTGGATCAGTGGGTAGCCGTCCGTGCGGCCCTGGAGCTGCCGCCGCTCGGCATCGGCCGCGACGACGAGCTCCCGACGGTCGCCGGGGTGCGGGCGGCAGCACGGGAGACGCTGCATCACTTTGCCCGCGATCAGTTCACGGAACTCTCCGTCATCTACTCGATGTCGCCGACGCCAATGCCAAGACGGGCCGGTACGCGGACGCCTTCGGCAAGCTCGAACAGATCAGGGCGAGCAGTCCCGAGTGGCTGCCGAATCAGCGGTACGCGCGCGACATCCTCGGCAGGGTGGTGAAGGGCCGCCGGACTCTGACCAGGGAGATGAGAGATATGGCGGACCTCGTCGGACTCCCTCTGTAAACCATCGCGTGTCATTTCGACTCGATGGGTTGCCGAAGTGACACAGACGTCGGGCCTGCCTCTCCGCAGCGTCTCCCCTACTGAGCCGACAAGGGCAGGCAGGCGACATGCTGAGAGCGCACACAGATGACAGCGGGACACCCCGTCCCGCGCGGATGGCCCGCCGGACAGCGGGAGACGCCGCGATACCGGGCGCCGTTCACTTCTCAGCCGCGTCCGCCGTTCTCACGTCCGGCTCGGTGGACGGCTGCCGCAGGCACGGCTCGGCGCGGCCTGCGCGCGAACCGGCCGAGGCACGGGGCCGCATGCTCTCCGTACGGAATGACTGGGACATGGCCTCCCGGCCCCGCCGTCAGGCCGCCGAACGGGCCGGAGCCATGTCGTGAATGTCGACTGCCCCGGTCATGGGGAGCCCCCGGTCCGTTCGGCGCTGAGCTGGCCCCGGTGTAAGTGTGGCCTGCCCATGTGCCCGGACCGGCACCCCGGACAGCCGGCGCCCCCGGACACGCCCCCGGGGCCGGTCAGCTGTGGAGGTCGCGGCGGCGCAGGGCGGTCAGGCCCGCCGACACCAGGGCCGCCGCCAGCGCCGTCAGGATCAGGGCCGGGGGCCAGGACATCCCGTCGCCCGGCATCTTCGGGAGGTGGCTGAACGGCGAGAGGTTCAGGACACCCTCGGGGAGGTCGAGGGCCGGGCCGATCCAGCCGATGGCCAGGCAGAGGCCGACGACACCCCAGGCCGCCGTCGCGAGCTTCGGGAGCAGGCCGTACAGCAGGAACGCCAGGCCGGCCAGCAGCCAGACGGCCGGGAGCAGGACCAGGGCCGCGCCCAGGAGGCGGCCGGCGTCCTGCCCGTGGCCGATGGCGAGGCCGGCGCCCGCGGCGGTCATGATCACGGCCGTGCCGCCGAACGCGATGGTCAGATGGCCCGCCGCCCAGCCGACGCGGCCGACCGCGTTCGCGAGGATCGGCTCGGCGCGCTGGGAGGTCTCCTCGCCGTGCAGGCGCAGCACGGACGACACCGCGTACAGCGCGGCGACCAGGCCGCACAGGCCGGTGATCGCGGCGAGGAACGCGTCGGTCAGCCCCGTCTGGCCGCCCATGCGCTCGAAGATCTCCTTCGCGCCCTCGTTCTCGCCGACGAGGTCGGCCGCGCCCTCGGCCATCCCGCCGAAGACGACTCCGGCGACGAAGAACCCCGCGGTCCAGCCGATGAGCGTGCCGCGCTGGAGGCGCAGGGCGAGTCCGGCGGCCGTGGTGATCCGTCCCTCGGCCGGTCCCGGCCGGGTCGGCAGGAAGCTCATGCCGACATCGCGGCGTCCGGCCAGGACGTACGCCACCGAGCCCTGGACGAGGACGGCGGCGCCGAGCATCAGCAGGACCCACCAGCGTTCCCCGGCGTACGGGCGGACGTTCTCCGCCCAGCCGAGCGGGGAGAGCCAGGTCCACACGGAGCCGCCGTCGGAGGCGGAGGCGTCACCGGCCGCCCGCAGGGCGTAGGCCGTGCCCAGGGTCGCCGCCGTGAGGCCGCGGGCGAGCCGGGCGCTCTCGGTGAGCTGGGCCATGATCCCCGCCATGCCCGCGAAGAGCATGCCGATCCCGGCGATCGCGAGGCCCAGCGCGAGCGCGCCGGTCGTGGAGCCGGTCGGACCGCCCAGGCCGAGGGTGATGATCAGGGCGACGCCCGCGTTGGCGACGAGCGCGGCGAGCATCGCGGCGGTCAGCGGGGCGCGCCGCCCCACGGCCGCGGACGACAGCATCTCCTGGCGCCCGGTCTCCTCCTCCTCACGGGTGTGCCGGACGACGATCAGCAGGCTCATCACGGCGGCCGTCACGGCGATGAATCCGCCGAAGCGCCAGGCGACGAGACCGCCGAGGGAGTCGCCGAAGACGGGCCCGTACATCGCGCGCAGCGATCCGTTGGTGACCATCGACTGGGCGAGTTCGGCGCGCTTGGCGGCGGTGTCGTACAGCCCCTCGATCGTGCCGGCGCCGCTGACGGTGACCAGGGAGAGCACGATCACCCAGGCCGGGATCATCAGCCGGTCCTGGCGCAGGGCGAGCCGCAGGAGTGTGCCCGTACCGGCGAAGGGGTGCGTCGAGCCCGTACGCGGCAGGGCCGGGGAGGCTTCGGCCACGGCGGTCATCGGGCCGCCGCCCCGTCCTGGGACGCGTGGGCCACGTCCCCGTTCCCGGGCGCGTAGTGGCGCAGGAACAGCTCCTCCAGCGTCGGCGGGGCGCTGGTCAGCGACCGGACGCCCGTCCCGGTGAGCGCGCGCAGCACCGCGTCCAGCTTGTCGGTGTCGACCTGGAGCTTCACCCGCCTGCCCTGGACGTCGAGGCCGTGGACGCCGGGGAGGTGGGCGAGTCCGTCGGGCGGGCCCGCGAGTTCGGCGGTCACGCTCGTACGGGTCAGATGGCGCAGATCCGCGAGCGAACCGGTCTCCACGGTCCGGCCCTTGCGGATGATGCTCACCCGGTCGCAGAGCGTCTCCACCTCGCTGAGGATGTGCGAGGACAGCAGCACCGTACGGCCGCGGTCCCGCTCCTGAGTCACACACCGCTGGAAGACCTCCTCCATCAGCGGATCGAGCCCGGAGGTGGGCTCGTCGAGGATCAGGACGTCCACGTCCGACGCGAACGCGGCGACGAGGGCCACCTTCTGACGGTTGCCCTTGGAGTAGGTGCGGCCCTTCTTGGTCGGTCCAGTTCGAAGCGCTCGATCAGCTCCGCCCGGCGGGTTCGGTCCAGCCGTCCGCCGCGGAGCCGTCCGTAGAGATCGATGACCTCGCCGCCGGACAGATTGCGCCACAGGGTCACATCGCCGGGTACGTACGCGATACGGCGGTGCAGCTCGACGGCGTCGTGCCAGGGGTCCTTGCCGAGGAGCTGGGCCGCGCCGGAGTCGGCGCGCAGCAGCCCGAGCAGGACCCGGATGGTCGTGGACTTCCCGGAGCCGTTGGGGCCGAGGAAGCCGTGGACCTCGCCGGCCTCGACCGCGAGGTCGAGGCCGTCCAGTGCGTGGGTGGGTCCGAAGGACTTGTGCAGTCCGGACACGGTCATGGCCTTCGTCATGGTTCAGAAAGTACGCTGCTTTCAGAAATTTGTGAAGTTAAGGAAGCATATAAAGTCGACAGGGGTACGTGACCAGGGGAGAGGATCGAAAGCATGACTGAGCAGCCCTCGCCCGAGTCAGCGACGCGCGAGCGCGACGAGGAGGTGGTCTCCGCCTTCGTGGAACGCTTCGCCGCGCAGTTGGTGGAGGCGGGCATGACCCGGATGCCGGCGCGTGTCTTCGCGGCGATCCTCGCCTCCGACTCCGGCGTCATGACGGCGGCGGAGCTGGGGCGGCAGCTGAAGGTCAGCCCGGCGGCGGTCTCCGGCGCGGTGCGCTATCTCGCCCAGGTCCACATGGTCTCCCGCGAGCGGGAGCCGGGCTCACGGCGGGAGCGCTACCGCGTCCACACCAACCAGTGGTACGAGGCGCTCACCAGCCGCGACCAGATGATGCACCGCTGGGAGGAAACGCTGCGGGAGGGCGTCGCGAGCCTCGGCCACGAGTCCCCCGCGGGGGAGCGGATGGCCGAGACGCTGGAGTTCTTCTCCTTCGTGAAGCAGGAGCTGCCCCTGCTGCTGGAGCGCTGGCGGGCTCACCGGGAGAAGCTGTTCGGGCCGGAGTAGAGGTGCGGCCCGACGCCTGACGCCCGCGGGGCGCGCCGGGCGGTCTGGGACGCGTCGGAGTGTCGGCGCGTGGGTGTCCAGCGCCTGAGGTCTGGGGGCTAGGGCGTGTATCGAAAGTCCCGCCTGGCCTGCGACGCCCAGCACGCACACTCGCTGCGTTGTCGGAATCGCCCAAGTACGTCCAGTACGAGGGCGACCCTCCGCCTTGCGATTGCACGCACCGGACGCCGCAGGCCCCGCCCTCCGGGCGGACGGCGCTACTTTCGATACACGCCCTGGGGGCTGGTGCAGGGCCGGGGGATGCGGTCCGCCGCACGGGACCCGTACGGCTCAGACCTTGCGCCAGCCGGGAACCCAGGCGCCGTTCTCGATCTCGTAGTCCCCGAACAGCGCCGGGGCCTCCTTCGCCATCAGCTCCCCGACCTTGCCGAAGAGCAGACGGATCTCCTCCTCCGCTCCGGGGGCCGTCCGGTTCTCGATGACATGCCGCAGGGTCCGGACGTTGGCGGTCCACACCAGGCCGGTCGCGACGCCCTCGGGCGCGAACCGGCGCATGAACGAGGTCTTGGCCTTCTTCTCGCCGAAGCGGGTGTCCTCCTCGTCCAGACCGAAGCGCTCGGCCATCCAGAGCTGGAAGGCCTCCATCTGCTCCAGCAGGGCGGTGGCGCGCTCCATCAGTTCGCCGTCCTGCTCGGCCCACTCCGGGAACCAGAACGGCAGATCGTCCAGCCGCACGAACCGCAGCGACTCCTGCGACACGGCGGTCCCGGCGCGGTGCCGGACGAGTTCGTGCGTGGCGACCCGGCTGACGTCGTGCAGGACGAACGTGAAGTTCACATGCTCCAGGACGGAACCGTGCGCGCTCGCCAGGATGTTGCGCAGATACACGTCCTGGTCCGTACGGATCCGCTTCACGTTCGGGTTCAGCCCCGGCTCCCACGAGCGGTAGCAGATACGGCCCGCGAACTCGGCGAGGTTCTGCGCGTCGTCCAGCTCACCGCGGTCCACCCGCTCCAGCCAGGTCTCCCCGCCGACCTCGGCGAGGTAGCCGGCGACCTCGTCGTAGTCCAGTTCGGGCCGGGCGATGATACGGACCTGGGGTTCGACGCGCCGCAAGACATCCTCCGCAAAAGCTCGGCAACCGGACGCCCGAAGTCTTTCATGCCGTCGTAGGCGTCCCCTGAAAGGGGGGCGCCCGCCGACCGCGGGGCTTCGCCGGGAGTGATCGGGCCGCCGTCGACCGGGGCGTCGCCGAACCCTCGTCACGTCCGTACGCGGATTCACGCGTCGCTCTCGCCGTGGGGCGCGTGAGCCGAAGGGGCGCGCGGGTGCCGGAAGAGATACGCGCAGGCCCCGGCGAGCGAGGGCCCGGGCATGATCGACCGTCGGCGTCCGCCGAGGCGGCCCGGAGGTGAGCCGAGCCACGGAAACGCCCCCGCCCTACGGCAGCGTCAGCCCCCACGCACCCGCCCGCAGGGTCCAGGTCCGGGTGCGGACCGGGCCCGTGATCAGGGTGTCCGCGCGGTAGCGGAAGTCCGGGCCCGAGACCGTCACCGTCAGGGCCTTCGCGGTGACCGGTTCGGCGGGGGGCCGGGGCTGGACCGTGACCTCCGCGCGGCCGTGGGCGGTACGGACGGTGAGGGCCACGGTCTCCTGGTCCAGGTCCGCGAGGAGGACACCGTCCGCCTCGACGCGCAGCCGGTACGGGCGGGAAACCGGCGGCGGGGCCGGGTTGACCAGCCCGCGGACGAGGGTGCGGCACACCGACCAGAGCGAGCCCGGCACCTGCCCGCCCGGTGTCCGGCCCGCCGGAATGGTGACATCGCCCACGACGACCCCGTCGCTCTCGTCGACCAGCAGATCGAGCCGGCGGACGACCCCGTCGAGCACCGCCCGTGCCGCGGCCACCGCGCCGCGCGGCACGCCGAGGGAGTGCGCCAGCTCGACGGCCGGGCCCACCGGGACATGGGACAGCGCGCCGTCCCCGAGCCACCGGTCCCGGTGCAAAAGCGCCACCGCGCGCAGCAGGGCGCGGTCGTCGCCGATGACCACCGGCCGCCGGGAACCCCTGCGGGCGAGCGCCCGCGCGAACTCCTCCGGGCCCTCCGGAAGGCAGATTTTCGCCTCCGACCCGCCGCACAGCACATCTTTCGCGATCCGAACGGACTCGCCGTCACTTCGGCGGGCGACCGGGTCGATGACCACCAGCAGCTGGTCGTGAGCCGACACCTCGGTCCTTCCTCGGGTAGCATCTTTGTGCAAGAGCCCCTTGCGCTATTGCGCCAGGGGCTTCGTCTATTCCGGGGCAACCGGTCCAATGAACTCAGGCAACTCAGGCAGGCTGAGGCCCCCTGACCTTGGACATGCCCCGCCCGGAAGGGGTGTACGCCTGTGCCCGCACTTGTGCTGCTCGGTGCTCAGTGGGGTGACGAGGGCAAGGGAAAGGCCACCGACCTGCTCGGTGGATCCGTTGACTATGTGGTGCGCTACCAGGGCGGCAACAACGCCGGCCATACGGTCGTCGTCGGCGACCAGAAGTACGCACTGCACCTCCTCCCCTCCGGGATCCTCTCACCGGGGTGCACCCCGGTCATCGGCAACGGGGTCGTGGTCGACCCGGCCGTCCTGCTCTCCGAGCTGAGCGGGCTCAACGACCGGGGTGTCGACACTTCCAAGCTGTTGATCAGCGGAAACGCTCATCTGATCACCCCGTACAACGTCACGCTCGACAAGGTGACGGAACGGTTCCTCGGCAAGCGCCGGATCGGCACGACGGGCCGTGGCATCGGACCGACCTACGCCGACAAGATCAACCGGGTGGGCATCCGCGTCCAGGACCTCTACGACGAGTCGATCCTGGAGCAGAAGGTCGAGGCCGCGCTGGAGTCGAAGAACCAGCTCCTCGCCAAGGTCTTCAACCGCCGGGCGATCGAGCCGGTCCGGATCGTCGACGAGATGCTCCAGTACGCGGAGCAGATCAGGCCGTACGTCGCCGACACCACGCTGATCCTGAACCAGGCCGTCGACCAGGGCAAGGTCGTCCTGTTCGAGGGCGGTCAGGGCACGCTGCTCGACGTGGACCACGGCACGTACCCCTTTGTGACCTCGTCGAACCCGACGGCGGGCGGCGCGTGCACGGGCTCGGGCGTGGGCCCGACGAAGATCTCCCGGGTCATCGGCATCCTCAAGGCGTACACGACCCGCGTCGGCGCGGGCCCGTTCCCGACGGAGCTGTTCGACGAGGACGGCGAGGCGCTGCGCCGCATCGGCGGCGAGCGGGGTGTGACCACCGGGCGGGACCGCCGCTGCGGCTGGTTCGACGCGGTGATCGCACGGTACGCGACCCGGGTCAACGGTCTGACCGACTTCTTCCTCACCAAGCTGGACGTGCTGACCGGCTGGGAGCAGATCCCGGTCTGTGTCGCGTACGAGATCGACGGCAGGCGCGTGGAGGAGCTGCCGTACTCGCAGACGGACTTCCACCACGCTAAGCCGGTCTACGAGATGCTGCCGGGCTGGTCCGAGGACATCACCAAGGCGAAGACCTTCGACGACCTGCCGAAGAACGCGCAGGGGTATGTGAAGGCGCTGGAGGAGATGTCGGGCGCGCCGATCTCGGCGATCGGTGTCGGTCCGGGGCGTACGGAGACGATCGAGATCAACTCGTTCCTCTGAGGCCGGCCCGGCGCGACCGGGACCGTCCGGTTCCGTCGGAGCATCCGGTTCCGCGAGACCGTCCGGTTCCGTCGGGCCGTCCGGACCCGGTGCGGCGTCCGGTGCCGTCAGGGTGTCCGGTGCCGTCAGGTGTCCCGGGTGTCCGGTGCCGCCGTGGCGTTCCGCCGCCCGGCCCGGTCGGCGGATCCCGGGCACCCGGTGGTTCCGGGGCCGCCGTCCACCGGCGGCTGCGGTGGTGTGTGCAGGCACGGTTCCCCGGTCACCGGGCGCCGTGCCCGCCGTGCTTTCCGGCCCTGTACGGGGGACTCGCAGAGGTTTGTCCGCCCATACGCCTATTGCTCCTTTGGTTAGAATGCAGGACTACCACTCGTGATGTTGGTTACGTATAGCGATCGTCAGTAACCCACAGTGAAGCAGGAGTGGTCATGCGTACAGCACTGAAGACGAGCGCGGTCCTGGTCGCGGCCGGAGCCGCCCTCGCCCTGGGGCTCCCCGGCTCGGCGAGCGCCGGAGCGGCCGGGCCCGCCGCCGCGCCTCGCGCCGCTTCCGTCGACGTCCAGCAGGTCACCCTCCGGCTGGCGAGCGACCCGGGTCAGGTCGCGAACGTCAAGGGCGCGTCCCAGCAGAACGGCGCGGCGATCATCCAGTGGCCACTCTCCCGGACGGCGAACGAGCGCTGGGAGCCCGAGGCGACCGGTGGCGGCTACTACCGCTTCCGGTCCGTGGACAGCGGTCTGTGCCTGAACGTCAAGGGCGGCGGCAGCGCGGACGGCGCCCAGGTCATCCAGTGGACCTGCGGCACCGCGGCCAATGAGCAGTGGCGGCTCGTGCCCAAGGGCATCGGCTACCAGATCGTGGCCAGGTCCAGCAACAAGTGCCTCAACGTCTCCGGTGGCGTCGGCCAGGGCCGCAATCTGATCCAGTACACCTGCACCGGCGCCGGGGCCGCCAACGACGTCTGGCTCGCCGTGGCCGAGGACCTCTGACCGGCCCGGCGGTCCGGGTGACCCGGCGGCCCGGGAGGCCGCGGGTGATCTGACGGCCGGAGCGGCCCGGTGGACCGGCGGCGATCCGGGCCGCGGCCGTGTACGGCGGTGGGCGGGGTGTTCACCGTGAACCCCCGCCCTCCCGTGTGTACGGGACCCGGCACAGCAGATCCAGCGCGAGCAGGCTTGGCCGGCCCCGCCCCGCCGTGATCGATACACGCTGGAAGAGCCCGGCGGTGTCGGCGAGTCCGCCCCGCTGGTCGAAGCCCATGGCGGACAGCACGAACGTCCCCGCGACGGCCGAGCCGGCCGCCCGGCCCTCGCTCGCCCTCTCGCGCGAACCGCCGCGCGACGACGGGGCAGGCCGCCATGAGCGCGGCGAAGACGAGGAGCGAGAAGGCGTCGTGCAGCGCGGCTCCGGTGCCGCGGCGGTGGGCACGTCGGGGGTGCCCGGCGGGTATCCGGAGGCCGGGTCCGTGGCGAAGGCCCCCGCTCCCGGCAGTCCGACCGCCCGCGCGTCGACCGGCCGGGGGCGCCGGCCGGGCCCGTTCCCGTACGGGCGCTCATGCCGGGACCTTCACTCCGGCCGCCGGGCCGGTGTCCGTACCCGTCCGCTCGGCGTCCGCCCGTCCGGTGTCCGTACGACGGGAGTCCGCCCGTCCTGTCCCGGCGGTGTCCGGCCGTCCGGTCCCGGTCACGGTCCCGTCGGCGTCCGGCCCGGGACCCCTGTCCGGTGTCGCGAACTGGGTCCGGTACAGCTCCGCGTACCGCCCGCCCTTCGCCAGCAGCCGTTCGTGCGTGCCGCGTTCCACGATCCGGCCGCCCTCGACGACGAGGATCAGATCGGCGGCGCGGACGGTGGACAGCCGGTGGGCGATCACCACGGCGGTACGGCCCTCCAGGGCCTCGGCGAGTGCCTCCTGAACGGCCGCCTCGGAGGTGTTGTCGAGATGGGCGGTCGCCTCGTCGAGGATGACGACCCGCTGGCGGGCGAGGAGCAGCCGCGCGATGGTCATGCGCTGGCGCTCACCGCCCGAGAGCCGGTAGCCGCGCTCACCGACGACGGTGTCGAGCCCGTCGGGCAGCGACCGCACCAGAACGTCGAGCCTGGCCCGGGCAAGGACGTCCCACAGCTCCTCCTCCGTGGCCTCCGGCCTGGCCAGGAGCAGGTTTTCGCGTACGGACTCGTGGAAGAGGTGCCCGTCCTGGGTGACCATGCCGAGGGTGGCCCGCAGAGACCCGGCGGACAGATCCCGTACGTCGACGCCGCCGACGCGGACCGTGCCCTCGTCCGTGTCGTACAGCCGGGGCAGCAGCGCGGCGATGGTCGACTTGCCCGCGCCGGAGGAGCCGACGAGGGCGACGGTCTGCCCGGCCTCGGCGCGGAACGAGATCCCGCGCAGGACGTCGTCGCCACCGCGGGTGTCCAGGGCGGCGACCTCCTCCAGGGAGGCGAGGGAGACCTTGTCGGCGGAGGGGTAGCCGAAGCGGACGCCGTCGAACTCGACGGCCACGGGCCCCTCGGGCACCTCCCGGGCGCCGGGCTTCTCGTCGATGAGCGGCTTGAGGTCGAGGACCTCGAAGACGCGCTCGAAGCTGACGAGGGCGCTCATCACCTCGACACGCGCCCCGGCGAGCGCGGTGAGCGGCGCGTACAGCCGGGTCAGCAGCAGTGCCAGCGCCACGACCGCCCCGGGCTCCAGGGTGCCGCGCAGGGCGTAGTAGCCGCCGAGGCCGTAGACCAGGGCGAGGGCGAGCGCCGAGACCAGGGTGAGCGCGGTCATGAAGGTGTACTGCGCCATCGCGGTACGGATCCCGATGTCCCGGACCCTGCCCGCCCGCGCCGCGAACTCCCGGGACTCCTCCCCGGGTCGTCCGAACAGCTTGATCAGCGTGGCCCCGGGCGCGGAGAAACGCTCCGTCATACGGGTCCCCATGGCCGCGTTGACCTCGGCGGCCTCCCGGTGGAGCCGTGCCATCCGGGTGCCCATCCGCCGCGCGGGCACGACGAACACCGGCAGCAGGACCAGCGCGAGCAGCGTGATCTGCCACGACAGGGTGAGCATCACCACGAGGGTCAGCACCAGGGTGACGGCATCGCTGACGACACCGGAGAGCGTGCTGCTGAAGGCGTGCTGGGCGCCGATCACATCGTTGTTGAGGCGGCTGACGAGCGCGCCCGTCCGTGTCCGGGTGAAGAAGGCGACCGGCATGCGCTGCACATGGTCGAAGACCGCCCGCCGCAGATCGAGGATCAGATCCTCGCCGAGGGTCGCGGAGAGCCGGCGTTCGAGGAGGCCGAGCGCGGCTTCCACGACCGCGATCAGCGCGATCAGCAGAGCGAGCCGGACGACGGTCCCCGCCGCGTCGCCGGACACGATGGCGTCGACGACCCGCCCCGCGAGCACGGGGGTGGCCACCGCGAGCAGCGCGCCCAGGATGCTGAGAAGGACGAAGTGGACGATACGGCGGCGGTGGGGCCGTGCGAAGCCCATGATCCGCCGGAGGGTGGCGCGGGCGAGGGGGCGATTCCCCTGCTCGGCGTTTTTCATGGTGTGCAGCTGGCTCCAGCCGGTCATCTCCATACTCATGCGAGGACCGTAGAACCTCAAGCTTTGTTGAGGTCAACCCTTCGGGGTCTTCTGGGCCTTCGGCGTCTTCGGGTCCGACCGAGCCCTGCCGTCTCTGTTCTGTGCCCTCGGTCCTCCGGCTCCGGACCCGGCTGCGGAATACGGGCTTCGAGGGCCGGGCTACCGGCGGGGTGAGGTCAGGGGCCGGGCCACCGGCGCCGGTGGGGCCGGTGCTGTCCGGGACATGTCCCGGACAGGCGTCATGCGGACGGAAGGGGCACTTCCGGAACTAGTGTCCCCGCCCATGGACATCACGACGGACCCGGACAGCGGTACGGACGCCGGCACCACGGGTGTCACCCCGGACAGTGGCACGGGCACCACCAGGAGAAACCTTCTGCGCGGACTGGCCGTTGCCCCGCTGGCCGCCGCGGCGGGCGGGCTGTTCACCGGTACGGCCGAGGCGGCGCCGGGAGCCCGGCTCGTGCTGCGGCCGGTCACCTCGGGTGTGGGCGGCTCGTTCCGCGCGGCGATCCGTGGGCTGAGTGCGGCGGGCCTGCCGCCCGCCGGGCCGACGGAGGTACTGGGAGACCTCGACCGCGCCGGGCGGTTCACCACGGGGTTCCCCAACGCGCCCACGGGGCTGGCCAAGGCGTTCACCTGGGACGAACGGGACGTCGGGGACACCCTGTGGTATCCCCAGGGCATCACCGGTGTCCATGACGCCGCCGGGACGACGGGCGACGACACCCTGCTCGTCTCCTGGTACGGCAAGGGCGCCAACTACTACCAGGGCTCCAAGGTCACCTTCGTCGACGCCAACGGGAGCACCCCGAGGTACCGCCACGTCCTGCTGGTCGAGCCCCGCGCGCTGCGCGTCGGCCCCTCGACGCGGTACACCTACGAGCCCGTGGAGATACACGCCGGGGGCATCGCCTGGTACAGGCACCGGCTGTACGTGGCCGACAGCGGTCTGCGGGCCCTGCGGGTCTTCGACACCGACCGGATGTTCCGCGCCACCGGCTTCGACCCGGACCTCTGCGGACTGGCCGACGGGCGGTACCACGCCTTCAACAACGGCTATGTACTGCCGCAGAGCCGGATCTACCGGCTGGTCGGCCCCAGGAACCGGCTGAAGTTCTCGCAGGTGGCACTGGACCGCACGACCACACCCCACTCCCTGGTGGTGAGCGAGTTCCACCGCCGCCGCAGGACGGACGTCGTCCGCTGGAACCTCAACCCGGCGAGCCGGTACGGCCTTCTCGGATCGCTGACCTCCCGCCCGGCGGTGGAGATCGACCGGGGCAACCAGATCCAGGGCGCGGTGAGCGCCGACGGGACGTACTACCTGTCCGTGAGCAACGGCGGCACGGGCCGGGGCCATCTGAAGACCGCCCGTCCGCGCGGCCACGTCGCCGTGGCCACAAGCCGGCAGCGGCTGCCCGTCGGCCCCGAGGACGTGAGCTACCAGGACACCGGGGGAGCGGGCCGGATCTGGTCGCTCAACGAGTATCCGCTCGACCGGTATGTGTACGCGATCAACGTCTGAGGCGGCGGTGCCCGGGGCCGCCGGCGGGCCTATCGCTGTTTGGTGTAGCGGAGGGGGGCGCCGGACGAGCCGACCAGTTCGCGCACGATCGTGGAGCTGTCCGGCATCTCCAGGCGGCTCCACTGGCCGGGCGAGCACTTGGAAGGGTCGCCGGACAGGACCCGGGTCGGGCCCAGCTGGAGCTCCACCCCGGACGACTGGAGCTTTGCCGACCACTTGCACGCGTACGTGGGTCCGCTGCCGGTCAGCGTCATGACCGTGTCGTCCGTGCGCCCCTGAATGATCGTCATCAGCCGCTCATTGCTGCCGTCGGCGGTCTCGAAAGTGGCCCGCCACGTGCCGAGGTAGTGCTCCGGCACGTGGCCTTCCGCGGGAGGGACCGTCCCGGAGGTGGTGTCCGAGACGGCCGAGGTCGACGGGCCCGGCTTGGGGTCGTCGGCCACGTTCTTGTCGTCGCCGAGTGCGCGGACCGCCGCCACCGCGAAAACGGCGGCCACCGCGACGCCGATCCCGACGAGGGCGGCCGTCCGTCCCCGGTCGGCGGGTGCGCGCCGTGACCGGGTGGTGGTCGGCGGGCTGTAGGGGGCGGGCTCCGGCCGGTGCGGCTGAGACGGACTGCCGTTGCCGCGCGGGCCGGGAGCGGGGGCCCGGGCCGGGGCGAGGTGGTGCGCGGGTGCCGTGGCCGGTGCCGTCGGTACGTGAGGCGAGGGGGGTGGTGCGGGAGCGCTGGCCGGACCCGAGTGCTCCACCTCCAGCAACTGGACCGCGTGGCGGCCCAGCTGGGCGATCAGCGCCCCCGGCAGCCAGGGCTCGTGGCTCGGCTGCGTCGCCGTGCGCGCCAGGATCTCCTCCAGCCCCGGCCGCCGGCCCGGATACTTGTCCAGACAGTGCTGTACGAGGTCGAACAGGCCGATCGGAAGACCCGTCAGATCCGGTTCCTCCTCGGCGATACGGAACATCAGCGCGTGTCCGGCGCTCTCGGCCGTACCGAACGGGAGCCGCCCGGTCGCCGCGTACATGAGGACCGAGCCCAGACAGAAGATGTCGGCCGCCGGGGTGAGCGGTTCGCCGCGGACCTGCTCGGGGGCCATGAAGCCGGGCGAGCCGACGAGCGCGCCCGTGCGGGTGAGCCCGCCGTCGGCGGCCGTCTCCAGGGCGCGCGCGATACCGAAGTCGATGACGCGCGGACCGTCGATGGTGATCATGATGTTGGACGGCTTGAGGTCGCGATGGATCAGCCCGGCGGTGTGAATCGACGCGAGCGCGTGTGCGAGACCGGCGCCGAGGATGCGTACCGAACGCTCGGGCAGCGGCCCGTGGTCCCCGGACACCACCTCGTTGAGCGGGGGCCCGGCGACGTATCCGGTCGCGACCCAGGGCACGGGCGCCTCGGTGTCGGCGTCCAGGACGGGCGCGGTCCACTGGCCGCCGACCCGCCGGGCCGAACGCACCTCCTGCCGGAAGCGCTCACGGAAGGTCTCCTGCGCGGCGAGTTCCTGCCGTACGAGCTTGACGGCGACCGTGCGGCCCCGGTCGCTGCGCGCGAGATAGACCTGGCCCATGCCGCCCGCGCCGAGGCGGGCGAGCAGCCGGTACCCGCCTATGTGCTGTGGATCCCCCGGCACCAGCTGATCCATGGCCGCATGTCCCCCGAAACCCTGTAACTCCGAACCCCGCATCCGAACCACCCCATGGTGTCGGACGGAATCGAGGATAGGCGGCGCGGCCGGTCGCGCGCGCGGGCCCCCTGCAACCCGAGGCCAACCCGTTGTCCCCCCCGTGCCCCGGGCCGGGCGCCGGGGGCTTCTGCCGGGAGCGGTCCGATGACATACGGTCAGGTTTCGACTACGGCTGACAGGGCGGGCCCGGCGGACCGGCCCGGGACCGGGCCGGGGCCAGGTCGGTCCGGTCCCGCCGGAGTGGGTCGGGGGTCGGTCCGGAGCCGGGCCGCACGTGGCCCAGATCGATTCCGGCCGTCCTGGTCCCTTCTCAGGCCGGCCGGTCGGCCCGTTCGGTTCCACGTGAAACATCCTCAGGGCTCGGCGATCGTGTCCAGGGCCTTCGACAGCCGCTCCAGCACCTCCGCGGTCCGCGCGAACTCCTCCGGCCCGAGAACTCCCGCCAGTCGGGCCGCCAACTCGGCGTGCCCCGGCTCGATCCGGGAGATCGCCTCCCGGCCCTCGTCGGTGGGGCGGAGCAACTTGGCCCTGCGGTGGGCCGGATTGGGCTCGTACGCCGCGAGACCGCGCTCCACGAGCAGATCCGCGATCCGCTGCACACTCTGGCGGGTGATGCCCATCTCCCGGGCGATCCCGGCCACCGGCAGCGGTGTGCGCAGTACGGCTCCGAGTACCTGCCACCAGGCGGCGGTGAGACCGGCGGGTCCGGCCAGTTCCTCGGAGACGGCGAGGAACTGGCCGTTCAGCCGGAAGACTCCGAGGGCCGTACGGCTGAGCAGGTCCTGCTCCTCGCGGCTCATGCCACGGCCGACCCGTCGTGACCCGTCGATCCGTTGTGACGTGCCGATTCGTCGTGACCCGCTGGCCCGTTGTGACCCGCCGTGTTCCCGTCCGCCGGGCTCTCCGGGGCCGCCGTGCCTTCGGTGCCCTCCGGCCCGTCCCCGCCTTCGAGGACCGCGAACGCGGAGGCGTCGGAGTCGTGGAACAGGCGGTACCAGGCGTCCAGTTTCCCGCCCTCGTACACACCGAGCCGGGCGAAGACCTCACGGGCGAAGGCGACCGGCTCGGTCGGGCCTGCCGTGATCAGATCGCCGTCCGTGACCGCGTCGGCCTCGCGGTAGCGGTCGCCGCCCCCGTAGCCGGTGGCGGCGAGATAGAAGGAGACCGCGCTGGTGTGGTCGCGGTCGTCGAGCAGGCCCTCGCGCGCCAGCCCCGCCGTCGCCCCGCAGATCCCGGCGACCGGGACACCCGCGTCGAGGAACGCCCGCGCCTTCGCCGCGAACGGCGCGAGAGCGTCGCCCGTGTCCCATGCGCTCGCGCCCGTGAGGATCAACAGCGCGCTGTCCGCGGGGTCGAGATCGGCGAGCGCCAGGTCGGGCTGGATACGCACACCGCCCATGGTGGTGACCGGTGCCGTGGTGGGTCCGACCGTGCGGACGGTGAAGCCGTGCTGGGTGAGATGCGCGGTGGTGTGGCCCGTCTCCCAGTCGGCGAAGGTGTCGTACACGGCGAGATGAACGGTCGAGCCCGCCGTACCGGTGGTCGTGGTGTCCATGGTGTCCTCCGCGGCTTTCCCTCGGTGGCTTCAGATAGCTATGACAGAAGACTGTCATGACGACAGAATGCTGTCAACTGTCCTCGGCTGGACAGAACGCCGCAGGAAGCCCGCGCAGGGCAGACAGGATGGTGATGTCGGACCCCGCCCGGCGGTCCATACGCTGGAGCACATGACGCCTCAAGCTGTTGACCCCGCGAACCCGCGGGCCGGCGCCGCCGTGAAGGCCGCGGACCGTGCGCACGTCTTCCACTCGTGGTCCGCCCAGGGCCTGATCGACCCGCTCGCCGTCGCCGGCGCCCAGGGCTCGTACTTCTGGGACTACGACGGGAAGCGCTATCTCGACTTCACCAGCGGCCTCGTCTACACCAACATCGGTTACCAGCACCCGAAGGTCGTCGCGGCGATCCAGGAGCAGGCCGGGAAGCTGACCACCTTCGCGCCCGCGTTCGCCGTCGAGGCGCGCTCCGAGGCGGCCCGGCTGATCGCCGAGCGCACCCCCGGCGACCTGGACAAGATCTTCTTCACCAACGGCGGCGCCGAAGCCATCGAGAACGCGATCCGGATGGCCCGGCTGCACACCGGCCGCCCCAAGGTGCTCTCCGCCTACCGCTCGTACCACGGAGGCACCCAGACCGCGATCAACGTCACCGGCGACCCCCGCCGCTGGCCCTCCGACACCGGTACCGCCGGGGTCGTGCACTTCTGGGCGCCCTTCCTCTACCGCTCGCCCTTCTACTCCGCCACCGAGGAGGAGGAAGGCGCCCGCGCACTCCGGCACCTTGAGGAGACCATCGCCTTCGAGGGCCCCGCGACCATCGCCGCGATCGTGCTGGAGACCATCCCCGGCACGGCCGGGATCATGGTCCCGCCGCCCGGCTATCTCGCGGGCGTACGGGAGATCTGCGACCGGTACGGGATCGTGTTCGTCCTGGACGAGGTCATGGCCGGCTTCGGGCGCACCGGAAAGTGGTTCGCCGCCGAGCACTTCGGCGTGGTGCCCGATCTGATCACCTTCGCCAAGGGCGTCAACTCCGGTTACGTACCGCTGGGCGGTGTCGCCATCTCCGCGGAGATCGCGGCGACCTTCGAGACCCGGCCCTACCCCGGCGGACTCACCTACTCCGGCCATCCGCTGGCGTGCGCGGCGGCCGTCGCCACGATCCGGGTCATGGAGGAGGAGCAGGTCGTCGAGCACGCGGCCACCATCGGCGAGACGGTCATCGGCCCCGGCCTGCGGGAGCTGGCACAGCGGCACCCGAGCGTCGGCGAGGTCCGGGGCACGGGCGTCTTCTGGGCGCTCGACCTGGTCCGTGACCGGGAGACCCGCGAGCCCCTGGTCCCGTACAACGCCTCCGGCGAGGCGAACGCGGCCATGGCCTCCTTCGCCGCGGCCTGCAAGGCCCACGGCCTGTGGCCCTTCGTCAACATGAACCGCACCCATGTCGTCCCGCCGTGCAACATCAGCGAGGCGGAGGCCAAGGAGGGCCTGGCGGCGCTGGACGCGGCGCTGGGGGTGGCGGACGGGTACGTGGTGTAGGGGGGGTTGGGCGCCTTTTTCTGAGCGCTCGGTTCGCCTCTTTTTTGAGCGCTCGGTTCGCCTCCGAGGCGCCTTAGCGTGTGCCGACGGTCGATCGTGCTCGACCGCTCGTTCCTCGCGGCCTCCGCGCGTTCTCCCTTTCGGCACCCGCGCGCCTTTTCGGCTCATTCGTGGGACGCGCGCGAACCCCGGCCCGTGGCGGCACCCGCGCGCCTCTTCGGCTCACTCGCGGAAGGCTCGGGGACCGCGGCCCCGAGGCGGCACGCACGTGCCTTTTCGGCTCACTCGCGAACGCCCGGGAAACCCTGGCCTGTGGTGGGACCCGTGCGTCTCTTCGGTTCATCCGCGGGACGTGCGGGAACCCCCACATCACGGGAGCACCCGTGCGCTTTATCGGCTGGCTGGCGCGGGGTGACTCACATTCTGGGGCGGGGTGTGATAGCCCAGGGGCCCTCCGCTCGGACGGCGAGCAGGCGTGGGCCGCCCTTCAGGTGCACCGTCTGGCGGAACGGGGCGACCGCCGAGGTGAGCAGATGGGTGACGTCGTGGAAGTCCGCCTCCTCGTTCCAGATGTCGTCGATCCCCATCGTGATGAGCGTGAGGGTGGAACCGTCGCCGTACGACTCGTGCTGCGAGCCCCGGAACTCCACCTCCAGGTCGATGTCGGGCCCGTGGTGCGCGAGCACCTCGTAGGACTCGCCGTGGAGCGTTCCCGAACCGATCCGGCGCGCCGTCGACACCGGGTGCACGGTGAACATCCAGTCGTCTTCCGCCAGGATCTCCAGCCGCAGGGGATAGCCGTCCGGCGCGATGGCGGGCGCGCGGCCGTGGAAGTCCGGCGCCATCGAGTTGGCGAGCGGAACCCCCGACTCATGGCGCTGGTTGAGCTGGTAGACGGACATCCAGCCGTCGCCGCGGTGGGCCATCTCCAGGATCACCGGACCGGGCGGGATCGGCACATCGAAGCCCGCCTTGCCGTTCTGGTGGCCGCGGATGGTGTGGGGCCGGAAGGCGGGGAAGCGGGAGAACGGGTCGTCGGCCTGGTGCGGCTGGGCCCCGGCCTGGTGGGGGTGGGCCGCTCCGGGCTGCGCCGGGTAGGGGTACCCCGAGGGCCCGGGGGCCGGATGCTGATACGGGGCCTGGGGCGCGGCACCGGGGTGGGGCGCGGGCGCCTGGTAGGGCTGCGCGGGCTGCTGGTATCCCGGTTGTTGGTACCCCGGCTGCTGATGACCGGGAGCGCCTCCCGGTTGCTGGTACCCCGGTTGCTGGTACCCCGGCTGGGGTGCGGGCGGCTGGGGATGGACAACGCCGTGCCCCGGTGCGTACGTCCTGCCGGGGCCGGGGCCGTACGGCTGGCCCGCGGGCTGCTGGTGTCCCGGCTGTACGCCCGGGGGCTGGTACGCGGACGGCTGCGGGGGATGCGCCGGCTGGGGCTGCTGGTGCTGCCCCGCGTACGGGGGCTGTCCGCCCTGCTGTCCGGCCGGACCGGGCTGGGCCACCGTGCCGTAGTCCGCGATGACGCCCTGGATTCCGGAGGCGTACCCCTGCCCCATCGCCCGGAACTTCCACGCCCCGTTGCGCCGGTAGAACTCCCCGAGCACGAACGCCGTCTCGTTCGTCGCGTCGGTCACCGCGTACTGGGCCACCGGCACCCCGTCCAGCCCGGACGCCTGCACATACAGACCGGACACGGACCCGAACGCGGCGCCCGAGGACAGCGCGATGATCAGCACCCGCTGGATCTCGGCCTCCACGGACGGCAGATCTACGTCCAGCCATACGGCGAACTGTCCGTTGCCCGTGGTGCTGCCGACATGCCCCACGGCCCGCGACGGGTGCAGGGTCCCCTGGCTGGACACCACGTCGGAACGGCCCGGACGCGTCTTGTCCCGCCCGTCGAGCAGCAGCGCCACCGCGTCCACGGCCGGTGCCGAGGGCGTCAGGGCGTGACCCACGGCCACCCGCAGCCGAGCGGTCGGGACAGGAGTATTCGCGCCTTTGGGGATGTTCGTCATGGGGCACATGCTGACATCGAGGTCCCGGAGAAGTCGATGCCGATCGGCGGTCCGGACGGAGGCCGATCAGCGGAGGTCCCGGGTCTGGACCGGCGGAGAGGACGGCGGAGAGGACGGCGGACGGGCAGCGGAGGGGGGCCGCGGAGGGGCCGGCGGGCCGCCCGGGTCCGGACCCGGGGCCGGTCAGCAGACGGTCCGGTAGGGGATGCCCGGGAGATGGGTCTCCCACTCGGCGCGGGAGGGCCCGCCCGCCGCCCGTACGCACACCGCCTCCGCCGTGTCCCGGGCGCTGAGGGAGTAGACGCGCGACGCGGTGCGCGGGGTCACCACCCGCAGGGTGCGGCCGTCCGGGGCGAAAGAGAGCGCCAGCACCGGACCGTCGGCGACCGGGAGCGGTGAGCCCGTCGACCGGGGGGCCGAGGTGTCCCAGAGCCGTATCCGGCCGTCCGAGTCCCCGACCGCGACCGTCCGGCCGTCGGGGGAGAAGGCCAGGGCGGGTGCGCGCCGGTCCTCGTCCTGACCGTTTCTCGGCACCGCGGGAGTGAACACGGCGAGCCGCTGCCTGCCCTCCCCGTCCCAGAGCGTGGTCCGGCCGTGCTCGTCGGTCATCGCCAGCCGGTTGCCCCCGGGGGCGTACACCGCCGCCCTCGCACTGTCCTCGCCCTGCATGACGCGGGTGGCCCGGCCCGTGCGCGGATCGATCAACTGGTGGTCCTCGGTGAGGATCCGGCCGTCCGGGGCGGTGGTGAGGGGGGCGCCCTCCCGGCCGGGCCGCAGTGTGGACCACCGCCGGACGCCGCCCAGGTCCAGTATCTCGGTGGACGCGTCGGCGGACCTGAGGGACTCCGCCAGCCGGGAAGCGGCGACCCAGGTGCCCTCCGGGCCGAGCGCGAGCCCCTGGACGAGGGAGCGGTACGGCAGCGTCGTGGCCGCGCCCCCGGCGAGCGGGCGCACGGTCACCCTGTCCGAGGTGTCGAGATGTGCGAAGAGCCGGCCGTCCGGGCTGAACGCCACCGGATCGAAGCCCTCCGGACCGGGGCCGTTCCGCGTGAGGACCCGGCGAAGCCGTCCGTCGCCGGGATCCCGGAGTTCGTACGACTGGGGGCGGGCCGGCTTCTCCGCGGTGGTCACCGTCCCCCGGGTGCCCGCCGTGCTGGGGGAGGACGCCGTGTTGTCCGTGTTGTCCGTGGGGCCTGCGGTGTCCGGGGTTGCCGGAGGGTCGGAGGCGGTGGGGGTGCGGGCCGTCACCAGGGTCCGGGCGTCCGGGCTGAACCAGGCTCCGGTGAACGGGACACGCTCCCAGTCCCGCCCGGCCGCCCCGGTGTCCAGCGCGATGGTCCGTACGGAGAGCGTGGCGCCGAGGCCGTCCGCGAAGCGGATCACCCCGGCCGCCGGATCCAGCCGCGGCTCGGTGGGATTCACCGCGTTCAGGGGAAGTGCGAGCACGGGCACGGGCGTTCCCGACAGCCGCCAGAGCCGGACCTCGTCGTCCGCGAGGGTCACGGCATGGGAGCCGTCCGCGCTGAACGCCGCCGTGGGCGGCGTGGCGGTGGGGATCAGGGGCCGCTCCCGGCCGGACCGGACGTCCCAGCTCCGTACTCCCGTTTCGGCACCGATCGCGAGCGTCCGGCTGTCGGGCGTGAACAGGACGTCGTCCACCTCGCACACCCCGCCCTTCGCCGCCCAGGGGGTGGGGACGAGGCGGCGCTCGCCGATGTCCCAGAGCTGAAGGGCGTCCTCGTCCGGGCAGAAGGCGAGCAGCCGGTTGTCGGGGGAGATCCGGATCCGGCGGACGTTCTCCCAGCGGCCGGGTGTCTCCAGGAGCAGACGGCCGGTGCCCGTGTCCCACAGCTGGAGCGGCCGGCGGGTCCCGCCGCCGTAGTCGTACGTGGCGAACAGCCTCGCGTCCGGGGAGAAGGCGCCGTCCACCTGATCGCCCCGGGGCCCGAACACCGGGCCGCTCGCCGGCTTCCCCGTCGCCGTGTCCCAGACGCGCACCCCGCCGGGGTTCTTGACGGCGACCTTCCGCATGTCGTCGCTGACCTGGATGATCCGCGCGGCGGCGTCGCCCAGCCCGGGGGAGGCGGGCAGCTTCCGGTGCGTGGCCACGTCCCAGCGCTCGGTGCTTCCCCGGCTGATCACGGTCACCGTGCGGCCGTCCCCGCTCAGCCGCCGCCAGGTGCTGCTGTCGTCCGGCTCGTGGAACCCCGGCAACGTCGAGGTCAAGGTGTCGATCTCGCGCTGCGCCCCCGCCTCGAACAGGGCCTCCCGGGTCTCCCGGACGTCGGCCAGCCGCCAGGCCGCCAGGCTCAGCCGCATCGCGGTGCGCGGGTCGGACGCGCGCAGGGTGTCCGCGACCGCCGCGATCCGCCGCGCCTCCGCCTCGGTGGCGCGGTGTTCGCTGACACGGCTCTGCTGCCAGGCGGTGAGACCGGCGACGGCGGCCAGGCACAGCAGTACGGACAGGGTGACGGTGAGCGTACGCAGCCGGCGGGTGGTGCGGGCGGCGGCCCGCACGTCGTGGTCGTGGGCGCCGATCGACGCGGTGAGGAAGTCGCGCTCCTGGGGGGTGAGCGCGATACGGGCGCGCGGGCCGGTGGACACGGCGCCGGGGGAGCCGGTGGCCGCGGAGCCGTCACCGGCAGGGCCGACACCCGCGCGGTCGTCACCGGCGTGTTCGTCACCGGCGTGGTCGGTGGTGGTGCGGGTGGCCGTGGTGCGGGTGGTGTTGGGGCCGGTGGCGGTACCGGTCGAGGCGAGGACACCGGTGACGGCTCCGCTCCCCGGGCGGTCCGGGCCGCGCGGACCCGTTCCGGTGCCGATACCCGCGCTGTCCGTACGGGCGCCGACACCCGAGCCGCCCGTACCCGTACCGCCGGCGACCGCCTCCGCGCCGGTCCCGGGCGGGGGCGCCCCGAACGCCTCCCGGGCCGCCGCCAGCTGCGCCCCCCGGTACAGCGCCCCGGCGTCCCGCCCGAGTTCCTCCCAGGTCCGGGCGGCCTCCGTGAGCCTGCGGTGCAGCCGCAGCAGATCCCGGTCCTCCTCGATCCAGCTCCGCAGCCGGGGCCAGCCGGTGATCAGCGCCTCGTGCGCGAGGTTCACGGAGTTGTCGTCGGCGGTCAGCAGCCGGGCCCGTACCAGCCGCTCCAGAACGTGCTCGTACACCCGCGAACCGGACGGCACCAGTTCCTCGCGGTCGGCGGGCCGCCGGGTGTCCTCGGTCCCATCACCGGGGGATACCAGCCGCAGCAGCAGCGCACGGGCGGCCGGGGCCTCCTCCCGGGTGAGCGCGGCGAAGACCTCCTCGGCGGTGTGCGCGATCGCGCCCTGCACGCCGCCTATGGCCTCGTACGCCTCCTCGGCCAGCGTCCGGCCGCGTCTGCGCCGCCAGACCTCCAGCAGCGCGTGCGACATCAGCGGCAACCCGCCCGGCTCGTCGGCGACATCGGCGACGATCCGCGCGGTCAGCGCGCGCTCGACGATCAGCCGCTCGGCGGCGGCGGGCCCCACGACGGCGTCCCTCAGCTGACGCGGGGTCATCGGCCCGACCAGCAGGACCGCGTCCTTCAGCGCGCGGACCAGCGCCGGATGCTCGGCGCAGCGTCCGTAGAAGTCGGCGCGCACGGCGATGACGACATCGGCGCCGCCGTCGAGCATCAGCGTGACGAACGCGCTCCGTTCGGCCGGATCGCGGCACAGCGTGAACAGTTCCTCGAACTGGTCGACCAGCACCAGCGCGCCTTCGGTGAACAGCTCCCGGTGGCTGCGGGCGGGCGCCGGCCCGGGGGTGAGGATCCGGATCACCGACGGGGGCTCGGGCCCCTCCCGTACGGCGGGGACGAGCCCCGCCCGCAGCAGCGACGACTTCCCGCTGCCGGACGCGCCGACGAGCGCGGTGAAGGACCGCCGCCGGGTGAGCGCGAGCAGTTCGGCGACCAGGTCGTCCCGCCCGAAGAAGTGGTCGCTGTCCTCGGGGCCGTAGCGCGCGAGACCGGGGTAGGGCCCCTGCTGGTCCGGATCGGGGAGGGGCTCGTCGGCGAGGGCCTCGCGCCAGCGCTTCTCCCAGTGGACGGCGTCCTCGGCGTCCCCTCCGCAGGCGGCCACATACGCGAGGGCCACCGGCAGCGAGGGCAGCCGTTCGCCGGACGCGGCGGCGGAGAGGGTGGGGGCGGAGTACGGCGAGTTCCGGGCCATCGTGCGGTAGGTGGGTCCGCCCGCCCGCCGCCGCAGCTCGCGCAGTTCGTACGCGAAGCGCTGGACGGGTCCCTCGTCCGGGTCGAGCGGCTTTTCCCGACGCCCCATCGTTGCCCTCCGCCCGTTCTCCAGACTGGAGGGTAATGAATTGATGGGTACGGCGCAGGGGGCCTGCCCATCAATGAGACGGCGGCTGGACTCGGCTGATGATCAATGCCGTCTCCCCGTCCGCGCCGTCCGACGCACCCGCCGCGTCCCCCGGGGCCTCAGGGTCCGGTGCACCCTCCGGGGCCTCTGGGGCAGCCGTGGTCTCCGCGCGGGGGCGGTCGGCGGTGGCCCTTCCGCCCGTGGCGCTGATGCTCGTCGTGGGCCTGTGGGGGATCACGCGCGAGGGAACGCTCTGGGGCGACGAGGCGGTCACCTACGAGATGGCGCGGCGCACGGTCCCGGAGATCTGGCGCACCCTCGGTTCCGTCGACGCCGTCCACGGCCTCTACTACCTCCTGATGCACGGCCTCTTCGCCGTCTTCGGGCCCGGTCTCGTCCCGCTCCGGCTGCCGTCCGTCCTCGGGATGTGCCTCACGGCCGGGGGCGTCGCGCTGATCGGGCGGCGGCTGGCGGGCCCGCGTGCCGGGCTCCTCGCGGGGCTCGTCGTGCCCCTGCTGCCGGTGGTGCAGCGGTTCGCGCAGGAGGGCCGGTCGTACGCGCTGGTGTGCGGGCTGGTGACCTGGGGGACCTGGCTGCTGCTGAAGCGGTCGTGGGCGGCGTACGCGGTGGTCATGCTGACGGCCTGCCTGCTGCACGAGTTCGCGGTCCTGGCGGTGGTGGCGCACGGGGTGACGGTGCGGCGCGGTGTCCCGCACGCCCGCCCGGAGCCCGGCCCGGGCGGCGCCGATGACCCGTTGACGTCCGGTCCGGGCGGAGATGTCCGTGATGCTCGTGATGCTCGTGATCCGCGCGCGTCCGGTCCGGCCGTCCCGGCGGGTCCTGCTGTCCCGTCCGGCGCGCGTCGTGTGTCCGGGGTGCCCGGCCCGCGTGCCCGGCTCGCGCTGTCGCGGCGCGGTACGCGCGGTCTGCCGCGCGGCTGGCTGGTGGCGGCGGGCTGTGTCACGGCGGGGCTGGCCCCGCTCGCGCTGTTCAGCACGACCCAGTCCTCCCAGGTGGAGTGGATCGGGCGCCCGGGTGTGCCCGAGGTCGTCCCGTTCCTGCTGATCGCCCTGCTCGGGCGGGCGTGCGCCCGTACCGAGGGCGGCTCCGCGGTACGCGCGGTGGCGCTTCCCCTCCTGGTGGTCCCCACCGCCCTGCTGATGGCCGTCTCCTTCGTGCACCCCCTGTTCGTCGACCGCTATGTCCTGCCGTACGTCATAGGGCTCGCCCTTCTCCTCGGCGCGGTGCTCGACCGGTACTGGTCGGGGCTCCTCGCCGTCGCGACGGCCGCCGCCGCGCTGATCACCCTGGCCGTCCACGGACCGCACCTCCGCTCCCCGGACAGCCGCAAGAACGACGTCGGCGCGGTCGCCGCGGCCGTCGACGAGATCGCCCGCCCCGGGGACGGCCTCCTGTTCACCCCGGCCCGCCGCCGGGTGTGGACCCTGGCCCACCCGGAGCCGTTCCGCCGGCTCGGCGATGTCTCCCTCGGCCGTTCGCCCCGCTCCTCCGGCACCCTCTTCGGCGTGGAGGCACCCCCGCCTCTGATCCGCGCGCGCATGCTGGCTCCCGGCGTCACCCGGCTCATCGTCCTCCAGGACCTCAGGGACCAGCCCCTGGACGACGTCCCGGCGGAGGAGGTCAAGCGCGAGGTGCTGCGGGAGTCGTTCACCCTCTGCGAGGAGCGGCTGGTCGGCCAGGCCAGGATCGGGATCCATGTCCGTACGGGCACACCGTGCCCGTGACCGTGCGCCGCCCCCGGCCCCCGGCGGCCCGGCGCGCTCACCCTCCGACCGGCTCCACCTCCAGGAACCGGCGCCCCTTGGGGCCCCGGTAGAGCAGGGGCTCCCAGCCGCCCGCCGCCGTGAGGGCGTCGGCGCACTCCGCCAGCCGCGCCTCCGACTCCCGGACCGCGCCGCTGCCCGCCGGACCCAGCCAGTCCACCCGGACGGCCCCGGCACGGTCCGCGGCCCGCACGCGGTATCCCGTGACGACCGGCACCCCCTCCCCGTCCACCGCCGACGGGGGCACCCCCGCCGCCTCCAGCGTGAGCGCGATCGCCTGGACCATCCGGTTCCGCTCCCATTCGGCGGGCGCGCCGCCCGTCAGCCGGCGGATCTGCATCAGCCCGGCGAACGCCGTACGCACCTCCTCGGCCCGCCCCGCCGGGTCGCCCGGCACCGGCGCACCGTCCCCGGTGGCCGCCTCGAAGACCTCGCCCACTGCCAACTCCCCTGTCTCCGCCGGACGTGCACGAGCGCGGGGCGCGTCACGGCTGGCCTATCGTGTCCGGCGGAACCCCCTGCGAAGGAGAAGCCATCGATGCCCGGTCCCGGCAGCACCTCTGTCACCCGCAGCACCCTGCGGCAGCAGATCGCGGACGCGCTGCGGGACGAGGTGCTGGCCGGCCGCCTGCAGCCCGGGCAGGAGTTCACGGTGAAACAGATCGCCGAGCAGTACGGGGTCTCCGCGACGCCGGTACGCGAGGCCCTGGTCGATCTCTCGGCCCAGGGACTGCTCGACTCCGACCAGCACCGTGGCTTTAGGGTGCATCAATTCTCGGTGGACGACTACCGCGAGATGGCGGAGACGCGCTCGCTCGTCATCGACGGCATCATCCAGCACGCGGAGCGGCAGGGCCGCACCCGGGTCAACGCCAAGGCGGCCGTACCGGTGCGCCGCCGCGCGGAGGAGGCGGCCCGCGCCGCCCGCTGCGGCGATCTGGACATCCTCATCGGCTACGACCTCCGTTTCTGGCGCGAGCTCGGCGCGATCGTCGCCAACCGCTACATCTCCGAATTCCTGCACCAGCTGCGCGTCCAGAGCTGGGTGTTCGCCGTCCCGCACCTGCGCGCCGACCCCCAGGCCCGGGACTGGCTGTTCACCGGCTACGAGGTACTGATCGACGCGGTGGTGCTCGGCGACATGAGCGAGGCGCGCGGGGTGATCTTCGCGTACTACGAGCAGTCCCTCGCCTGGGCCGATCGGCTGGAGCGGTGAGCGCCGCTGTGGACACGGGGGTACCCGAGCCCGAGGCGCCCAGCGGCGGGCGGGGGCTCAGCGTCGTCCTGCCCGCGTACAACGAGGAAGCCCGGCTGCGCCCCACGCTGGACGCCATCCGCGCCCATCTGCTCGCCGACCCCGGACGCTGGGGCGAGTGGGAGATGATCGTCGTGGACGACGGCTCCACGGACGGCACCGCCCGCATCGCCCGGGAGGCGGCGGCCGCCGACCCTCGCGTCCGGCTGATCACCAGCCCGGTCAACCGGGGGAAGGGGCACGCGCTGCGCCAGGGCGTCCTCGCCTCCCGCGGCCGTCAGGTCCTGCTCAGCGACGCCGACCTGGCCACGCCCATCGACGAACTGGACCACCTCCACCAGCGGCTCGCCGCCGACGGGGCCGGCGCGGTCATCGGCTCCCGCGCCCACCCCGAGTCCCGGATCGAGGTCCACCAGTGGCGGGTGCGCGAGTGGCTCGGCCGGACGGGCAACCGGCTGATACGCCTGGTCGCGGTCCCGGGAATCCGTGACACCCAGTGCGGCTTCAAGCTTTTCGACGGCGACCGGGCGCGTGCGGCCTTCGCCGACTCACGGCTCGACGGATGGGGCATAGACGTCGAGATCCTGCGCTACTTCCGGCGCGCGGACTGGCCGGTGACGGAGGTCCCGGTGCGCTGGTCGCACGTGTCGGGCTCCAAGGTCAGACCGCTGGACTACGCCAGGGTCCTCGTCGAACTCGTCCGGCTGCGGACCCGGGCCCTGCGCCCCGCCGACCTCATGGTGACCGGACTCTTCCTGCTCGCCTCCTTCGTGCTCTACCAGGGCCTGTGGGCCGATCTCGACCGCGGCTATCTCGCGGACTCGGGCCAGGACCAGAACCAGTGGGAGTGGTTCTTCGCGGTCACCGCCGACAACGTGGTCCACCTGCGGAACCCGCTGTTCACCACCTTCCAGGGCGCCCCGGACGGGGTGAACCTGATGGGCAACACGGTGATGCTCGGCGTCTCCGTCCCGCTCACCCCGGTCACGCTGCTGTTCGGCCCGACGGTCACCTGGGCGCTCGTCCTCACCCTCGGCCTCGCGGCGACGGCGGCCTCCTGGTACTGGCTGTTCGCCCGCCGGCTGGTCTCCCACCGCGGGGCGGCGGCCCTCGGCGCGGCCTTCGCCGCCTTCGCGCCGCCGATGATCTCGCACGGCAACGCCCACCCCAACTTCCTCCTCCTGTTCATGATCCCGCTGATCACCGACCGTGCGCTGCGGCTGTGCGAGGGGCGTGACGTCGTACGGGACGGGGTGCTGCTCGGCCTGTTCGCCGCGTACCAGGTCTTCCTCGGCGAGGAACCGCTGCTGCTCGCGGCCATGGGCATGCTGCTGTTCGCCCTCGCGTACGCGCTGGTGCGGCCCGATGTGGCCCGGCGGGCGCTGCGGCCCCTGCTGACCGGCCTCGGGGTTGCCCTGCTCGTCTGTCTGCCGATCGTGGCCTTCCCGCTGAGCTGGCAGTTCTTCGGCCCGGGGAGTTACTCGAACGTCCTGCACGGGGACAACACGGGCAACGGCCCCCGGGCGTTCCTGGAGTTCGCGGGCCGCTCGCTGCTCGGCTCGGACGAGCGGGCCGACCGCTTCGCGTTGAACCGCACCGAGCAGAACGCCTTCTTCGGCTGGCCGCTGGTCTCCCTCTCCGTCGCCATCGTGATCCGGCTCTGGCGCCGGCCCCTGGTGCGCGCCCTCGCCGCGACGGCCGTGGCGGCGGCCCTGCTCTCCCTCGGCGAGAAGATCCGCCTCCCGTACACGGACGTCGTGCTGCCGGGTCCCTGGCGGGCCCTCGCCGACGCGCCCCTGTTCGAGGCGGTCATCGAGTCCCGGGTCGCCCTGATCTGCGTACCGGCCCTCGCCGTTCTCCTCGCGCTGACGGCCGACCGGCTGCTGCTCGGCGGCGACCGGCTGTTCCGTGCCGCCGGCCTCACGGCGATCGCCCTGGCCCTGCTCCCGGTGCTCCCGACCCCGTACCCGGTCCGTGAGCGCCCGAAGGTGCCCGCCTTCATCACCCAGGCCCTGTACCGCCCCTACCTCGCCCGCGGCGAGTCACTGGTCACGGTCCCCCTCCCGTCCCCCGCCGGCGCGGACGCCCTCCACTGGCAGTCCTCCACGGGCTTCGGCTTCTCCCTCGCGGGCGGCTACTTCGTCGGCCCCTGGGGTCCCGACCGCCTCGGGATCTACGGCTCCTCGCCCACCCATACCTCCAACCTCCTCACCGACGTCCGCCACACCGGCCGGATCCCCGACATCGGCCCCGCCCTCCAGGAGCAGGCCCGCCTCGATCTGAAGTCCTGGCACGCGGGCGCGGTGATCCTGCTTCCTCAGCACAACGACCGCGCCCTCCGCGCCGCCGTGACGGCGCTGCTGTCCGATCCGGGCGAGCGCGTGGGCGGGGTGTGGGTGTGGGACCTCCCCGAGACCCGCTGAGACCTTGGGGGCGGGCCCCGTACGGAGCGAGGGACGCGGGCGGTCCGGGGCCGGTGACGGCCCGACCCGGGACCTGGGCGGGCGGGGGTGTGGTACGAGCAACTACCCTGGGCCGACCGTCGTATGACGACAGCGCCCGATCCCGTGATCCCGTTGGAGAGCGAGCCTCCCTTGGCCTGTGACCTGTGGCTGGTCCCCCTCGTCGATGTGTTGTGCCACAGCCCTGACAACCCCTTCGCCGAAGAGATCGCTTCCTACGACAAGGCCCTGAACGACGCCGGGCTGCCGACCGTGCCCGTCTTCGCCTATATGCCCGGACTGTCGGGTGATGTGGCTCCGGTCGCCGCGTTCGACTACGACGCGCTGCACTTTCTGCGGCGGGCGTATCTCCTCCAGCTGTGCGGGCTCGCGGTGACGCCCGTGGACGAACTGGGCGGTGACTACGAGCAGTTGCTGGAGATGTTCGAGACCACCGCGCAGCAGTCGCATCTGGTGTGGCACTACGACCACGCCGGGGCCTATGTGCCCGTCGACTTCGCGGCGCCGCTGTTCAACGACGAACTGCTCGCGGGCGGCGGCCCCCTGGGGTCCACGCAGGGGCTGCTGCGGGAGCTGGAGTTCGTCGCTCCGTCGATCGGCATCGACCCGGCGAATCCGCCCGAGGCGCCCCTGCCGCCGGAGCGGCCGACGTCGCTGGAGGAGCCGGCGGGCCCGATGCCGTACGACGAGAGCCCCTTCGCCCGTGAGCGCTACACCTGGCTGGGCCTGCACGCGGCGGCGACCCGCAGCCTCGGCCAGGGCTCGATGATCATCTTCAGCTGAGGGGCGCGCCCCGGCGCGGGGAGGGCGGGCCGTGCGGGCCGACGGTGTGTGCCTGTGCGGGCGGCCGGTGTGGACCGGCCGTGCGGGTGGCCCGTGCGGGTGCCTGTGCCGGCGGCTCGTGCAGACCGGCTGGCGGGTGCCTGTGCGGGCGGCCCGTGTGGGCGGGGCGCCCGCGGTACCGGCCGTCCCGGACCCGGGGGCCGCCCGCTCCAGGCCGCCGCTACCTCGGCGGCTCCGGCGGGCGCTGCCTCGGCATGTTCGGGCGCGTTCCCGGCGGCAGGGTCGAGCGGCCCGCGAAGCCCGGCTCCGCCCCCCGCGCGTGCCCGCCCGCCAGCGGGAGCGGGGTGGACTGGAGCACCAGCGCGTCCAGCCCGCCGTGGAACGCCCGCATCCAGTCCGCTGTCTCCGAGCGGACCAGCTCCTGCACATCCTCCGAGAAGCGCCTCAGCACCCCCAGGCACCGCTCGGCCGCCTCGCTCGCGGTGCCCTCGGCCGGGCCGAGGATCTCCCGTACGCTCTCCGACGCCCAGTCGAATTGCAGAGTCTGCAACCGGCGCTGCACGGCCTGCGCGGTCGCCATGTTCCGCATCCAGCCGGAGGTGACCCCGAAGTACCGGTCGCAGGCCAGCGCGGCCGCGCCCAGGAGCAGCGACAGATAACCCCAGCCCGCCGCGCCGTCCACCAGACCCGTGAGGTCGAGCAGGGGGAGGGTGGCTCCGGCGACGGTGCCGAGCGCGGTGCCGAGGCGCAGTATGCGGCCCGTACGCCGTTTCCAGACGCGGTCCGCCAGATACCAGTCCACCGTGCGCAGCGCGGCCGTCTCGACCCAGCGGTAGAGCTCGTCGAGACGCTCCGCGGGCTCACCCCAGTCGCCGAGCGGAAACGGCCTTCCGGTCAGATCGCCGCGCGGCACCTCGCCGCGCTCCTCCCGGGCCGGCCCCCCGGGCTGCATCTCCGGCTGGCTCACCGGGGCACTCCTCTACGACGTGGTGTGGTACGTGACGCGTGGTGCGCAGCACCTCTGGAGACGCGTACGCACAACTGTGCGCATCGCGTGCGATTGGTTACGCACCGATGCGCATGCTCTTCCTACCGCCGAATGGTGGGCCGTGTGGTGGAAATCCCAGTATTTCCGTCCACAAGCAGGTCTTGATCAGGTAGAGGACCCGCAGCTTACTCACTCCGCGGAGTTGTCGTCGCTGGGTGGGGCGGGCCGCCCGGGGACCACGTAGGCTCGGCATACCGAACAACCGTCGTCGAAGTGCCAGGAGTGACCGTGATTCCCGGTGGTGGCCAGCCCAATATGCAGCAGCTGCTCCAGCAGGCCCAGAAGATGCAGCAGGACCTCGCACAGGCTCAGGAGGAGCTCGCGCACACCGAGGTCGAGGGGCAGGCGGGCGGTGGTCTGGTGAAGGCGACCGTGACCGGCGCCGGTGAGCTGCGGGGACTGGTCATCGACCCCAAGGCCGTCGACCCCGAGGACACCGAGACCCTCGCCGACCTCGTCGTCGCCGCCGTCCAGGCCGCGAACGAGAACGCGCAGCAGCTCCAGCAGCAGAAGCTCGGCCCGCTCGCCCAGGGTCTCGGCGGGATGCCGGGTCTGCCCTTCTGACGCGGCGGTTCACCAACTAACGTAACGGCCGTAGGGGCCGGACGGCCGGGCGGCGCACCACCGGTGTGCGGCCGGGCCCGCGCGCGGCCGGCGAAGGAGAGGCAGTCCGTTGTACGAAGGCGTGGTTCAGGACCTCATCGACGAGTTGGGCAGGCTGCCCGGCGTCGGTCCCAAGAGCGCGCAGCGGATCGCCTTCCACATCCTGCAGGCCGAGCCTGCGGACGTCCGCAGGCTCGCCCACGCCCTCCTGGAAGTGAAGGACAAGGTCCGCTTCTGTGCGGTGTGCGGGAACGTCGCACAGCAGGAGCAGTGCAACATCTGCCGCGACCCGCGCCGCGACGCGTCCGTCATCTGTGTGGTGGAGGAGTCGAAGGACGTGGTGGCGATCGAGCGGACCAGGGAGTTCCGGGGCCGCTACCACGTGCTCGGCGGGGCCATCAGCCCCATCGAGGGCGTCGGCCCCGACGATCTGCGCATCCGTGAGCTGCTGGCACGCCTCGCGGACGGCTCGGTCACCGAGCTGATCCTCGCCACGGACCCCAATCTGGAGGGCGAGGCCACCGCCACGTATCTGGCGCGCATGATCAAGCCGATGGGCCTGAAGGTCACCCGGCTGGCCAGCGGTCTGCCCGTGGGGGGAGACTTGGAATACGCCGACGAGGTCACGCTGGGGCGTGCCTTCGAGGGGAGACGACTTCTCGATGTCTGACGCCATGCTCCACGCCGTGAACCAGGACCCGGCGGACTTCGCGGTCCAGATCGCCGACTCCATCGAGTCCTTCATCGTCGCGACCACCGAGGTCGCGAAGGGCGACGAGCCCGACAGCGCGGTGCCCTTCCTGCTGCTGGAGGTCTCCCAGCTGCTGCTCACCGGCGGCAGGCTGGGCGCGCACGAGGACATCGTCCCGGACGAGCGGTACGAGACGGACACCGGCCCGGAGCCGGACGTGGACGAGCTGCGGGAGCGGTTCGCGGTGCTCCTGGACCCGGTGGACGTCTTCTCCGAGGTCTTCGACCCGTACGAGCCGCGCAAGGCGCCGGTCGCCTTCCGTATCTCCGACAATCTCGCCGACATGGTCACCGATCTGCGGCACGGTCTCGCGCACTACCGCGCGGGGCGCACCACCGAGGCGCTGTGGTGGTGGCAGTTCTCGTACTTCTCCAACTGGGGGCCGACCGCGTCGGCGACCCTGCGCGCCCTGCAGTCGCTCGTCTCCCATGTCCGTCTCGACCAGCCGCTCCAGGCGCTGGACGGTCTGGACACGGACGAGGACCTGGCGGAGGACGCGCTGGCGGAGGAGGCCGGGAAGGTGATGGCGGAGGAGATCGCCGTGCCGCTGGGCCTGCGGACCTCCTGAGTCCGCCCGCGACCGCCTGCCGCCGGGCCGGGACGCCCCTGGGCCGGGTTCCGGTCCTTGCGGGCAGGACCCCTACGGGCGGCCGCACGGTCCCCGGGAGTCCCGGGGAGGCCCTGGCTCGGGCCCGGGACCCCCTGTGACCCGCCACACAAAGCGCGTACGCGGCCGCCCCGCGGGCAGAGTGGACCCGAGCGGCGGTTGTGATCACTCCCTGAGCGGCGCGTCTCACCATGTGACTGCACGCGGAGGGAGCCCGTCCGCTCGTTAAACTGAGCCCACCGCAGTACATGGCTGTGGTGGAGAACCGAGCGAGGAGCGCACGTGGGCCTTGTCGTGCAGAAGTACGGAGGCTCCTCCGTCGCCGATGCCGAAGGCATCAAGCGTGTCGCCAAGCGGATCGTGGACGCCAAGAAGAACGGCCACCAGGTGGTCGTCGTGGTCTCCGCGATGGGCGACACGACGGATGAGCTGATCGATCTCGCCGAGCAGGTATCCCCGATCCCTGCCGGGCGTGAGTTCGACATGCTGCTGACCGCCGGAGAGCGTATCTCCATGGCCCTGCTGGCCATGGCGATCAAAAACCTGGGCCACGAGGCCCAGTCCTTCACCGGCAGCCAGGCAGGCGTGATCACCGACTCGGTCCACAACAGGGCGCGCATCATCGATGTGACCCCGGGCCGGATCCGTACCGCTCTGGACGAGGGCAATATCGCCATCGTCGCCGGATTCCAGGGTGTGTCCCAGGACAAGAAGGACATCACCACCCTCGGCCGCGGGGGCTCCGACACCACCGCCGTCGCCCTCGCCGCCGCACTGGACGCCGAGGTCTGTGAGATCTACACCGATGTGGACGGCGTCTTCACCGCCGACCCCCGGGTCGTCCCGAAGGCCCGGAAGATCGACTGGATCTCCTTCGAGGACATGCTGGAGCTGGCGTCGTCCGGCTCCAAGGTGCTGCTGCACCGCTGCGTCGAGTACGCACGCCGATACAACATCCCGATCCACGTCCGTTCGTCCTTCTCCGGGCTGCGCGGCACCTGGGTCAGCAACGAGCCGCAGGGAGACCAGCAGGTGGAGCACGCCATCATCTCCGGAGTCGCCCATGACGTCTCCGAGGCCAAGGTCACCGTCGTCGGAGTGCCCGACAAGCCGGGTGAGGCCGCGGCCATCTTCCGTACGATCGCGGACGCCGAGATCAACATCGACATGGTCGTCCAGAACGTCTCGGCGGCGACCACGGCGCTGACCGACATCTCCTTCACCCTCCCGAAGACGGACGGGGCGCGCGCGATCGACGCGCTGGAGAAGGCGAAGGCGCAGATCGGCTTCGAGTCGCTGCGCTACGACGACCAGATCGGCAAGATCTCGCTGGTCGGCGCGGGCATGAAGACCAACCCGGGCGTGACCGCCTCCTTCTTCGAGGCGCTTTCGGACGCGGGCGTGAATATCGAGCTGATCTCGACATCCGAGATCCGTATCTCGGTCGTCACCCGTGCCGACGATGTGAACGAGGCCGTGTGCGCCGTGCACACCCGCTTCGGGCTCGACAGCGACTCCGACGAGGCGGTCGTCTACGGAGGCACCGGGCGATGATCCGTCACGGAGGCCCCGGCCGATGACCCGCAAGCCGGCGCTCGCGGTCGTCGGGGCGACCGGAGCCGTCGGCGCGGTGATGCTCCAGATCCTGTCCCAGCACGAGGACGTCTGGGGCGACATCCGGCTGGTCGCCTCCCCGCGCTCGGCCGGCCGCAAGCTGGAGGTGCGCGGGGAGGAGTGCGAGGTCGTCGCGCTGACCGAGGAGGCCCTCGCGGGCGTCGACGTCGCGCTCTTCCTCGTGCCCGACCAGGTGTCCGCCCAGTGGGCGCCGATCGCCGCGTCCAAGGGCGCGGTGGCGGTGGACACCTCCGCCGCCTTCCGGCTGGACCCCGATGTGCCGCTGGTCGTGCCGGAGGTCAACCCCCATGCCGTACGGGTGCGTCCGCGCGGCATCGTCGCGAGCCCGCACGACACCACCCTCGCCATGATTCCGGCGGTGGGCGCGCTGCACGCCGAGTTCGGGCTGCGCGAACTGGTCGTCTCCTCGTACCAGGCCGTCAGCGGCGCGGGGCGGGACGCCGTCGCCACGCTGCGGGCCCAGTTGTCCCTCGTCGCCGGTACGGACCTGGGCGCGGGACCGGGGGACGTACGCCGTGCCGTGGGCGATGTCGCGGGCGACGGGCTCGGGCCCTTCGCGGCGCCGATCGCGCTCAATGTGGTGCCGTGGGCCGGGACGCACGAGGACGGCGGCTGGTCGTCGGAGGAACTGGGCCTGCGGGCCGAGACGCGCAAGATCCTGGATCTGCCGGGGCTGCGGGTGGCCGCGACCTGTGTCCGCGTGCCCGTGGTGACGACCCACTCCCTCGCGGTGCACGCGCGCTTCGAGAACGAGGTCACGGTGGAGCGGGCCCACGAGATCCTGGCGACCTCGCCGGGGGTCGTCCTCTACGACAACCCGGCCATGGGGGACTTCCCCACGCCCGCCGATGTCGTCGGGACCGATCCCACCTGGGTGGGGCGGGTGCGCCGGGCTCCGGACGACCCCTGCGCGCTGGAGCTGTTCGTCTGCGGCGACAACCTCCGCAAGGGCGCCGCGCTGAACTCCGCGCAGATCGCCGAGTCGATCGCCGCAGAACTGTGCCGGTAGGCCGGGCTTTGCCGGCGGGCCGGGCCGTGGAGGTGGGCCGGGTCTTGTAGGTGGGCCGGCTGCGGTGGTGGGCCGGACCCGCGCCGGTGGGCGGGCGGGGGCTGTCGGCGGGCGGGCTCACATACCGACTTATCCGAGGCATTCCGCGCGGACTCCCGCGCAGTTCCCCGCGCGGACTCACCCGCAGGTACCGCGGGACTCACACGCAGAATTCTGGCCATGGCATGACTCTCCGCGGCTGCCGGTCATTCCATGATCGGATTTCTTGGTCCGTTCCGGTGATCGCTCTTGTGTGAGTGCCTCCTACACTTTGTAGGATCTGTGAACGCCCCGTGAGTAAGTCGTAGGTCCGTACCATGTGAGCAGGGGTGCGAGGATGATCGGCAGTTCCCCTCCCCCTGGTCTGCAACCGCCAGTTGGGTGGGGAGCGTCTTTGCGGACGCCTCTAGACGGTGCCGCGAAAAATGGGGCATTGGGGAAGAGCGAGTACGCATGGCTGCAAACGAATCACCGTCAAAAGCGGTGGCGTGCGCGTACAACCCTGATGGGGGGAAGCGTGTCCAACAGGCGTGGCAGAGGTACTCGACTTCGCGGGCACGGCCCCGGCGGGAGTGGCTCCGGCCTGTGGCGCCCCGGTGCGCCGCGGTGTGCCGGGGGCCCCGGTCCCGCTCGCGGTGCCGGTACCCGGCGTCTCGGTACGTCCCCCTCGCACGCCCCGCCCGGCCGGCGGTATGCCGGTGATCGCGCCCATGCCCACTCCCCGGGCCGCCCAGCTCCCCTCCCAGCGCGAGGGCACTGACCAGACCATGGCTTCGGGCACCACCGTCGATCACCTCACCGAGACCTACCGCGCCCACTACCGGTCGCTGCTGGGTCTCGCTGCGCTGTTGCTGGACGACACCGCCTCCTGCGAGGACGTCGTCCAGGAGGCGTTCATCCGGGTCCACTCCGCGCGCAACCGGGTCCGCGACCCGGAGAAGACGCTCGCCTATCTGCGGCAGACCGTGGTCAATCTGTCCCGGTCCGCGCTGCGCCGCCGCATCCTCGGGCTCAAGCTGCTCTCCAAGCCGATGCCGGACATGGCGAGCGCGGAGGAGGGCGCGTACGAGCAGTTGGAGCGGGACGCCCTGATCAAGGCGATGCGCGGGCTCCAGCGCCGCCAGCGCGAAGTGCTGGTACTGCGCTACTTCGCGGACATGACGGAGGCACAGGTCGCCGAAACCCTGGGCATTTCCCTGGGTTCGGTGAAGGCGTACGGTTCCCGGGGCATCGCGGCGCTGCGCGTCGCGATGGAGGCCACGTCATGAGCGGCCGGGACGACGGGCACGGGAACAGGTGTGAGCGGTACGAGCCGGACGGGCCGTTTGACGACCGGACTGGGAACGGAATTGTGAACAACGGGCCGGAGAACGAAGGGAACGGCCCCGGCGCGGGGCCTGACGGGCCGAAGGGACGGGACGGCGAACCGGGCGGCTCGACGGGACCGGAGTCTTCCGCGGGACCGGAGTCTTCGGCGGGATCGCGTACGGCGGGATCGGGCGGTTCCGGGGACGGGGGCCGCGGGGGCGACGGCGGCCACGGCGGCCCTGGGGGGTTCGCCGGGTTCGGCGGGTTCGGCGACGAGGGGTTCGGCTCGGAGGAGCAGGAGCTGCGCCGGCTGTTCCGGGGCGCGGTGGAGGACATCCGGCCGTCCGAAGGTTCCCTCGACCATCTGCGCAGGGCGGTTCCCGCCCGCAGGGCCCGCAAGCGCCAGGCACTGATCGGCGTGGCCGCGGCGGTTCTGCTGATGGGGACGGGCGTCCCCGCGTTCGTCCATGTGGCGAACTCCGGCGGCGGCGACAGCACCAGCACGGTCAACGCGGGGCACGGCAAGCATTCCCAGGGCAGCACGGGAGACGAGACGGAATCCTCCGGCGGTCACGGCGAGGGAGGTCCCACCGAGGACGCGGAGACCGGGAGCGGGCCGGGCAGCGCGAGCCGGTCGCCCGGCGGGCCCTCCGGCACGGGCACCGGCGACAGCGGTACGGGCGGCTCGGCCGTACCGCCCGGCACCGCGGCCCCGGACTCCCCGGTCTGCGCCGCCGAGCAACTCGGGGTCACCTCCGCGCAGGCGGCCAAGCCGGACGCCGAGGGTAAGGTCTACGGGGCCTTCCGGGTCGCCAATGTCTCCGCCACCGAATGCGCGGTCAACGGGAGCGGCAAGATCGGCTTCCAGGCACAGGGCGCGGCCGACGCCTCCAAGATCAATGTGGTCGACCACGCGCCGGGCGACGCCGCCACCGGGCTGCCCGATCCCTCGCAGGAGGCGGCGGCGCTGCTGCTGAAGCCGGACTCGGTGTACGAGGTCAGATTCGCCTGGGTGCCGAAGGAGACCTGTCCGACCGGTGGCCCGTCCCCCGAGCCGTCCACCTCGGCCGGCAACACCTCGGGCAGCGTCAGCGGCACCAACGGCTCCGCTCCCGGCAATCCCCAGCCCCAGCTCGGCACCGCCGAGAACACGCCGTCCGACGGCAGTGTCTCGGTCACCCACACGGCCGAGCCCGGCGCCCCCAGCGCGGAGACCGTCATCCCGAACGCCTGCGCCGGCACGATCTACCGCACGGGCGTCCTGACCGGCTGACCCGCGCCCCGGCCGCGACGGCACGGGGACGGACCCCAGCACACGCGAAACGACCCGGCCACCTGAATCCGGGCCTCGCGCGACGGCTTCGGTTGCCACCTCCCGGCCCTCCGGCCCCAGACCCCGGACCCCGGATCCCAGACCCCGGATCCCAGACCCCCAGACCCCGGGTGCCCGACCTCGGGCCTCGGTTGCCAGACCCCGGACCTGGGGTGCCCGACCTCGGGCCTCGGTTGCCAGACCCCGGACCTGGGGTGCCGGACCTCGGGCCCGGGCCCCAGACCCCGCTCGGTCCTTGGGCCTCGGGTGCCGGACCCCGAACCCCGGTTGCCGACCCCGAACCTCGGACCTCGGGTGCCGAGCCCTGGGTGCCGGTTTGCTCCGGAGCCCCCGGCGCCCCGCCGGATCATGGGCGGGGTGGCCCTGCGCGCGGTGCGCCCGGGTGCGGCCGGCCATATAGGGGAGCGAGCACCGGGTGGCCATGCGCGCGGGGTCGGCCCCGGGCCACCGGGCCCGGCCGGACGGCCCACGGTGACAGCGCCACGCCGACTCGGACCTCGGGCCCGCCCTGTGCTGGCCCGCCCGGGCCTGCACCCGCCCTGCGCTGGCCTGCCCTGCTCTGGCCCGCCTGGACAACGGGCCCGCCCTGCCTGCCCTGGCCCACCTCGCCCGCGTCTGCCCCTGCCCCGGCCTGGGCCGGGCCTGCCCTGCCCGGGCCTGCCCTGCCCGGGCCTGCGCCCGGGCCGGGGCGTGGGACCCCGGGCATGACATCCGCAGTGGATGCGCCGCACCGCGTACGGCTTCGTCCGCCTCCCGGGAGCCGGGCCCGGTATGGCCCGAGTGCGGTGCGGGCGGGATCGGCCGCCGCGGTCGACGAAGGTCCGCGGGACGGGCGTGCAGCCGGGCCGAGGGCCGGTCGCGGACGGACCGGGGTGGCGCGGGCCCCGGGGGTCGGGGAGCCGGCGTGGGGCCCGGGATTCAGGGGGTGGGGGCCAGGCCCAGCTCGCGGTCCCTGACCGCCTCCCGCTCGCGACGTACGAGGCGGAACCACATGAACAGGATGAAGGCGACACCCGCGAACCACTCGCCGGAGTAGCCGAGGTTCTGGAACGCCTTCAGGTCGAGGCCGGTGCCCTCGGGGAGGGACGCGGGCACCGGCACCAGACCGGTGTCCGCGTCGGCGAGGGTGACCCATGCGTCGTACACCTGGTCCGGTACCAGGTTGACCAGCGACGCCGCGCTGATCATCCCCAGCTGGCCGCTCGGCAGCCCGCCCGCCGTGTGCACCCCGTCGGTGCTCACGGTCTCGGACGCCTGGAGCGCGCCCGTCACCGTGACCTCACCGGCGGGTGCCGAGGGCGCCGGGCTGCCCTCGGCGAGCCAGCCGCGGACCACGGGGAGCGTCCGGCCGCCGTCGGTCTTGAGGAGGGTCAGCACATAGGAGCCGCGCTTTCCGTCCAGCTCGCGATCGGGGACGAGGAACTGCTCGCTGTATTGCCCGGTGGCCGTCGCGGTCCGGCCGGATGTCTCCTTGTCGACGGGGAGCAGCTCGTCCAGGGGCGTGGGCCTGCGCTCGTCGGCCGTGGGCGCCCGCTCGGCCGCCCGCTGGGTGTCGACGCGGTCCTCGAACCGTCCGAGCTGCCAGGTCCCCATGAAGGCGCACAGGGGGACCGCCAGCAGGACGAAGACATTGATCCCCCACCAGCGGGGCGTCAGCAGGAACCGGTACACCCCTCCACGGTACGGAACGCGTCACGGCGCCTCCGGTCCGCCCCCCTCTCCCGCCGCCGCGGCGGACGTGCCGCGGGGCGCTCCCAGATGGGCCGCGGCGAAGGCGATCTCCTTGGCGACCTGCTTGATCCGCTCCTCCACCACCAGGGATCCGTGCCCCGCGTCGTACCGGTAGACCTCGTGGACGGCGCCACGGGCCGCGAGCCGGTCCACATAGTTCTCCACCTGGCGGATGGGGCAGCGCGGGTCGTTGACGCCGGCGGAGATGTAGACGGGCGCCCGGACCGCGTCCACGTACGTCAGCGGAGAGGACGCCTCGAAGCGCTCCGGGACCTCCTCCGGTGTCCCGCCCAGGAGGGTGCGGTCCATCGCCTTGAGGGCCTCGATCTCGTCGTGGTACGCGGTGACGTAGTCCGCGACCGGGACCGCGGCGAGCCCGAGCGCCCAGTCGTCCGGCTGGGTGCCGAGGCCGAGGAGGGTCAGATAACCGCCCCAGGAGCCTCCCGCCAGGATCAGCTTCTCCGGGTCGGCGAGACCGGACTCCACCGCCCAGGCGCGGACCGCCGCGATGTCCTCCAGCTCGATCAGTCCGACCCGGTGCTTGAGCGCGTCCGTCCAGGCGCGTCCGTAACCGGTCGAGCCGCGGTAGTTGACCCGGACGACCGCGTAGCCGTGGTCGACCCATGCGGCGGGGCCCGCCGCGAAGGAGTCGCTGTCGTGCCAGGTCGGGCCGCCGTGGATCTCGAAGACGGTCGGCAGCGGGCCGCTCGCGCCCGGGGGCCGCTGCACCAGCGCGTGCACCAGCCCTCCGGGGCCCTCCACCCACGCGTCCTCGACCGGAACCGACTCCGGCGCCTTCGCTCCGGGCGGATCGAGAACGACACCGCCCGCCGTCGAACGCACCTGCGGCGGGAGCGCCGCCGACGACCAGAGGTACTCCACCTCTCCGCCGGGCCTGGCCGTCGCGCCCGAGACCGAACCGGCCGGGGTCTCGATCGGGGTCAGCACGCCCGTCGCCAGGTCGTACCGCCACAGCTCCCCGCGCGCCTTGAAGCTGTGCGCGACCAGCAGCCCCGAACCGTCCGGATACCACTCGGCGATCACATCGCCCGGCAGGTCGATCGCGAGAGCGGTCTCCTCGCCCGTGGCGGGATCCCAGATCATCGGCTCCCAGCGGCCCTTGCGCTGATGGCCCACGAGCAGCCGGGTGTCACCCTCCACGGGCGCGAATCCGAGGACTTCGAGCCCCAGCTCCTCGGTCCCCGCCGCGGTGTCGTCCAGCTCCGCCACCGTGGCGCCGTCGAGGCCGACGACACGCAGCGCGGAGTGCATCGCGTCCCCGTGCTCGGTGTGCTCGATCGCGATCAGCGTCCCGTCCCGGGACAGATCGCCGACGCCCGCGGACTGGCGGTGGCGGTAGATCTCCACGGGCACGGCATCCTCACCGGGCCCCACGAAGTGGATCGTCGTCCCGTCGTCCTCCGTGGACCGGCCGACCGCACAGACACCGCCCCGGCCGATCGCGAGGCCCGCCGGATAGGCGGGCGCGAGTCCGGGCACGGCGGGCACGTCCTCCCCGCCGCCGAACGGCTGCTTCATCCATATTCCGAACTCGTCCCCGTCCGTGTCCGAGAACCACCAGATCGACGCGCCGTCGGGCGACAGCACCCCGTCCGTCGTGCCGTTCGGCCGGTCGGTGACCTGTCGCTGGGCGCCGGTGGCGCGATCCCATGCGTACAGCTCGTACGTCCCCGTGGCGTTGGACACGAAGAGCGAACGGGCGGGGGCGTCCTCCGCCCAGTCGGGGAGGGAGACGCGGGGTGCGCGAAAGCGCCTCTCCCAGTCGGGCGTCGAGTCGGTGATCTCAGTCATGACCCCATTCTGCGCCGGACTCACGACAATCCGTTCGCGTCGTCCGCAGCCTGTGGATAACTTCGGATCCATGTACATACCAACGCCCGCGGACTGGCGTGACGCCAACCGCTCCAACTGGGACGAACGCGTCCCCATCCATATGGCGAGCGACTTCTACGACCTCGGCTCCTTCCGCTCCGGCAAGGACGCCCTGCGCGACTTCGAGATCGCGGAGGTCGGTGGCGTCGAGGGGCGTAAGCTGCTCCACCTCCAGTGCCACATCGGCCTGGACACCCTGTCCTGGGCCCGTCGCGGTGCCGCGCAGGTCGTCGGGCTCGACTTCTCCGAACCGGCCGTGGAGAGCGCGCGGTCGCTCGCCGCGGAACTCGGATTCGGACCGGACCGTGCGGCGTTCGTGGCCGCCGACGTGTACGACGCGGCCGAGGCGGTCCCCGACTCCTCGTACGACATCGTCTACACGGGCGTCGGCGCGCTGAACTGGCTTCCGGACATCACCCGCTGGGCCGAGACCGCGGCCTCGCTGGTCGCCCCGGGCGGCTTCCTCTACCTCGCGGAGTTCCACCCGCTGACCGATGTCCTCGACGACGAGACCGGCTCGGCGGTGGTGCACGACTACTTCTCGCGTGACGCGTGGGTGGAGGAGATACCCGGCACCTACGCCGACCGGGACGCCGAAACCCGCCACAACCGCACGGTGGAGTGGCAGCACCCCATCGGCGAGGTGGTCTCCGCGATCGTCGCGGCGGGCCTGCGGCTGGACTTTCTGCACGAGCACGATGTCTCGCTGTTCGGGCGCTTCGACACACTCACCCGGCACGACGACGGCTTCTACCGCTTTCCGGCGGACCGGCCCCGGATCCCGCTGATGTACTCGCTCAAGGCGACGCGCGCCTGACACCGGCGGGCCGACCCGCGCCCGCCGCCGGTGCCGGACCTGTTCCCGGGGCCCGTGTTCCCGAGCCCGGGTCCTGTGGGGCGTCGGCCCGGTGGTACGCGGCGTCTCGGCGCGGCAGCCGGCGGCGGCGGGCCGTCAGCCGCCTGCCGTGAGCCGTGAGCGGCCAGTGGCCGGCGGCCCGGGGCGGCTGTCCGGTCCCGTCACCGGTCTTCCGGTGTCCTCGGGAGCCGCACCACCGCCCGGCCCCCGTCCAGATCCACCGTCGAGCGGTTCGGCGGGGCGCCGTCCTCGTCGTCGTCCTTCAGCAGCAACGCAATCTGACGTTCTTTCAGCTCGCTCTGCTTGCCCGGGGAGAAGGTCGCGTGCAACTGCTCGAAGCCGGTGGAGGACACCTGTCCGGTCCTCCTGCCGCGGCCCGTCGCGCGCAGCAGCTGGTCGCCGAAGGCGATGACCGTCAGCAGGATGACCAGTCCGGGCAGCGTCATGAAGACGATGAACTCCATGCCGTCAGTCTCCGCCACGAGCGGCCGGGTCGGCCAGCGCCGCGGGCTGAGAGGGCGAGGGGCCGGGGGGACATGCGGAGGCTGCCCCCTTTTCGTACGGCATCGGTCGTTCGTGCGGCACCGGCCGGCGCCCGAACGGCGTCAGTTCCCGCCTCAGAGGGTGTCTGATTCCCGCTCCAGGGGTGTCTGCTCAGGGTCGTACCGCGACGGCCGCCGCGTAACCCGGGTCGACCGGCAGATCGCTGAGGGACCAGCCGGTGTCCGTGGCCGGGTGGGGGCCGGTGCCCGCATAGGTGAGGGAGAGCCCGCCGCCCAGGCCGACACCGGCCGCCTTGAGCAGGGATTCCTTGCGGGTCCAGCAGCGGGTGAAGGCGAGAGGGCGGTCGGCCGCGGGCAGCGCCGCCAGTTCCGTACGCTCCCGGGGGTGCAGCTGGGGCGCGACATCGGCGATCGTGCTCTCGCGGGGGACCGCTTCGACATCCACCCCGACCCGGCCGGGGGCGAGAGCGATCAGCACCAGGCCGGACCCCGTACTGCTGGTGTGCGAGAGCGAGAAGTGCACCGGGGTGCCGGGGACGACGGGCCGTCCGTGCGGTCCGCCGCAGTGGCCGCACGGTTCACGGGCCAGTGCGACGGCCTCGGGTGCCCGTCCGAGCCGGGCGCCGAGGAGTCGGCGCAGGGCGACATGCGCCACCGCGAAGGCTTCCCTGTCGGCGGGACGGTGGAAGGCGTCGAGGCGGGCGGACTCCTCCGCGTCGAGGAGGCGGCGGTGGGCCATCGCGTCCCCGGCGTGCTCGGCCACCCGGCCGGTCCACAGCAGCTCCACTCCCGGCGGCGGGGACGGCGCACCGCCTTCGGGGCCGCGGAGGGAGCCGGATCCGGCGGAGGTCTCGGGAGCCATGGGTCAGTGCCCTTCCGGTGGGTCGGCGGGACGGGAGGGTACGGCGGAGCGAACCGCGCACGAGGTACGGAGGCGGCGGGGGATACGGGCGAGGGCCCGGCCCCAACCGGGAGCCGGGCCCTCGCCGTACACCGTCCGCGCGCGCCGAGGACCTGGGCTTTCGGAGAGGCCCTCGGCCCACGGCAGGCACGTCACCAGGGCCGGAACGCGGCCCTGGTGACGCGCCGTGAGGCCCTGTGAGGGGCGCTCGGATGCCGCTCGGGCACCGCTCAGATGTTGACGCCGAAGTCCTGCGCGATGCCGCGCAGACCCGAGGCGTAACCCTGGCCCACCGCGCGGAACTTCCACTCCGCGCCGTTGCGGTACAGCTCGCCGAAGACCATCGCGGTCTCGGTCGAGGCGTCCTCGCTCAGGTCGTAGCGCGCGAGCTCGGCGCCGCCGGCCTGGTTGACGACGCGGATGAACGCGTTGCGCACCTGGCCGAAGGACTGGCCGCGGCTCTCGCCCTCGTGGATGGAGACCGGGAAGACGATCTTGTCGACGTCGGCAGGCACGCCCGACAGATTCACCTTGATCTGCTCGTCGTCGCCCTCGCCCTCACCGGTGAGGTTGTCACCGGTGTGCTCGACGGAGGCGTCGGGGCTCTTCAGGTTGTTGAAGAAGACGAAATGCTGGTCGCTGAGCACCTTGCCGTTGCCATCCACCAGCAGGGCGCTGGCGTCCAGGTCGAAGTCGGTACCGGTGGTGCTGCGAACGTCCCAGCCCAGGCCCACGACTACCGCAGACAGGCCCGGGGCCTCCTTGCTGAGCGAGACATTGCCGCCCTTGGACAGGCTGACACCCATGGAAATCCCCTGCGCAATCCGGCGCGGGCCGCGCCTTTGACGTTTCGTTTGCCCACTGAGGACAACGAGCCTCCCACGACTCCGGTTCCCGATCCCGGAAAGCAATATCTAAGTTTTGACTTATATAAGCGCAGACTGCATAGTAGGGATGTGCACGCATTCGATGTTCTCGGGGATCCGGTGCGACGCCGGATATTGGAGCTGCTCGCCGAGGGCGAGCAGCCGTCGGGCGCGCTCGGCGCGGTGATCCAGTCGGAGTTCGGGATCTCGCAGCCCGCCGTCTCCCAGCATCTGAGGGTGCTGCGGGAGTCGGGGTTCGCCTCCGTGCGGGCCGAGGGCACCCGGCGGCTCTACGCCGTCGACGCCGGGCCGCTGCGCGAGGTCGACCTCTGGCTGGACCGGTTCCGGGGCCTCTGGGAGCAACGCCTGGACGCCCTCGGCACCGAACTGGCGCGCGGCAGACGCGAGCGCCGCGGGGAGGCGGTGCCGCCGGACCGGCCCGGACAGCCGGGGCCGCCCGCACCGGCCGGCTCCCGGCAGCGGCAGCAGGAACGGCATGAACAGCAACAACAGCAAGAACGACAAGAACGCCAAGTGCAGCGGGAACAACAACAGCAACATCCGCATCAGCGGCAGGACGCAGCAGCAGAGGAGCAGCGATGAGTGACTTCGTCGATCAGATCAACGGCATCCACCGTGAGGTCGGAACCCGCCCGGTGGCGGACGAGCAGGCCCGTACCGTCCTGCTGCGGCGCACGTACGACGCCACCGCCGACGACGTCTGGGACGCCTGCACCGACCCCGAGCGGATCAGCCGCTGGTTCCTGCCGGTCAGCGGCGATCTCAAGCTCGGCGGGCACTACCAGCTGGAGGGCAACGCGGGCGGCGAGATCCTGGAGTGCGAGCCCCCGAGGCGGCTCAGGGTGAGCTGGCTCTTCGGCCCGAACCCCGGCTTCAGCGAGGTCGAGGTCCGCGTCACGCCCGCGGGTGAGGACCGGACCGTGTTCGAGCTGGAGCACGTCGCGGTCGTACCGCCCGAGATGTGGGACCAGTTCGGTCCCGGCGCGGTCGGCGTGGGCTGGGACCTGATGGCGCTCGGCCTCGGACTGCATCTGCGCGGTGGCGAGATCAAGGATCCGGCGCAGTGGCAGGAGTCCGAGGAGGCACGGGAGTGCATGACCCGCAGCAGTGAGCGGTGGGGTGAGGCGTACGCGGCGTCCGGCGCGCCCGATGACGTCGTCGCGGCGGCCGTACGGGGTACCACGGCCTTCTACGCACCGGAGCCGACACAGCCGACACAGCCCTCGGAGTCTTCGGAACCGTCGGAGAAGCCGGACAGCGCCTGACCCCGACCCGTGAAGCCGGAGGCCGATGCCCGAAGCGGGGCCGTCGCCCGAAGCCCGGGCCCGCGCCGCCGTGGGTCGGCGCTGGTGGCGGGGCCGCCGCGGCTTCGGCTCCCGCTCACGCCCCACCCGTGCCGCGCCCCGCCGCCGCGCCCCGGTCCAGCAGTTGCGCGGTGACGAACCCCACGACCGCGCACACGGCGATGAGCGGCATCTGGTTCGCCGCGTCCCCGCCCATGAGGAGGGCGACCAGGACGGCACTGGTGACCGGCAGCCGGGTGACCACCGCGGTCGCGGTCGCCATGCCGAGTGCCAGGGCCGGTGCCGTACCGAGCCCCGGCAGCCCCGAACAGGCCACCCCCATCGCCGCGCCGAGCAGGACGGACGGGAAGATCGGACCGCCCCGCAGCGCGCCCAGGCTGATGCCCCAGGCCAGCCCCTTGCACAGGACGAGTACCACGAGGGCGGCGACCGACCAGGCCTGCGGATCGGCGGCGAGCGCCCCCAGGGTCGCCTGCCCGGAGAGCGCGGCCTCGGCGGGGGAGCGGCCGGTGATCAGGGCGTACGCGGTGATCAGTACGCCCACGGCGACGGCGCACACCACCGTGCGCAGAGCCGTTCGCCGCCCGGTCCACTCCGCGGTCAGATAACCGACGCGGTGCGCGGCCGTCACCACGACCGCGATGACCACAGCCAGGGGGATCCCCCACAGGAAGTCGCCCGCATCCGGGGAGACATTGGGCGGGACGACGGGCAACTGGAGCGCCCCGATGGTGAAACCGGTCCACTCCCCGAAGCCCGTGAACACCAGCCCGCCCACCCCGCTGGCCAGCAGACAGGGCAGCAGCAGGACCACCAGCTGCGTCCCGGCGAGCCCGGCCGCCTCCACCATCATCACGGCGGCCACCAGCGGCCCGCCCAGGATGGTGGAGATCGCGGTGGTCGAGCCGGCCGTTCCGAGGACCAGCGCCGCCCGGGGATGGGCCCTGCGCTTCGCGGACCGTATGGTCAGCAGCGCCAGCCCGCTGCCCAGCGCCATCAGAGGGGCCTCGGGCCCCAGCACCACACCCAGCGGCAGCGTCGAGAGCGCGGCGAGCAGGACACCCGGCAGCGCCGCGGGCCCGCTGGGCGGCCCGGCGAGCCCCTTCACCGGCACATGACCGCCGCCGCCGGGGGCGCGGGTGACGATCGGCGCGAGCAGCAGACCCGCGAGCAGCAGCGCGGGCAGCGCCCACCACCAGGGGGGCTCGTCATAGCCGACGGCGCGGGGCAGGGACTCCCACACCCCGTGCTGGAGCCAGTGCTGCAGGCTCACGAAGAGGAAGCAGGCGAGGGCGATGGGCACGCCCAGGAGGGCCGAGAACAGCAGCAGTTTGACGTAGCCGCGGCTGCGGAGGATGTCGTGAAGGGGAGTCGCGTCGCTCGCCGCGCCCGGCACCGTCTCAGCCATGTGCCCCATGCAACGGTCACGGTGGGCGTTCTGCGCGTGGGCAGGTCCGAACGGGTGAGGACGCGCCCGGCCCTGCCCCGCCGTCCACCCGTACGGGGCAGCGCGGCTCGCCCGCCGGGCCCGGCACGGTTTCGCTGGCTTCAGCGAGCGCGCCACGAGCCGCGCATCCCGGCAGCGCGGAGGTGTCCCTCATGGCGGACGAGGCGAATCGAGATCACGGGCCGGGCGAGGAAGGAGCCGGACCGGGCAGGAAAGGCACGGGACCAGGTGAGGAAGGCGCCGGACCGGGTGGGGGAGGGCCTGGACACCGTGGGGAAGGAACCGGACGCGGCGGGGAAGGAACCGGGCCGGAGGTGCCCGGCGGCCCGGGGCCGGGCCCGGACGTCGGCCCGGACGTCGGCGCGGGCGGAGGCGCCGGTGACAGCGACGGAGAGCTCGCGCGCCTGCGGGAGCGGGTCACCGCACTGGAGGGCGGCGGGCGCGTGCCCCACCACCACCGCTTCCGCTCCTTCTGTTCCGCGCTGCTCATCGTCGTCGGCTGTGTGTTCGCCCCGCTCGGCGTCGTCGCCGCGTGGGCGTCCCAGGAGGTCGGCGACACCGACCGCTATGTCGCCACGGTCGCCCCGCTTGCCTCCGATCCGGCGGTGCAGTCCGCGGTCGCCAACCGGGTGACCGACGCCCTCATGGCGCACATCGACCTGAACTCCCTGCTGGCGGGCGTGGCCCCGGCCGATCGTCCCCGCCTGGCCACCGCGCTCGGCAGGCTGGGCGGCTCGCTGGAGGATTCGGTCAGGAGCTTCGTCCACGACAAGGCGCAGGCCGTCGTCGCGTCCGACACCTTCCAGACCGTTTGGACGGACGCCAACCGCAAGGCCCACGACGCCGTGGACAAGGCCCTGACCGGCAGTGGCGGAGGGGCGATCCAGCTCACCGACAACTCGGTGCAGCTCGATCTGGGGCCGGTCGTCGACCAGGTCAAACAGAGGCTGGTGGCCGACGGGCTCACGGTGGCGGGGAAGATCCCCGCGGTCCACACCGACATCACGCTGGTGCGCTCCGACGACATCAGCAAGGTCAAGACCGGTTTCCGGCTGCTTCAGCTCTCCGGGTTCTGGCTGCCCGTCCTCACGCTGGTGCTCATCGCCGGCGGCATCCTCCTCGCCGCGCGCCGCCGCCGTACACTCGTCGCCGCCGCGCTCGGGGTCGCCTTCGCGACGGCGCTGCTCGGCCTCGGGCTGACCGTCTTCCGCGCCGTCTATCTCGACGCGCTGCCCGCCGGGGTCTCCCAGCCCGCCGCCGGGGCCGTGTACGACGCGCTCGTCCGGCTGATGCGGACGACGGTACGGATGGTGGTGGCGCTGGGCCTGGTGGTCGCGTTCGCCGCGTGGGTGACCGGCCGGGGCCACCGGGCCGTCTTCGTACGCCAGTTCTGGCACTCGGGGATTTCCGGAGCCCGCGCGGCGGCCGACCGCGCCGGTCTGCGGACCGGTCCCGTCGGACCGTGGACCCACCGGTACCGCCACTGGATCACCTGGGTGCTGGTGGGGCTGGCCCTGCTGACGTATCTGCTGTGGAGCCATCCCACCGGGTGGGTGGTCGTCGGGCTGGCGCTGGCGCTGCTCTTCGCGCTGGCGGTCGTCGAGTTCCTGGAGGAGCCGGCGCCGGAGGCGGGGCCCGCGCGGGGATCGGGGCCAGGACCGGGACCGGGCCCAGGTGCGGCACCTGGGCCGGGCGCCGCACCGGAACACGCACCGATGGGCCACGACCCCGGACCCGGGCCTTGATCCGGACCGTGCCGGGACCGCGACCGTGCACCGTGGCCAGGTGCCGCGACCGCGATCAGGGGCCGCGACCGTGCACCGTGATCGTGACCAGGGGCCGGCGCGGCGGAGGGCTCGTCACCCGAACGCCCCGTCCCGATGGCGGGGCGGCCCGGGGCAGCCGAGGCTCGAATCACCGTCCGCATCCGGCGTACGGGATGACGAGAAGGGAAGTCCCCATGACCCAGGCATCTCAGCCGACCGGGACTCCGCAGTCCAGGCCGACCCCTGGTCCTGTCAGGGACCAGAACAGCGGCTGGGCGGTGGGCGGGGTCGTGTTCGCGGGCGTCCTGCTGCTGTGCAACGGTGTGCTCGCCATCCTCCAGGGCATCGCCGCGATCGCGGAAGACGTCGTGTACGGAGTCGTCGGTGACTACGTCTACCGGATCAACCTGACCGGGTGGGGCTGGATCCACCTGGTCATCGGCGTCTGTCTCGTGATCACCGGCGCGGGCGTGCTGAAGAACATGGCCTGGGCGCGGTACGCGGGCATCTTCTTCGCCGCCATCAGCCTCATCGCCCAGTTCATGTTCCTTCCGTACCTCCCGATCTGGTCGGTGATCATGATCGCGATCGACGGCTTCATCATCTGGGCGCTGGCGGTCTACCGGTCCAACGGCCGGGAGGCCCTGGTCTGACCCGTCGTCCCCACGGCCCGGCGGCCGGCAGCGGCACCCGAGTGCCCGGTCCACAGTGGTGGACCGGGCACTCGCGGCGCCGTCGCCGACCCGGTGAGACCGGCCAGGTGCCGAGCGGGCCCACGCGACGGTGGGCCACCCCGTGCTCCGTGATGTCGCCCGGCGCGGGTGGCCGTGGCGCGGGCCGGTCCCGCTCCTCCGCGCGACCGGCAGTCGACGAGCGGCAGTCGGCTACCGGCGGCTGGCGACCGGTTTCCGGTCTACCGGTCACCGGTCACCGGGAGAGGTCCGCGCGCAGGACGTTCGGATCGGTGAGCGTGTACGCCGCGGAACTGGCGACGTAGACGGCCGAGCCGTGGCGGGCCAGCGCCGTGGGGTTCTGAAGGCCCTGACGCGCGGTCAGCACCGGCGTACGGCGGCCGTCCTCGCGGACGAGGTCGACGCGGTTGTCGGTGACCCGGGCGACGAGGAAGTCGTCGCCGCGCCCGGGGAACAGCAGATCGTCGATCTCGCCGAGCCCGTCGGCCACGGTCCGCGGCTCGCCCGCCCGGCCGCCGGTGAGAGGCAGGCGCAGGACCGTACCGCGGTCGTGGTTGGTGACCCAGACCGAACCGTTGTGCACCTTGACGCCGTTGGCGCCGAGGAACCCCTCGCCGGGCGCCGGGTCGAGCGCGGGGTCGTCGCTCCAGCGCTCGGCCGGCCCACCGCCCAGGGGCACGCGCCAGACGGTCCCGCCGACGGAGTCGGCGACGTACAGCCGCCGCGCGGCGGAATCCAGGGCGAGGCCGTTGGGCAGCGAAGCGGCGGGGAGGGGGGCGACCCGGCGCGGGGCGGCCGCACCGGGTGACAGCCGCCAGACACCGGTGAGTTCGGACGTCCCGGTGGCGTACAGAAAATAGAGAGTCCCGTCGTCCGCGCGGACCACACCCCCGAGGAAGGGCTCCCCGAACGCGGGCGTCTCCGACTCCGGGGGCGGCGCGGGCACGGTGGCGATGACGCGTACGGTCCCGTCCGGGCCGACGCGGGCGAGCGCGCGGGCGTGCGCGAAGGTGACGACGACCGAACCGCCCGGCTCGGCGGCGATGTTCTCGGGCTGCCGGCCCGCGTCCAGGTCGAGGCGGGCGAGGACACGCGCGGTGGAGGCCCTGAGGACACAGCCCTCCCGCGCGCCGGACCCCGTATCGGCGGACTCGTCGCCGGCACCGGATCCCGCGCCCGCGCCCGTGTCCGCGCCCGCGCCCGTGTCCGCGCCCGTGTCCGCGCCCGTGGCCGTGTCCGTTCCGGTACGGGATCCCTTGCCGGTGCCGGGCTCGTCGTCGATGCGGGCTCCCTCGCCGGCGGCGGGCCCGTCGGCCGTACGGGCGCCGGTGCCGCCGGTGGCCGGAGCCGTGGGAGCCGCCCCGGCCTGGGAGCCGTACAGACCGGTGAGCGCGAGCGCCGTGACCGCGGTGACCGCGATTCCTCTCGGCGAGAACCCGGACGGGAGCTTGGGCGCGGGCTTCGACATGTCCTGTCTCCTGGGGGAGGGAGCGCATGCGTGGGGCGTGGGTGTCTGCTGTCCGTCGGAGGGGCGTGAGTGGCCTTCAGGCGAGCCAGGAGAGCACCGGCCCGCCACCGGTGTCCAGCGCTGTCCGCGCTGGGCGTACACGGAATCTGTCCCTCCGGTGTGACGGGGAGTCATGCACGGGCCGCACGGGTCACGACGCCAGTACGGCCAGATGCCTGCCCCGGGCGCGTACGCCGTCACATCAGCGGCACGGTGGCCGCGAGCGCGGCGCCGACGGCGGCGGGCGCGGTCCCGGCCCCCGTCCGCGGCGCCTCGGCCATCGCGGCGACGCCCGGCAGCGCACCGCTCGCCCAGGGAAAGGCGGGCGCGGCGAACCACCGCGTCGGCGTACGTCCAGGGCCGCCCGCGCTCCGGGCTCCGGGGCCGGCGCCGTGGGGTCCCCGTGCTGCTGCGGGGAGAGCAGCAGGAAGCGCCCCGGCCGCCGGAGCGGTCCCGGGTGTCCGAGGGATCCCGGGTCTCCGGGCGGTCCGGGGGCCGTTCGGTTCTCGGTGTCCGAGCGGTCCGCGGGTTGTGTGCGGCCCCCGGGTGTGAGTGGCCGCGGGCGCCCGAGCGGCCCGCGTCGCCCGGGTGGCCGCAGGTGGAGGAGGAGTACGGGTGGGCACGACCGGACCTCGTGACGACCGAGGCCCGGCGAGGAGCGGCCCGCTCACTCCTCCGAGGCTCTGAACGGCAGGGGAATCGGTAGGAAGGTTTCAGTGAACATCGCCTGACTGCCGCGCGGTAGCGGGACACTTGTCCCCAACAGCCTTGTCCGCATCCACGGAAGAGGAGGTCCGCCATGGGCCGCCGATCCCCGCTCGCGCGCACTTCCAGACCCCCCACGGACCGTCGGCGCCAGGTGTACATGAACCACAAGGTTCCGGGCGTCCCCGGCCTCCCCGACCCGATCGTCCTGGCCACGGACGCCTCCGTCACCCCCGACCTCGCCGCCTCCGGCTATCTCGCCACCACGGGCCACACCGGCCTCCGCGCCCACGCCTACCCTCCGTACCTCGCCCGCCCTTCCGCCCGAGTGGTGGTGACCGAACTCCGCGCCGTCTACTGGGGCCTGAGCACGGTTCTGAGCGCCCACCCCGGCCGCCCCGTCGAAACCCGTGTCGACAACCTCCAGGCGCTCACCTTCCTCCGCCGCTGGCAACAGGGCGGCTCCCAGATGCCCGACGGTTACGACACCCACCTCCGCTCCCGGGGCGCCCAACCCAGCCTGGTCAAACTGCAGATGCTTGCCGAATACACCCCCCACCTCACCTTTCTCCACGAAAAGGCCCACGCGGGCCACCCCCTCAACGAGGCCGCGGACTCCCTCTCCAAACTCGCCCTCCGCTGTCTCCGCGGCAGCGTCCCCCACACCGAACTCCCCCGCCTGATCCCCCTGTGGGCCAAGGGCGCCCTCCGGGACTACCGCCGCTCCCTGACGACGGAGTGAGGTGCTCGTGGCCGCCGTCCGGAGCACGGGCGGACCGGAACACCGGGCATCGGGCTCCCGGCACCGGGGATCGGGCATCGGGCTCCCGGCTCCGGGAAATCGGGCTCCGGTGAATTCACCCCCTCATCGATCCCGAGAAGGGGGAAGGTCCGGTTCCGCGAGGCGCTGGCCGTGAGGTGGCGTCGGGCGGCGCGCCAGACGCTCTCGAACTGCCCGGCCGTCAAGGGTTCCGGCGCATGGCCCTCCCACTCGGACACAGGGGCCTCGGCGGTGAACCCGTACCGCACATCGGAGTCCGTGTCCCGGGCGGCGGCGACCGGCCGCAGCCCGGGCCCTTGGAGTTCGGCTTGTCGGCGACTCCTCACCCGGGCCGGTCGCTGCGCTCCATCACGTTCTTGAGTGCGGTGAGGTCGGCGAGTACGGCATCTGCATCACGCTGAAAGTGCTCGTCATCCATCCACGCCAGTCGGCGGAGAGTGAACACCACCTCACACCCGGTGCCGTCGGCGATCACTCGCATCGGGTTGTAGACGACCTCACCCGAGGGCAACGTGACATCGTGATCGAGCACACCGAACTCGTTCCCTTGCGCGAAGGCAACGACGACGCGCCCCATGGGAGACGACTCCGCGATCCATTGCCCATCGATCCTGTTGATGGACTTGCCCAGCCCCTGAGCCCACTCCGGCAGGTTGGCGGGGTCCGACGCATAGTCGTAGACATCCTTGACAGGGCGATCGATAGGTGTGCTGATATGCCGCGAGGCAGAAGCAGTAGTCTCCATGGCCGCGACGGTACGAAGCCGCTGCCGCCGCCGTCTTGAATGAATCGGTCAGGTTCACACCGCGACGTGGACAGGACCTCTCCGCCGTCGTCACGCACAACGAAGCAGGGCCGGTTTCCCCTCCGGGTGGTTTGCTGTGCCTGGTCAGGGCGTTTTGCTCGGGTGGTCTCGAAGGGGCTCGGGGAGCGGGTCGGCTCCCAGACGGCTCCCGGAACCCTGAGTCCGCATCGAGACGGCATACCGTCGGCGTCCCTACACCTGGTGTGACAGGTCGTCCACCAGGAGTTCGAGAGTGGCCTCCTCATGAAGCGCGACGCCGAGGGCGGTCATGGCAGGGGCGAGATCCGGGTCCCAGTCCGCGCCGACCGGCGGTCCGTCGAGCGCCAGTTGGGGGACGCCCTCAGCCTGACTGCGAGCGGCGAGGTGCTCGTAGTCCGCGGCGCCCATGCGCCACGGCAAGGCTTCGTAGCGGCGCATGACCCGGTTGGCCAGAGCGATCCCCGGCCAGTCGAAGTCGCCGTGGTAGGCGAAGCGGCAGCCCGTGGCGGCGAGGGCGTCGAGAAGCGTGAGGACCACCGTGGCGGCGCTGCCGGACGTGCACACGAGCGGCTGGACGCACGCCGCGTCCGCCGCGGCTTCCACCACGCGCGGATTCTCACAGATGTGGATGAGCGTTCCGGCGGGGAGTCGCAGCCGCAGGACGTGCAGGTCGCGCGGTGTGAGGTGGGCTTCGGCGTGATGCTCGGCCCGCTCCCGTAGGGCCCGCTCCCGCCAGCCCTCGCCGTCGGGTCGCAGCCCGTAGGCCAGCACCGTGCTGGAGACCTCGTCCGGCGTGACGGACACCAGCCGCCACAGAGCGCGGCGACCGGCCGCGTCGTCGGGGAACTCGGTGCCATGGGCGAGGGCGACGCCGCGTTGGACGAGGCGTGCGAGCCAGGTGCCGTCGTCCAGGCCGTGAGCGGAGCCGGTCGCCATGGCGGCGAGTTCTCCCCGGCCGCGTGCGCCGTTGCGCTCGGGTCCGAGGAGAGCGGTGAGGACGTGGACCGCCTGCCGGAGTGTCCCTATCGCCGCTTCGGGCCTCACTCCTCTCGGAACGCCGGCACGGCGCGACAGGTCGTACCACTGCCGGGGCCATTCCCGGTCGGCGAGCGGGGAGGCGTCCAGTGACGAAGCGAGGGACGACCACACCTGCTCCCGCCGTGCCGCCACGTCCGCGCGGGCGGCACGGCGGTCGGTGAGTGGCGGGCCGAGTTCCTCCAGGGTCTCCCTGAGGCCGAGTGCGGCGGCCGAGGCACGCAGCCGTGCGTCGAGCACGTCGAGCCGTACGGTCACGGTGGTACCTGTGAGGGGTTTGCCCAGCAGGAGAGACAGGTCGTTACGTTCCTGGGCGTTCACCGCGGTCAGCCGGAGCGAACCCGTGGCCTGTACGCCGTTGCTCTCCAGGCGTGTGCGTACCCCCTCCCAGAGCCGGGTGAGCCCAGGTCCCGTCAGCCAGTCGCGCGTTGCGGAGGGCAGCCCGCTCATACGGACACCAGACGCCGGTGCCGACCGTTCCAGGTGTAGTGCAGGGTGGCCACCCCGCGCACATGGGGATCACGCAGGCACTCGTAGATGTGCAGGGACGGAACCTCGGGCCAGTTGCCCATGAGCCGCTCGCTGGTGAGGACGAAGTCGAGATCGAGGTCGACGAGAATACGGCCCAGCCGGCCATGGGTGGGTTCGTCGACCTTCGCGAAGGCGTCGTCCAGGAGGATCAGCCGCGGCGCGTGCGGTGCCGACTCGGCGAGGCCGGTGAAGTGGGCGGCGGCCGCGGCGAAGAGTACGAGATAGGAGAGCACCCGCTGCTCGCCCTGGCTGAGCCCGGTCCGGCCGGTCAGCCTCCGCCGGCGGCCTGGAGCCGCGTCCTCGACCACGAAGGTGTGGAAACGGAACCAGTCGCGGTAGTCCAGCGCGGTCCGCAGATGGGCGGCGTAACCGGCTGACGGGTCGGCGCGTCGGGCGTCCTCGATCCGGCGTTGCAGTACCTCGCGCAGCTGTTCGGTCTGCTCGCGCGTCCTGAGGCTCGACGGACTGCGCAGCAGCTCGACGGCCGCGCGCACATCCGCGTCTGCGTCCACTGCGGACTCGTCCAGCTTCCACAGCAGCTCGACACCGAGACCGTGGGATGTGCGTACGGTCCGCAGGGTGTCGTTGAGAGCCGCGACCAGGTTCGCCGCGGTGATGACCTGCGCCGAGAGGTGGTCGCCGAGCTCACCGGTCAGGAACCGCTGGAACACCTCACGTTCGCGCTCGGTGAGCCGTCCCCGGGCCTCCGCGGCCTGGAGCGCGATCCGCTCGCCCACGGCCGCGACGTCATGGGACCCGTGGTCGTCGGCCAGGCGGCACACCTTGATTCCGTCGCGTTCTTCCAGTTGCGCGTCGAACCCGCCGACCAGTTGGTCGCGCAGCTCGGTGTGGCGGTTGAGCAGCGTGCTGTCCGACACATCGCCCTTCGGGCGGCCGAGGGCATGTTCCACGGCGTCGGCGATGGCCCGCAGTGCTCGCAGACGGCTGCGGACGTCCGCGCCGGGATCGTCCGACACGTACTCGGGCAGCGAGGACCGGTCCAGCCCGGCGCCGCGCACCACCTCGGGTCGGCCGAGAGCACCGCGAAGAGCGCTGCCGGTGTCGATGACCGCCGTCTCCTGGTCCGCCAGGTTCCCGCGCAGGCGCTTCTCGTCCTCTTCCGCGCGCACGCGCAGGTCGTGGAGTTCGTCGCGGGTTCGCTGTGCCGCGGGGAGGGCGTGGACGGCGTTCGCGATGCGCTGCCTGGCCTCCTGCTCGCGGGCGAGGATCTCCTCCTCGGACGACCCGATGGCCTCCTCGCGGGTGCGCAGGTCCTGCTCAGCGGTGCGCAGTCCGGCGAGGTGGAGCCGGTAGCTCTCGTCCGCGGCCAGGCGGCCCTCTCGGGCGCGTCCGTACCGGTCGGCATCGGCCCGGTTCGCGCCGAGCCGCTCGCCCGTGCCGCCGACGGCCCTGCGCAGATGCCCGACACCGCTGAGCAGGGCAGCCAGTGCGGTGCGTACGCGGTCCAGGGCGGCGGGGTCGCCGGGCAGGTCGTGGGCGGTCGCGGTGGCATCCGCCTCGGCACGCGCCGATACCGCGAGAGCGCGGGTCTCCTCGGCCAGCCGTGCCGCCCGGGTCGCCTTGGCGGTCAGATCACGCAGCGTCCTCTCCGCCGATGCGGTCCTGCTCCATGCGTCAGCGAGACTCCGTGCCCTGGGGAAGTCCCGTTCCGCGTGCGTGAGAGCCCGGCGCAGGGCATCGGCTGCGGCGAGTTCCTCGCGGACGTCGGCCAGCCGCTGTTCCGTCTGCGCGATCCGCTCCTCCAGCTCGGCGAGGATGCGTCGCCGGGTCCCGGCGCGTACGGCGGCGCCCACGTACTCGGTGTCGCCCTTGTCGTGACGGCCGCTGAGCACGCCCAGACGCCAACTGCCGTCGTGGAACACCGCGTTGTGAGCGGAGGTCTCCTGCGCCGGTGCGAGTGCGATGGTGGCCAGCAAGCGCCCCACCTGCTCGGACGTGACGCCGCAACCCGGTTCAGGGGCCGGGCGCAGGGCCGAGGCGAGAGTCGGCCCGTCGGACAGCACGGGACCCGGCTGGAGAAGGGTGTCCCGGGTGCGCGGATCGAGAAGGACGCCGTGCGCACCCACCCACGCGTCCAGGATTCCACTCGCCTCCAGCGCCCCTTCCAGACCGGCCCGGTCGGCCGGAGCCAGGTCGTCAGCGAAGTCCACAAGCCGGTGGAAAGGTGCTCCACTGCCCGGCGCCCTCGCGGCGACGCGATGGTGCGGGGCCGGCGGCTCAGGGTCGGTACGTCGCTCCCAGTCCCGCTTCTGCTCCGCCAGGCGGTCGATTTCCTCGCCGAGCCGGCTGACGCCGAGTGCCAGGGCGTCCCGGCGCCCGGTGAGTTCCTCGCCGTACGGCTCCCATACGGCCTGGGCGATCCGCCACGCCCGGCTGTCGATGTCGGGCGGCAGAGTGCGGTCCGCGAACGGCGCGTCGGCGGAGGTCTCGCAGCCGACCGAGGCGTGGACGGCGTTCAGCGGCGGGCAGCCGGGACCCAGCGCAGCCCGCGTGTGCGCCGCCCACTCGGCGACATGGCGGGCGTAGGCGCCGCTCTCCTCGGCGACCTTCTGGCGGCTGCCGTCGAGATGGCCGGCGGCCTCCTCCGCCTCGCCCTCCAGCCGTTCCCGCTCGCCATCGGCCTGAGCTGCCCCGGCCCGGGCCTCGTCCGCCCGTGAGATGAGGCGGGTCACCTCCTGAACCATCCGGGCCCGGTTTCTCGCGACCGCCTCGGCGTTCTCCAACTGGTTCTGCCAGGACCGCAGCCCTTCCTGCGTCGTGACCGTGTCCACGCGGGCCACCGACCGGTGCCGTACGGTGCGCGTCTCCCCGTCCGGAGTCGTCAGCTCAGTCGCGGTGGCCTGGGCGAGAACCGTGCGCGGCAGGGCCACCGCCTCGCCGAGATGGCCGGTGGGAAGCCCGGCCTTCTCCGCCTGCGTCAGCAGCTCCCGGTGTTCGGTTCCCAGCTCGGCCAGCCGGCTTCCGAGGTGTTCGACACCTTCGGCCAGCCGCTCCGCCGAGCTCTCCTCCGCGTCGTGTGCGTTCCGCAGGGTGGTGAACGCGGCCACGGCGGCGGTGTGCAGCGCCTCCACCGTGCCGCGGCGCTCCGACAGTTCGCGCAGGCTGCGGTAGGCGTGACTGGCGTGCAGGGCGGCCAGGTCGGTCCGGGCGGCCTGTTCCTCCTCGCGCAGGGTCTCCAGTCGGCCCTCCGACTCCTCCTCCTGCGTCCTCAGGTCGCTCGTCCGCTGTGCGGCGTCTCCGGCTGCCCGGCGCCGCTGCGCGAGGACGCCCAGCTCGTGGCTCACACTCCGCGCGGAGGTGCGCAGGACTCCGGCCAGGTAGCCGCGGTAACTGGTGAGGAACGTGCGCAAGGCCGCGTCGGTGCGTTCCAGGCGGCCCAGTTCGTCCCGTACGGCGTCGAGGTCGTGGAGGTTGCGCGCCACCTTCTCGACCACGTCCTCGTCGAGCCCCGGCAGGGTCTCGCTGAGCAGGGAGGCCAGGCCCCCGTGTTCGATGCGGTCCCCGACCGTCGGGCGCCGCAGCCGGTGGAGGAGCTGGGTGAGGTTGCGGTAGCGCGTCGCGTCGGTGATGCCGAACAGGTCCCGGGCCACACGGGAGCGGTGCAGGACCGCACGGTCGGTCGCGTTGTCGGAGCCGACGATCTCCTTGAGCCGGTCGACCGGCAGCGGCTTACCGGCCTCGACCAGGTGCAGGTCCTCACCGATCCGCAGCGGGGTGACGAAGAACGTCGGCAGCGCCTTCTGCGTCGACTTCGAGGCACGGATGGCGGCACCGAGCGTCAGGTGGCGGTGACCGCCGTCGTCGGCCGTGCCCCGGAACTCCACCCACAGGTACCCGAGGCGGTTGGTCTGCTCGAACCCGTCCAGCATCAGCCAGGTGAGCGTGGTGCGGCCGGTGCCCGTCGCGTCCAGTGCCCGGGAATCGCCGTCCAGAAGATACGGGAGCAGCATCTCCAGGGCCTTGGACTTGCCCGCGCCGTTCTTGCCGCGCAGCAGCAGCCGTCCGTCGCCGAAGGAGAACTCCTGCTCGTCGTACTGCCAGACGTTCTGGATGCCCGCCCGGTACAGCCGGAAGCGGGCGCCGGCGGTCGTCGCGGGGCCGGAACGCGGCGGTGGAACGAGGCCACGCGCGTCGGTGGTCACAGCGGCAACTCCTCTTGAACGTCCGTGCCTTTGCCGGCCGCGGTGGCCGGGCGCACGGTGACGTGGGTGGCGTAGCGGGCCGCTGCGGCCAGCAGCACCCAGCCGTTGCCGCCGGGCCGTGCGCCATGGACATCGGTCACCGTGCGTCCTTCCGGCGCCTCTTCGACGTATCCCTCCGGCAGTCCCTCTCCCTCGGCGCGCAGCCGCCCGGCGCGGGCCATCAGCCGCATGCGGACCAGCAGGTCCAGTACGGCCTCTCGCAGGGAGGGAAGGTCCTCCAGATAGCCGCGTTGCCAGTTGCCGCGCTGCCCGTACTCGGCGATCAGCCCGGCCAGTACCTCATCCACCAGGCCGTCCGGGACGGCCACCCCGGTGACGAGCCTCCCGCCGGTCGCCGGATGCCCCGGCTCCTGCGGCCGAAGCTGTTCCACGAGCCGTTCCGCCAGCAGCAGCGCGGCCTGTGCGACGGTCCCGGTGCCCGGCAGGTGCAGATCCGTCAGCTCCTCCTCGGGGTCCACCAGAGCCACGCCCTCGGCCCGGATCTCCATCTCCAGGCCCAGGAGTTCGGAGAAAGCCTGGGCTTCCCGGCGCTGTCGGGTGCGCAGCCAGTCGCGCTCGGCGTCGGTCAGCTCGTCGAGGTGGACGACGGGTGTCTCGACGAGCATCCGACGCACATAGGTGCGCGGTCCGCCGAACCCCGGGTCCGCTGCCCGCCGGACCAGGTCGGCGCCGTCCCGGGCCTGTGCGAGCGGGCCGGCGACGACCACGCGTGCCAGCTCCCGATCCACCGTGATCAGGGCCTCTCCGCCCGCCTCCTGCACCATCGCGGCCACATGGCCCTCGGTCTCGATGAGCACGCCCCAGTCGACCAGCCGGCGCAGAGCCGCGACCAGGGTCCGCTTTCCGGCCACCCGGCCCGTCTCCTCCAGCTCGATCCCCGCGTCGGCCGCGGCGGCCCGGATGTCGGCGACCAGCTGCGACAGCAGCATCTGCTCGGGCGCGGTCACCAGCACGGACAGCGCCAGCGCGAGGCAGGCGTACGTGTGCGGGGTGAAGGGCGTGCCGGTGGAGCGCTCCAGCCGGTGCCCCGAGCCCGCTCCCAGCCCCGCCTTGAACAGCCGGGCGAAGGAGCTGTCGACCAGCAGGCGGTAGCCGAGCACCTGCTGGAACCGTTTGCCCAGCCAGTCGGCGTGCCGACGGATCAGCGGGAAGAGGTCGGCATGGGGGCCGTCCGACGCGACCAGGGGGTGGGCGAGCAGCAGCCGGGCGGCCGTGCGGCGCTCGGCCGCCAGGGCCACGTCGTGAGCCGAGGGGAGGGTCATGACACGCTCGCCTCCGTTTCGCCGTCGGCCGTGGCGGAGGTACGGCTGATGCCCAGCTCCAGATCGTCCAGCAGCAGGTCGCCGTCGGCCGAGTACAGCGCCGTCCGCGTGCCCGCCGTCCGGCGCACGGTGAGCCGGATACCCAGCTCGGCGTCCTCGCTGCTCGCCGCGTCGAGGCCGAAGCCCGCCGTCCTCTCCCCGTCCGTGCCGACGTGCCTGCTGAGCTGCGCGTTTCCGAGCGCCGTGGCCAGCAGCTCCAGGAGCAGCCCGAGCGCCGCCGACGTGAGGCGTACCTCGGCGAACCGGCCGGACGCGCTGCGCAGTTCGTCCGCCGCCGCAGCCCTGGCCGCCGCCCGCTGACGGGCGGCCTCCCGCAGCCGCTGCTTCTGCGCGGAGTGGTCCTCCACCGAGGACGCCCGCCCCCGCTGGGCGCGACTGCCCCTTTCCCGCAGGGCCACCGGTACCTCGACCACCGGACCGGTCCACCAACTCGTGTAGGCGGGCACCGCCTCGTCGGTGGCCGGGGGTATGCCCAGATGACGGGCGCCGTACAGTCCGAAGGCGGCGACGGCGATGTCGTGTGCGTCCTGCGGCGCCGCTTCGTCGAACCAGCGGGCCAGCCGCAGCAGATCCTTGCGCCGGGACATCTCCCCGGTGGCCGACCGCAGCATCCGCTTGGCGTTGGCGAGCAGCGACTGCAACGCGCGCAGGGTGGCGTCCCGCAGCTGGTCGACCTGACTGCCCTGACCGTCGGTGTCGCTGAACCAGCCGCGCAGGCCCTCCCAGTCCGCGAGCTCGCGGCCCCGGCTGCGCTGGACCCGGATCTCCATCCGGTTCTCGCCCTGCGGAGACAACCCGGCAAGGCCCTGGGCATGGGTGTCCAGCCGGTCCAGCAGGGCCGGCACGTGCGGCCACAGGGTGTCCAGTGCCCCCGAGATACGGGGCGCGCGGAACGCCACGTCCTCCGTGATCGCCTCGACGTAGTCCAGGAGCAGCTCCTTGAAGCCCTGGTACTCGGCGCTGTCCAGGTCGTAGCGGGACAGCACCTGGCCGAGGTAGGCGTAGAAGTCGCGTGTGGAGTCCGCGAACTCGGTGAACTGCACGAACAGCGTGCTGATCCGCTCCAGTCCGTCCTGCGGCTCGACGCCGCCCGGCGCGGTCACGAGGTCGGCCAGCTCCCGCAGTCCGCGCTCGACCAGCGCCAGCAGTTCGTTGCTCACCTCGCGGGCGGCGTCGGCCTCGGACAGGACCCCGTCGGCGTCCCGCTGGATGCGTTCGCCCAGCTTCGACAGCTGGTAGCGCGAGCGGGAACGCTGGTACTCGCCGATGCTGGACGCCTTCACGGTGTGGCTGCTGCGCAGCAGGTTTCCCCACTGCACCAGCTGTTCCAGCCGGGCCGTGAGGGTGTCGGCGTCGAGCCCTGCGGCGGAACCACCACCCTGGCGCAGCTTCGCCATGATGTCCGGGACGGCAAGATCCGCCAGCAGCGTTCCACAGAAGATCCGCATGATCGCGACGTGCTCCAGCCGCTCGGGCGCGCTGAGGTACGTGTACGCGTTCAGCCGCCGACGCGCCTCCTCGCCGGCATCCTGAGCTGCGCCGGATGCGGATCCCCCCATGCCCGTGAGGTTACGCGGCGCATCCGGGCGCCGCCGGTGTGCGGCCGAAAACGCCCCGGACGTGTGCCAGGCAACGGCCTGGTGTCCGACGGCCGACCGGGACCGACCGCTTCCGTGTGCGACAGGCTTGACCAGGCGCTTTGCGTTGGGGTCTGTGAGCACCCTCCGGGTCGGCCGAGGAACAGGTTGCGTCTGCGCAGGGGTTGCGGACGCGGGAGTCCCGGAGCCGGGTCGCTTTGACGACACCGCACCGGTCATCGGTTTGGACGCCGCTGAACTACGTGCCGACTCGATGGTCTACGAGAGGAGCGACGGCTCGTGCTTCGCCGGGCGGCCGGTCACCGAACATGTCGCCCGCCAGGTGGCCGGCCGTCTCGCGGGGGAGATCCTCCCCGAGATGGATCGCAAGCAGCAGGACATCGAGCAGGAGCGCACCCAAACCTCCGGGTCCTCCTACGGCCGCCGGGACGATCGCACGCTGGACGCGGAGGCAGCCGTCCCACGGACCGTCCGGGCGTGGTGCGGCGAAGACAAGGCCGACCGCCACGACGAGTTGGTTGCCCTGCGTGCGGAGGTCATCCGGCTCGGAGAACTCGTCGAGAAGGCGGTCAAGGCCCTACGCGACCGCGGTCACGGTGTCTCGATTCCGTTGAGCATGGCCGGAGTCCTGTGGATCAGGTGGGGCCGGCGCACCGCACGGCGATCGCTCCGCGTCACCGCAGACGGTCTCACCGTCGAGGTCGGCAAATCCCGCCGCACGTACCGGTGGGATCAGATCCAGCAGGTCACCGTCCGGCCCGCCCCCAGGCGGATGTCCGTGTGCGTCCAGCCCACTGCCGCGACAGGGACTCCCCCAGCGCGGCGCACCAGCAGATTGCTCCCTATCTGGACGGACGTACGGGTTGGATCGTGGTCACCAAGGCTCGCGGCCTGGGCGTCACCCCAGGACAGATCTCACATGCCATAGCCGGGCACGCCGGATCCCGATGGACCACTCACCCCGCCCTCTAGTGCCGCATCAGGCAATGTTCGCCCTGGGCGCTCTGCGACGATGACTCCATGGACGAGGAAGTCATTCCCATTCTTCGCGTCGAGGACGCTGCGGCGGCGGTCGCGTGGTACGAGCGGCTGGGCTTCGCCAAGCAGTGGGAACACCGCTTCGAACCGGGACTTCCCGCGTTCGTCGAGGTTGCCCGGGGTGGGGTGCGGTTGTTCTTGTCGGAGCACGAGGGCGACGCCCGCCCCCCGACACGTTGGTCTACCTCCGCATGCGTGATGTCGAGGCCATCGCCTCCGAGTTCAGTGTGCAGCCGAAAGATGTTCCATGGGCGCGTGAGATTGAGCTGCGCGACCCTGACGGCAACCGCCTGCGGATCGGCACGCCGACGGAATGACGCTCGCTGGCAGCGCGCAGCAGGGAATCTGTGCTGGCGGCTGAGGGAGTACGCGCCCGCGTGACCGGCCCGAGATGTGGCGGAGGCGAAGCGCACCCGAGTCGAGAAGGCCATCGCCGAAGCGGCTTCGTCCGGCAGGTCGGCCCGTCGCGCGAGGCGGCCCACTGGCGGCGCTCCGGCCACGCTACGTGGATCTTCACCCCGGCCGCGACCGGCTGGCACCCGAAGAAAGCCCACAGGACGCGCACCCCGTCCCCGTGGCGGGCGCCCCTTTCCCCGGCATACCGGTGCGCGGCCGGGGCGCCGCCAACCGGGCTGAAGCCTGCTGGATGCCGATCAGGGATCGGCTCACTCGCCACGGCCTCTGCCACGGACACCGGACGCTCATGGAGGAACTGGGCACGCCCAAGGTCCTCATGGACGAGCGGATGGGGCACGAGGACGGATCGGTCGGCGCCCGCTACAGCCACGTCACCGACTCACATGCGGGCGACGCTGTTGGACCAGTTGACAGAGGTCTGGCACGAACGAGTCGCTGGACGCCCGTCGTCTGTTGCACCCGCGTTCCCCGGTACCGGTGCCGGACCGGCTGTTGCAGCAGCGTGCCACCGAGACGTGAACCGCTGACCAAGATCACCCCCAGTTGACACCCAGCACACCCCAGGAACGCAATCAGGGCCGGTCTCCCGAGAAGGAGAACGACCCTGACCTGCTATTTCACTGTCGGGGTGGCGGGATTTGAACCCACGACCTCTTCGTCCCGAACGAAGCGCGCTGCCAAGCTGCGCTACACCCCGATGCCACCGGCTTCACGGCGACATCGATTACTTTAGCCCACCCGCGCTCCCAGGCGAAATCCGGTTTTCGCGGGGTCCCGGCGGTGAGAGGCGGCCGGGAGGAGGGGGCTAGGCGGGGGGCACGAGGGTCAGGAGGGTGGCTTCCGGGGGGCAGGCGAAGCGGACCGGGGTGTAGCGGTTGGTGCCGCAGCCGGCGGAGACGTGGAGATGGGCGGTCTTGCCGGCGGTCTGGTGGGTCGAGAGGCCCTTGACCCGGTCGGTGTCGAGGTCACAGTTGGTGACCAGGGCTCCGTAGAAGGGGATGCAGAGCTGGCCGCCGTGGGTGTGGCCGGCGAGGATCAAGGGGTAGCCGTCGGCGGTGAAGGCGTCAAGAGTGCGCAGGTAGGGGGCGTGGACGACGGCCAGGGAGAGGTCGGCGCCGGATTCGGGGCCGCCCGCGACCTCCTCGTAGCGGTCACGCTTGATGTGCGGGTCGTCCAGGCCCGTGAACGCGATCTCGCCCGCCTCCAGCTTCAGGCGGCCGCGGGTGTTGTTCAGGCCGACCCAGCCCGCCGAGTCGAACGCGTCACGGAGGTCCTCCCAGGGGTTGTGTACCGCGCCGACCGCGGGGGCGTTGCCGTTCAGCCCGTGGCGGCCCTGGGCCTTCTCGAAGAGGTAGCGGGCGGGGTTGCGCAGCTTGGGGCCGTAGTAGTCGTTGGAGCCGAACACGTACACACCCGGGAACTCCATCAGCGGGCCGAGCGCGTCCAGGGCCTCCGGGACGCCCTCCGGGTCGGAGAGGTTGTCTCCCGTGTTCACGACGAAGTCCGGGCGGAGCCCCGCGAGGGACTGCAGCCAGGCCCGCTTCTTCCGCTGGCCCCTGACCATGTGGATGTCGGAGACCTGGAGGATCCGCAGCGGGCGCATACCGGGCGGGAGCACCGGGACCGTCAGCCGTCGGAGCCGGAACGACCGTGCCTCGAAGGCGGCGGCGTAGACAAGGCCGGCTGCTCCGACTGCCGTGATTCCCAGGGGTACTCCGTAGCGTGCGCGCATGTGTCCATCGTCGCAGACCGGCGCGCGCGGGCGCCGGGCCGGCGTTCGGCGGGCCCGAGTCGGTCGTACGCGCCGGTGGCCGCCGTCACCGGAACCTGGTGCGTCGGTTCGGATACGGGAACCCGCCCTCCGCGCCGCCATGCCACCCCCGCCCGGCACGGCCGTACCGACCCGAAATGATCGGGCAGCTGCATCGGCCCACCTGTCACACTCCCTGTATGACCAAGCTCAAGGCCACGCTCCAGCAAGACCTCACCGAGGCGATCAGGGCGCGCGACGAACTGCGTTCCTCCACGCTCCGGCTGACCCTCGCCGCGATCACCAAGGAGGAGGTTTCGGGCAAGACGGCTCGGGAGCTCTCCGATGACGAGGTACAGAAGGTGATCGCCAAGGAGGCGAAGAAGCGCCGGGAGGCCGCCGAGGCCTTCGCCCAGGGCGGACGGGCCGAGCAGGCGGAGCGGGAGAAGGCGGAGGGGGTGCTGCTGGACGCGTACCTTCCGCAGCAGCTCAGCGACGACGAGCTTCGTCTGATCGTCGCCCAGGCCGTCGAGGAGGCCAGGGCCGCCGGGGCGGAGGGGCCGCGGGCCATGGGGGCCGTGATGAAGATCGTCAGCCCGAAGGTCGCCGGGCGCGCGGAGGGCGGCCGGGTGGCCGCGACGGTGAAAGAGCTCCTCGCCGGCTGATCGGGCCGGGAGTGCTGATCAGGCTGGGTGAGTGCTGATCGGGTCGGGAGCGCTGGCCGGGCTGCGAGAGTGCTGATCGGGCCGGGCGGAGGGGCCGGGCTGAGCCGAGTGCGCGGGGCTGGGCCGCCGGGCCGTTGCGGCAGCCGGGAGCCCGGCTGGTTTGGGCGGCTCGTTCCACAGGCAGCGATGCGGCCGATGAGGTGGTGACCGTTGTCTTGGCGTGATCCTCGCCTGTAGGAGTGTCCCTGGGGGCGGGCCCTCACGCGCGGGTGCCACTCGCGCACAGGTCTGGGGCTGCCCATCTCGGGCCCGCGCCCTCTCCCGCCCGACGCCCGCCTCCCTCTCCAGCCCGGCCCCGGGCCCGGGCCGCCCCTGCCCAGGGCCGTCCACCCCGTGGCCGAGCCCCGCCCGGCCCGCACCCCGCCCCGCTCACCCGGCTCGTCCCGGGCGGCCCCGCCCCCGCCACCACAGGCCTCGCACCCCGCGTCGCGCCCAAGCCCGAGGGGCCCGGGTCGTGGTGACCCGGGCCCCTCGTTGCGTATCAGTGAGCGGGTGGCACCACCCCGTCTCGCGGAGCGCCTTACGGTTCGAAGCCGTCCTGGCCGCCTCCGTTGCCCTCGCCGCCGCCGTTGCCTCCGTTACCCCCGTTGCCCTGGCCGCGGCTGTCGGCGCCGCCGATCAGGTTCGGGGGGAGGGAGATGCCGGGAATCGGGCCCTCGCCGTCACCGTCGCCCCCGTCGCCGGGCTTGCCGTCGTCGGGGAGCTCCGGGGGCCTGGGGGCGTCCGGGATCGGGACATCGTTGAAGGAGGGCGCCGACTCGTCTCGGAGGGCGCCGGTCATCATGTCGCGCCAGATGGATCCGGGGACCTCACCACCGAACACCTTCGGCTTGTACCGGCCGCCGATGGTGATGTTCTCCATCTTCACCTGCTGGTCGGCGCTGCCCACCCACACGGCACCGGAGAGGTTCGGGGTGTAGCCGACGAACCAGGCGTTCCGCCGTTCGTCCGTCGTACCGGTCTTGCCCGCGTTGTCGCGGCCCGTCAGACCGGCCCGCTGACCCGTACCGGAGTCGACCACACCGCTCAGCAGCGAGTTGATGGTGTCGGCGGTCCGCTCGCTCATCGCCCTTGAGCAGCTGCTTTTGGGCAGTTCGAGGTTCTTGCCGTCGGCGGTGCGGATCGACTCGAAGACGATCGGCGTGCAGTACATGCCCCGGTTGGCGAAGGCCGCGTAGGCGCTGGCCATGGTCAGCGGGGAGATGCCCCGCGCGCCGAGCGACATCGCCGCGGGGGAGACGGGCAGCTTCTCGTCGTCGCCCTGGATCACTCCGAGCTTGTCGGTCATCCCCACGACCGGGCAGAGGCCGATGTCCGCGATCATCTGGACGAAGTAGGTGTTGACCGACTTCGCCATCGCGTCCTTGAGGACGTAGGGACCGACCTCCTCCCTCAACTCGTTCTCCACCTTGCTTCCCTCGGTGTTCACCCAGGGCTTGCCGCCGTCGCACGTCTGGATCGGGCTCGGATACGGCATGGAGTACGGCGCCGGGTACGACTGCCCCGGTGACCTGCCCTGCTCCATGGCCGCGGCCGCCACGAACGGCTTGAAGGTCGATCCGACCGGGAAGCCGAAGTTCGAGCCCCCCATCTTCTTGTTGACGGAGTAGTTCATCGTGTTCTCGTTCTTCCCGAGGCCGTACGGCTTGGACTGGGCCATCGCCAGTACCTTGCCGGTCCCCGGCTGGACCATGGTCACCGCGCTCTCGACCTTGTCCGACGCGTAGACGTACTCCTTGATGGCCTCCTGCGCCGAGTCCTGGGCCTTCGGGTCCAGCGTCGTCCTGATCGTCAGGCCGCCGCGGTTCCAGAGCTTGACCCGGTCCTCGCGGGTCTTGCCGAAGACAGGGCTGGACTGGAACACCGCGCGGACGTAGTCGCAGAAGAAGCCCGCGCCCTTCTCGGCCGCGATACAGCCGCTGCGCGGCTTGCTGATCTTGAGGTTGATCGGGGTGGCCTTGGCCTTGTCCGCCTGGTCCTGGGTGATGTCCTGGATGTCGGCCATGCGCTGGAGCACGATGTTCCGGCGCTTGGTCGCCTCCTCCGTGTCATTGGCCGGGTCGTAACGGCTGGGGGACTGGACGATGCCCGCGAGCAGCGCTGACTCCTCCAGCGTCAGTTCCTTGGCCGACTTCGAGAAGTACCGCTTGGCCGCTGCCTCGACGCCGTACGCCTGCTGGCCGAAGAAGGTGATGTTGAGATAGTTCTCCAGGATCTTCTTCTTGCCCAGCTCCTCCTCGACCTGGATCGCGTACTTCAGCTCCTGGATCTTGCGGCCGAGCGTCTGCTGGGTGGCCTCGGCGACCTTGTCGGGGTCGTCGCCAGCCTCCTCCACGAAGACGTTCTTCACATACTGCTGGGTCAGCGTCGAAGCGCCCTGGGCGACACCGCCCGACTGGGCGTTGCGGTTGAGCGCGCGCAGCACGCCCTTGAGGTCGATCGCGCCGTGCTGGTAGAAGCGCGAGTCCTCGATGGCGACGATGGCCTTCTGCATGTACGGCGAGATCTTGGCGAGCGGAACCACCGTGCGGTCGCGGCTGTAGACGGTGGCGATCGTGCCGCCCTTGGCGTCCTGAATGGTGGTGCGCTGGCTGAGCGGGGGCTGTTTGAGGTTGGCGGGAATCTCGTCGAACCCCTGGACCGTACCCTTGGCCGCCAGCCCCAGCGCACCGGCGGCCGGCAGGGCGATGCCGGCCAGTACTGCTCCGGAGAGCACACTGACACCGAGGAACTTGGCGGCTTGCTGGGTCCCGGTCAGACCACCGCCCGAGCGCTTCTTCGACATGCAGGCAGCCTACGTTCTCATTCGCCGGACATAGGTATAGGCCATGGCCTAAGCTGCTCTCAACTGTCACAGCCGTGCGGTTTTGTATCAAGGCATTCCAGGAATCCACAGCAACTTCGTGGCGTGTCCTCTAGTCATCAGACGCCTCCGGCAGCGAAAGTGGAACCCGACACTCCGTGCCCGAATTTCGCCGGAATCTGCCTTACGCATCATCAGATGCCCGCTGTGACTCAGCTGGTCTGCCCTGTTTTGTCGGGTTCGTTCGCTATGCCTTCACCTCACCCCCCTGGGTGATCTGCCACGGACCCATAGTCCGTTCGGGCCATTCGAGATTGGGCCCGCAGGGGGTGTTGCGCCGCGCCCGCCTTCCGTAACGTCCTCAACTGGCAGCGGTGAATATGCCGCTGCCGCCGTGGGGGAGCCTCGATTCGGGAGAGGACGGCAGCCGGAATGGGCTGGGTAACCGACTGGAGTGCGCAGGCAGCCTGCCGCACTACCGATCCGGATGAACTGTTCGTACAAGGGGCAGCGCAGAACAGGGCCAAGGCGGTGTGCACCGGATGTCCGGTGCGGACCGAGTGTCTGGCCGATGCCCTCGACAATCGCGTGGAGTTCGGCGTATGGGGGGGAATGACCGAGCGGGAGCGGCGTGCGCTGTTGCGCAGGCGTCCCACGGTCACCTCCTGGCGCAGACTCCTTGAGACGGCGCGCACGGAGTACGAGCGCAGCGCGGGCATCCTGCCCGTGGGCCTCGACGACGACGAGACATACGCGGCGTACGCGGCTGTGGGATAACTCACAGCTGCGGGATGTGGTTCAGGGGCTCGTCCGGAAACGGTTCAGAGCCCCGCCGGCCCCTGGGGCGACCCCGGGGATGTACGCCATGTCCCGGGGTACGCCGGGTCCTGCGTCTGCGGATGCGCGCGACCTGCGCAGACGGAAGACGGAGGCTCGCAGTGTGGCGCGGTGAGCACGGCGGACAGGCCGTTGCGACTCCGCGCCTCACATCTCCCTGCTCGCGTTTCCCTGCTTCTTCCTGCTCAGGGCTCCACGAATGGGCGTCCCCACGGCATTCGGGCCCATGGCGTCGGGTGCCCAAGACGTCGGTGCCCACGGATTCGTGCCCTGCCGCCTCGCCTCCTGCCGGGCCGTCGGGCCCGGAGCGGCATCCGCGCCGGTCGTGCCCCGGCGAGGTGCGTTCGGGCCGGGGGCGTCCTCGCGGTGCGGGCCGCCCTGTCGGCCGCTACGGAGCAGGCCGCGTGCCGGCCTCAGCGGCAACCGGCCGAGGACCGGGCTCGGTCACTTCGCCGTCCTGCCGGTACGGCGGGTGCCGTCGGTCGTGCCGGCCGCGAGCTGATCACCGATCGCCCGCAGGCCCGCCAAGTCGTGTACGTCGCCGGGCAGGGCCGCCACATGGGCCACCGCCACCTCCGGGTGGAGTGCGGTGAAACGGTCGCGCGTCCGCTGCTCACGCGCGAGCACCTGCATCCGTTCGGCATGCAGGCGCAGCAGACCAGCCGTCAGTTGTTCAGTGCTGTGTTCGGTGGGATCCTCGCGATGCTCGGTGGGCTCGGGACGGTCGCGATGCTCGGGAATGTGGTCCGGGGAAGGGTCCACGGGCGGGGATTCGGGAGAGGCGCCCGTGGCCTCACGAACACCAGTCTTCCCTGTCCCCTGATCGACAATGCGGCCGGTTCCAAGATTTTCTGCACCGGCGTCCGAAGCGTCCGTTCCCTCCGCGGCCTCTTCCCCCGCCGGGCGGGCCGCGCCATCGACGGCCTCACCGGACTCCCACGCCTCCTCCGCGGCGGCCAGCGTCTCCGCCGTGGAGAGGGCCCGTTCGGCGGAGAGCCGGGCGGCGCCGCTGCCGTGGACCCGGTTGAGGACCAGACCGGCCAGCGGCATCTCCTCCTCCGCCAGCCGCTCCACGAAGTACGCCGCCTCCCGCAGCGCGTCTCGCTCCGGCGCCGCCACCACGAGAAAGGCGGTGCCGGGGGCCTGGAGCAGCCGGTAGGTGGCGTCGGCACGCGTGCGGAAGCCGCCGAACATCGTGTCCATCGCGGTCACGAAGGTCTGTACATCACGCAGCAGTTGGCCGCCGAGCAGCTTGCCCAGGGTCCCGGTCATCATCGACATGCCGACATTCAGGAACTTCATCCCCGCCCGGCCGCCCATCTTCGCCGGGGTCATCAGCAGCTTGATGAACTTCCCGTCCAGGAACGAGCCCAGCCGCTTGGGCGCGTCCAGGAAGTCCAGCGCGCTGCGCGACGGGGGAGTGTCGACGATGATCAGGTCCCATTCGTCGCGGGCCCGGAGCTGGCCGAGCTTCTCCATCGCCATGTACTCCTGTGTGCCGGCGAAACCGGCGGACAGGGACTGGTAGAAGGGGTTCTCCAGGATCGCGCGCGCCCGCTCGGCGTCCGCGTGGGCCTCGACGATCTCGTCGAAGGTCCGTTTCATGTCGAGCATCATGGCGTGCAGTTCGCCCGCGGGGCCCTCGCCGTCGGTCTCTATGCCCTTGACCCGGCGCGGGGTGTTGTCGAGGGAGTCGATGCCCAGCGACTGGGCCAGCCGGCGCGCGGGGTCGATCGTCAGCACGACGACATGACGGCCGCGCTCGGCGGCCCGTACGCCGAGAGCCGCGGCGGTCGTGGTCTTGCCGACGCCGCCCGCCCCGCAGCACACGATGATGCGCGTGGCCGGGTCGTCGATGAGCGGGTCGACTTCGAGGGGCGTGGCCGACGCGTCCAGGGTCATGAACCGGTCCCTTGCTTCGTGTGCTTCCCGTGCCCTTGCTTTCCGGTCCCTTGCGTTCCGTGTTCCGTCGTCCGGCCGCTCCGCCTGCCGGACGACGGCGCGTCGGGCCGCTCTCCGGAGCTGTCGCCCGAGCCGTCACCGGAGTTCTCGCCGGGGGTCTCACCGGACGGCGCGTCGGCGTTCCGGCCGCGCCCGGGCGCGTTGCCGGCTCCGGCGCTCCGCTCACCGGTCCGCTCACCGATCTGGTCGGCGGTCTGCTCCCGGAGCAGCCTCGCCAGCCGGTAGAGCCCGGCGAGGTCGACCCCCTCGCTCAGCAGCGGGAGTTCGTACGACGGGAGGTCCAGGCGGCTCAACGCGGACCGCTGCTCGCGCTCCAGCTCGACCCGCCGGGCATGGTCGGCGGCCTGGTCGAGCAGCGGGGTGACCAGGCGGGCCGCACCGCTCACTCCGGCCGCCGCGAGCGCTTTGGCGATGTCCGGGCGGCGGCCGTCCGCCGCGTGGCGCACCGCCTCCTCGTCGAGGATGTGCGGGCGGACCATGTTCACGATGACCCGGCCGACGGGGAGATCGGCCGCGCGCAGCTCGGCGACCCCGTCCGCGGTTTCCTGGACCGGCATCTCCTCCAGCAGGGTCACCAGGTGGACCGCGGTCCCGGGTGACTTGAGCACCCGCATCACGGCATGGGCCTGATTGTGTATCGGGCCGAACTTCGCGAGTCCGGCCACCTCGTCGTTCACATTCAGGAACCGGGTGATGCGGCCGGTGGGCGGGGCGTCCATGACGACGTAGTCGTACGCGTACGAACCCTGCTTCGTCCGGCGGCGTACGGCTTCGCACGCCTTGCCGGTCAGCAGGACGTCGCGCACTCCGGGCGCGATGGTCGTGGCGAAGTCGATCGCGCCGAGCTTCTTGAGGGCGCGGCCCGCGCTGCCGAGCTTGTAGAACATCTGGAGGTAGTCGAGAAGCGCCCGCTCGGCGTCGATGGCCAGCGCGAAGACCTCGCCGCCTCCGGAGGAGACGGCGATCTTCCGCTCCTCGTATGGGAGCGCTTCCGTCTCGAAGAGCTGTGCGATGCCTTGCCTCCCCTCGACCTCGACGAGAAGAGTCCGCTTTCCCTCGGTCGCGAGGGCGAGCGCGAGGGCGGCGGCCACCGTGGTCTTACCGGTGCCGCCCTTGCCGCTGACGACCTGGAGCCTGCTCACGCTTTCGAGCCTAACCAGTCGGGCCGCGCGCTACGCACGAGGCTGCGTGCGGGCTGCGTCACTCGTGTAACCAGTACGTCCCGGAGCACCGTGCCCGGGACCGGTCCCGGCTCATCGCCGAGGGGAGGGAGCGGAGTCCGGTGCCGGGCTCCGGGGCCCGGTCCGGGCTGCGTCACGGGCAGGTGCGGCCGTACGGCTACAGTCGGCCCATGACCAAGTGGGAATACGCGACCGTGCCCCTTCTCGTGCACGCGACCAAGCAGATTCTGGACACCTGGGGCGAGGACGGGTGGGAGCTCGTCCAGGTCGTTCCCGGGCCGAACAACCCCGAGCAGCTCGTGGCGTATCTGAAGCGGGAGAAAGCATGAGTGGGGTCGTCGGCGCGAAGCTCGCCGAACTGGGGCTGACACTGCCGGAGGTCGTGCCTCCGCTGGCCGCCTATCAGCCGGCCGTGGTCTCGGGGCGGTACGTCTACACCTCGGGGCAGCTCCCGATGGTCGAGGGCAAGCTTCCGGTCACCGGCAAGGTGGGTGCCGAGGTCACCGCGGAGGAGGCCAAGGAACTCGCCCGTACCTGCGCGCTCAACGGTCTGGCCGCCGTGAAGTCGGTCATCGGCGACCTGGACCGTATCGCCCGTGTGGTGAAGGTCGTCGGTTTTGTCGCCTCCGCGAGCGACTTCACCGGCCAGCCCGGTGTCATCAACGGCGCGAGCGAGCTGCTGGGCGAGGTGCTCGGTGACAAGGGCGTGCACGCGCGCAGCGCGGTGGGCGTCGCCGTCCTTCCGCTGGACGCGCCCGTCGAGGTCGAGTTCCAGATCGAGCTCGTCCAGGAATGAGTCCGCGCGAGCTCGTCCAGGAGTGAGTCCGCGCGACCGGGACTGAAGGGTCCGTCCGAACATCCCTGGCCCCGCGCCTCCTGATGAGGGAGGGCGCGGGGCCTTGTTCGTACGCGGAGGGCTGCACCGGCCCGTACACCCGCCCGTCCGCTGAAGCGCTGAACGCTGAACCCGGCGAAGGCGGTGAAAGCAGGCTCGTCGGCGCCGGACGAGAGCCCGGGGTGCGGGTTCCCCAAGGCTTCTCCGGACGCCGTCGTTCACCGGCTGCCACGACGTCCGGGACGGCAGCCGGTCAGGTGCGCTGTTCCACGTGAAACCAAGAGCCTCTCGAACATCCCGACGGATGCACATAGCATCCGGTCATGTCCCATGGTCAGTGGTACCCACCGGAGTGGCCGGACCGGATTCGCGCGCTCGCGAGCGGTGCACTCACGCCAGCGACGCCGAAACAGGCCGCGACCGTCATGCTGCTGCGCGATACGCCGGACGGTCCCGCCGTGCATATGCTGCGCCGCCGGGCCTCCATGGCTTTTGCCGGAGGCGCGTACGCCTATCCGGGTGGCGGTGTGGACGCCCGGGACTCCCGGCCGGTCGGCTGGGCGGGCCCTTCGGTCGCCGACTGGACCACCCGGCTCGGCACGGATGAGGCGACTGCCCAGGCCGTTGTCTGTGCGGCGGTGCGGGAGACGTACGAGGAGGCGGGCGTACTGCTCGCGGGTCTCACCCCCGACACGGTCGTCGGGGACACGACCGGCGACGACTGGGAGGCCGACCGGCAGGCGATGGTCGACCGCGAGCTGTCGTTCGCCGACTTCCTGGACCGGCGCGGTCTGGTGCTGCGCTCGGATCTGCTGGGCGCGTGGGCCCGTTGGATCACCCCGGAGTTCGAGCCCCGCCGCTACGACACCTGGTTCTTCGTGGCCGCCCTCCCGGAGGGCCAGCGCACCCGGAACGCCTCCACCGAGGCCGACCGGACGGTGTGGATCCGCCCGTCCGACGCGACCGCCGGGTACGACAAGGGCGAGCTGCTGATGATGCCGCCGACGGTCTCGACGCTGCGGACCCTCACCCCGTACGCCACGGCGGCCGATGTGGTCGCGGTGGCGGGGGAGCAGGATCTGACTCCGGTGCTGGCGAGGGCCCGGGTGGAGGGGGGAACACTGGTCCTCAGCTGGCCGGGCCACGAGGAGTTCACCAAGCGCATCCCGACGGGAGCGGCGACACCGGGGGCAACGGGACCGGAGGAATCCGCGGGGGCGGCGGGGACGGGGACCATGGGACCGTCCGACTCGGGCGGTCCCGCCGGCCACGGTGACGGGCCCGTACGCGGACGCGGTGACGAGGCCGGACACGGTGACGAACGCGGTCGCGGAGCCAGGTCCGGATCCGCCGACGGGACACACGGAAGAGACGGAAGAGACGGAAGAGACGGAAGAGACGGAACGCACGGGGCAGACGGACCAGGAGCGTCAGGTGTGCCGGGCGGTACAGGAGCCCCGGGCGGCACCGGGGCCGCGGGAGCCCTCGGTCCGGTGGCGGGAGAGCCGCGATGACGGACGCCGCCGCTCTGCCGGGACAGCCGCGCGGCGGAGTGCTCACCGGGCCCGCGACCGAACGCGCGATCAACGTCCTCGCGCCCAATCCGTCCGCGATGACACTCGACGGCACCAACACCTGGATCGTCTCCGAACCGGACTCCGAGCTTGCCGTCGTCATCGATCCCGGCCCGCTCGACGACGTGCATCTGCGCAGCGTCGTCGACACCGCCGAGCGGGCGGGCAAGCGGATCGCGCTGACCCTGCTCACCCACGGCCATCCCGACCACGCCGAGGGCGCGGGCCGCTTCGCCGAGCTGACCCGTACGAACGTCCGAGCCCTCGACCCCGCGCTGCGGCTCGGCGACGAGGGCCTCCGGGCGGGCCAGACGGTCCGCGTCGGCGGCCTGGAGCTGCGGGTCGTCGCCACCCCCGGCCACACCGCCGACTCCCTCTGCTTCCATCTGCCCGCCGACCGCGCTGTACTGACCGGGGACACCATCCTCGGCCGCGGTACGACGGTGGTCGCGCACCCGGACGGACGGCTCGGCGACTACCTCGACTCCCTGCGCAGGCTCCGCTCCCTGACCGTCGACGACGGCGTCCATACGGTTCTGCCGGGCCACGGCCCCGTCCTGGACGATGCCCAGGGCGCCGTCGAGTTCTATCTCGCCCACCGTGCCCACCGCCTCGCCCAGGTCGAGACCGCCGTCGAGAACGGCCACCGCGATCCGGCCGAGGTGGTGTCGTACGTCTACGCGGACGTCGACCGTTCCCTGTGGCCCGCGGCCGAACTCTCCGTCCGCGCCCAGCTGGAGTACCTGCGTGAGCACGGCCTGATCTGAACCACCCGCGCCTCCCCGGAACCGCCCACCAGCCGCGGGCGTCGCATGCCATGTCCGGTTGTTTAGGCTCCGCTTACATCTGGCTTTCGTCATGGGGGGATAGGCGTGTTCGTTCTGTTCGTACTGCTCGTCATCATCGCTGCGGTGCTCTACTTCGTCGGCCGCAGCACCGAGAACGGCAAGGTCAGACTCGGCGCCCTGGCCGCGCTCACAGCCGGCCTCTTCGTCGGCATATCCAGCTGCGTACACGTCATCAGCGCGTACGAGGTGGGTGTCCCGGTCACCTTCGGCAAGGTCGGTTCGCCGATGACCCCGGGACTCAATCTGACCTCGCCGTTCACCAACGTCACCACCTTCTCCACCCGTCCCGTCGACCTCAATCTCTCCGACAAGGACGTGGTCGAGGTCCGCTCCCAGCAGGGCGGTGTCATGCAAGTGGAGGTCACGGTGAAGTGGGCGGTGACCCCGGCCAAGGCCGTCGAGCTGTACCGGCTGGCGGGCAGCGAGGACGCCATCCAGCAGCGGCTGGTCTTCCCGGACAGCCGGGAGATCATCCGTAACGTCTTCGCCCGTCACACCAGCGAGGAGGGCTACTCCTCCGCCCGCGAGAAGATCAACAACGAGATCGGCCAACTGATCAAGGAGCGGCTGGCCCCGCGCGGGATCGACGTCACCACGGTGAATCTGCGCAATGTGAAGCCGTCCGAGCAGCTCCAGGACCAGATCGACCGCAAGATCCAGCAGCAGCAGGCCACCGAGCGGGCGACGGAGGCGGCGCGTACGGCGACCGCCGAGGCCGAGCGCCGCAGGATCGAGGCCGAGGGCATCGCCAAGGCGAACAAGATCCTCAGCAATTCGCTCAGCGACAAGGTGCTGATGAACCAGTGCATCGAGGCGTACAGGGAGGCCGCCGCCAAGAACCCCGTGTACGCGGTGCCGTGCGGCGCCGGCAGCGGTAATCCGCTGATCGTCGACGGCAGCAAGCGGAACTGAGCCGAGGGACCGACGCCGACGGAGGCGAGGCGGGCGGTAGCGGGGCCGTCGGAATCCGGGGCGGCGAAACGGCGCCGTCGTAGCGCACGGGCTGTCGGCGCCTCATGCCGCGCGATGCCGTCCGCCCCTACCGGCGGACGTACGCGTGGAAGCGTTCCCGTACGGAGAGGGCGCCCCGGAAGTGACCGGGGCGCCCTCTCCGTACGGGAGGTGGTGCTAGCGCGAGCGCTTCGCGAGGCGCTCCACGTCCAGCAGGATCACGGCGCGGGCCTCCAGTCGCAGCCAGCCGCGCTGGGCGAAGTCGGCGAGCGCCTTGTTCACGGTCTCGCGGGAGGCGCCGACCAGCTGGGCCAGCTCCTCCTGGGTCAGGTCGTGGACGACGTGGATGCCCTCCTCCGACTGCACGCCGAAGCGGCGCGACAGATCGAGGAGTGCCCGGGCGACCCGGCCCGGCACATCGGAGAAGACCAGGTCGGACATCTGGTCGTTGGTCTTCCGCAGCCGGCGGGCGACGGCGCGCAGCAGAGCGGTGGCCACCTCCGGGCGGGCGTTCAGCCAGGGCTGGAGGTCGCCGTGGCCGAGGCCGAGGAGCTTCACCTCGGTCAGCGCCGTAGCGGTCGCCGTGCGGGGGCCGGGGTCGAAGAGGGACAGCTCACCGATCAGCTCACCCGGGCCGAGGACGGCGAGCATGTTCTCCCGCCCGTCCGGGGAGGTGCGGTGCAGCTTGACCTTGCCCTCGGTGACCACATAGAGGCGGTCACCGGGGTCGCCCTCGTGGAAGAGCGCGTCACCTCGGGCGAGTGTCACCTCGCTCATCGAGCCGCGCAGCTCCGCGGCCTGCTCGTCATCGAGCGCCGCGAAGAGCGGGGCGCGCCGCAGAACGTCGTCCACGAGTTCTCTCCTTGTCGACCTGCTCAGGGACCGTGGCCCCCATGATGCCGGACCGCAGTGTGCCCGTCCGGGGGACACCCGCGTACGAAGCTTCGCCGCGGCGGACCAGGCAAGTACATATTCGTGCGATCAATCACAACAAGTTTGACGCACCGGTGCGCCTGTTCGTGCGGCAGGGGCCCGATTGGGTCCGGAATGCTTGGGGCCGGGGCGGATGTCAGTCACGGCCCGTAGGCTGGCGGGGTGTCCAATTCGCCGGTGAGAGCGCAGGCCAAGGGGGCCGTACGAGTGTCCGGAAAGCAGAATTCCGCTGTGGGCGAACAGGCGTCCAACGGTGCCCGAAATGCCAAGCAAAGGGGTAAATCGGGCAAAGGTGCGACGCAGACGGGGAATCCGGCCAAGGCGGCGGTGCCGGGCGGGGCGGCCGGGCCGGGGAGCCGGGGACAGGCGGCGTCCGGCGGCTCCGGCAAGCGGGGCGGGCCGGCGAAACCGGCGAAGCCCGAATCGCGCCTGGCGATGGTCCGCCGTGCCCGCCGGATCAATCGCGAGCTGGCCGAGGTCTATCCGTACGCCCATCCGGAGCTGGACTTCCGCAACCCCTTCGAGCTGCTGGTCGCCACCGTCCTGTCGGCCCAGACGACCGACCTGAGGGTCAACCAGACGACGCCCGCGCTCTTCGCGAAGTACCCGGCGCCCGAGGACATGGCCGCGGCGCCTCCCGAGGAGCTGGAGGCGATCATCCGCCCCACCGGCTTCTTCCGCGCCAAGGCGAAGTCCCTCATCGGGCTCTCGACCGCCCTCCGGGACGATTTCGGCGGCGAGGTCCCCGGCCGTCTGAAGGACCTGGTCTCCCTGCCCGGCGTCGGCCGCAAGACGGCGTTCGTCGTCCTCGGCAATGCCTTCGGAGTGCCGGGCATCACCGTCGACACCCACTTCGGCCGCCTGGTGCGCCGCTGGAAGTGGACGGAGCAGGAGGACCCGGAGAAGGTCGAGGCGGAGATCGCCGCGATCTTCCCGAAATCCGAGTGGACGATGCTCTCGCACCGGGTGATCTTCCACGGCCGCCGCATCTGCCACTCCCGCAGGCCGGCGTGCGGCGCCTGTCCGATCGCGCCCCTGTGCCCGTCGTACGGGGAGGGCGAGACCGACCCGGAGAAGGCCAAGAAGCTCCTGAAGTACGAGATGGGCGGCTACCCCGGCCAGCGGCTGAACCCGCCTCCGGACTACCCGGGCAAACCGGCCCCCGCGCTGGGAGAGCCGGCCGCGCGGGAGACCGGGTGACGGAACGATCCGTGCGCCTCGGGGCGTTGTGAACGAGGGGGTGCCCATGCGCACAGGGGAAGACACGTACAGCGGGGTCTGTGAGGCCGAAGTGCACAACAGCCAGGCGTACGGCGAGGCGGCGCCCGACGGCGGCAGCCGCCGGGACCGCGAGCCGCCCGGGGGCGGGGGCCCGTCAGGACGCCAGGGCGACCGGCCCGGGCCCCGGGGCGGCGTCCGTACGGCTCTGGACGGTGCCCCTGCGGCCCCCGCCCCCCTTCCCGCCTCCGAACTCGCCGCCGTTCCGGTTTCCGCCCCTGTTCCGGTTTCCGTCGACGGACTGCCCGAGTGGCTCGATCCCGTCGTACGTGTCAGGGACACCATCAGGCCCGCGCAGCTCAGCCGCTTTCTGCCGCCCCCGACCGGAGGCCGCCAGTCCGCCGTCCTGGTCCTCTTCGGCGAGGGCACGACCGGCCCCGAGCTGCTGCTGATGGAGCGCGCGAGCAGCCTGCGCTCGCACGCCGGGCAGCCCGCGTTCCCCGGCGGCGCGCTGGACCCCGAGGACGGCGATCCGGCCACCACCGGACCGCTCAGGGCGGCACTGCGGGAGGCCGAGGAGGAGACCGGACTCGATCCTTCCGGCGTCCAGATCTTCGGCGCGCTGCCGAAGCTCTACATCCCGGTGAGCAGTTTTGTCGTCACGCCCGTACTGGGTTGGTGGCGTGCCCCGAGCCCCGTCGGCGCGGTCGACCCCGCGGAGACGGCTCGCGTCTTCACCGTGCCCGTGGCGGATCTCACGGACCCGGCCAACCGTGCCATGACCGCGCACCCGAGCGGTCACCTCGGCCCGGCGTTCACCGTCGAAGGCGCTCTGGTCTGGGGCTTCACCGCCGGCGTGATCGACCGGATCCTGCACTACGCCGGCTGGGAGCAGCCCTGGGACCGCGGCAAGCAGGTCCCACTGGACTGGCGCGCATGACAGGCTGACTCCCCGGACCGACCCGGCCGGAGCGACCCGGCGACAATCCGGACCGAACATCCGGAGATGAAACTGCGAGGCTAATGACGGTGAACGTGCTGGACATCCTGTTGCTGGTCGCCGCCGTGTGGTTCGCGATCGTCGGCTACCGCCAGGGCTTCGTCGTCGGCATCCTGTCGGTGATCGGCTTCCTCGGCGGCGGGTTGGTGGCGGTCTATCTGCTGCCCGTGATCTGGGGAGAGTTGTCGAACGACGCCGAGGTGTCCACCACCGCCGCGGTCGTCGCCGTCGTCATCGTGATCGTCTGCGCCTCCGTCGGCCAGGCGTTCACCACGCATCTGGGCAACAAGCTGCGCCGGAACATCACCTGGTCGCCCGCCCGCGCGCTGGACGCCACCGGGGGCGCGCTGGTCAACGTGGTCGCGATGCTGCTGGTCGCCTGGCTGATCGGCTCCGCCCTCGCGGGGACCGCCCTGCCCACGCTCGGCAAGGAGGTCCGTAACTCCAAGGTGCTGCTCGGTGTCTCCCGGGTGATGCCGGGTCAGGCGTCGACCTGGTTCACGGACTTCTCCTCCGTCCTGGCGCAGAACGGCTTCCCGCAGGTCTTCAGCCCGTTCTCCAACGAGCCCATCACCGAGGTCCAGGCCCCCGACCCCGCGCTCGTCGGCAGCCCGGTCGCGGCCCGAGCCCAGCAGTCCATCGTCAAGGTCGTCGGCACGGCCAACAGCTGCGGCAAGGTCCTCGAAGGCACCGGTTTCGTCTTCGGCGAGCGCCGGGTCATGACCAACGCGCACGTCGTCGGCGGAGTCGATGAACCGACCGTGCAGATAGGCGGCGAAGGGCGGCTGTACGACGCGAAGGTCGTCCTCTACGACTGGCAGCGAGACATCGCCGTACTGGACGTCCCCGACCTCAGGGCCGAGCCTCTCCTCTTCGCCGACTCCCATGCCCGCACGGGAGACAGCGCGATCGTCGCCGGCTTCCCGGAGAACGGCTCCTACGATGTGCGCTCGGCGCGCGTCCGCGGCCGGATCAACGCGACCGGCCCCGACATCTACCGCCGTGGCACCGTCGGCCGCGACGTCTACTCCCTCTTCACCACGGTCCGCCAGGGCAACTCCGGCGGACCGCTGCTCACCCCCGACGGCCGGGTGTACGGAGTCATCTTCGCCAGGTCGCTGGACGACGCGAACACGGGGTACGCCCTCACGGTGGACGAGATCGCCGGAGACATCTCGGCGGGCCTGTCGGCGAACCAGGCGGTCGACACGGAGGCGTGCGCCCTGTAACCCGGCGGGCCCGGCTCCGCCCGGCGGGACGGCGCTCGATGCGAGGGCGCGGCTCGACACCTGGCCGGTTCAGCGCGAGCCCGAGCGCGGATCAGCGCGAGGCGGCTCGATGCCGGGCACGGCTCCCTGCGAGGCGCGGCGTGGCCGTGCGAGAGGCGCGCCTCGGTGCGGCTTGGTCCGGTGGGACGAGGTGCGGCCCGGTGTGACCGTACGACTCGGTACGGGCTCGGGTCCGGTGCATACCGCCCCGCGCTCGTCCGATCCCCGCGCGGTCCCGGCTGCGTCAGGAAGCCGGAGACGTCATCACCCCCGCGGGTGACCGCTCCTCAGCCGCGGGTATGCCGCAGACGGGCGGAAACCCAGCGGGCGCGACGCCTCAGGATCCGGGGAATGCCGATCCCTCGCGCAGAATGGTCATGACCCGGGCCCTGCGGGCCATCGCTGTCATGGGTGCTCGGCCCATTGGCCGAGCGACGGTTGCGTGCCGCGTCACCATAGTCGTACGTCCAACCCATACCGGGACGTCTGCCCGTGCCCCAAGGTCGGTAACCGTGTCAGGGGCGGCCAATTGGCCTATGCGCCGGGCACTTGGCTGTTCGTAGGACACGTGTTCCCTGGGGTTGCGGGGGCGCGGTGGGGCCGGTGTCGGCGGGCCGTTTCGGATACGGGCCGGGACCCGGGTCCCAGGACACCTCCGGCGCGCGTGGTCGTTCACCGGGGCCGGTGCGTCACCGGTCGGGTTCGGGGTCCTTGAGCCAGTTGACGAGTTCCGAGGTGAACGCCACGGGATCCTCCTCGTGCGGGAAGTGGCCGAGGCCGTCGAAGAGGCGCCAGCGATAGGGGGCCTCCACGTACTCGCCCGAGCCCGCCGCGCTCCGGGTGCGCATCGCCGGGTCCAGGGAGCCGTGCAGGTGCAGTGTCGGTACCCGTACCGGGCGCTTCATCCGGCGGTTGAACTGGATGCCGTCGGGCCGCGCCATCGAACGGACCATCCAGCGGTACGGCTCGATCGAGCAGTGCGCCGTCGAGGGGATGGACATCGCGCGCCGGTAGGTGTCGAGCGCGAACTCGTCCGGCGGCTTCGGCCCCGACCAGTCCTCGATCAGCTCGCCCACCAGCGCGGCGTCGTCCGCGACGAGCCGCCGCTCGGGAAGCCACGGCCGCTGGAAGCCCCAGACGTACGACCCGGCCCGCGTCTGCGCGAAGTCGGAGAGCATCGCCGAACGCCAGCGCCGGGGGTGCGGCATCGAGGAGACCGCGAGCCGGCGCACCAGCTTCGGCCGCATGACCGCCGCCGTCCACGCCAGATAGCCGCCCAGGTCATGGCCGACGAGCGCCGCGTCCGGCTCGCCGAGCGAGCGCACCACGCCGGTGATGTCGAGCGCGAGGTTGGCGGGGTCGTAACCCCGGGGCGTACGGTCGCTGCCGCCCACGCCCCGCAGATCCATGGCCACCGCCCGGAAGCCCGCTTCCGCGAGCGCGGGCAGCTGATGCCGCCACGTCCACCAGAACTGGGGGAAGCCGTGCAGAAGCAGCACCAGCGGACCGTCGCCCATCTCGGCGATGTGGAAGCGCGCGCCGTTGGCCGCCACGTCGCGATGGGTCCAGGGACCTTCGATGCGTACAGGGCTTCCGGTACCGGTATCAGGGGCCGTCATGCTGACGAGCGTGCCACACGGAAGGGGTCCGCGGTGGCCACGCCCCGTGCGGCCGGGGAGGCGGGAGGCGGGCCCGGAGCACCCGCGGAGCGCGTCCGCCACGGGGGTTCGCGTCGGCTCACCGTTGGCGAGCCGCCTCGACCCGTCGTCCGGTCCTCCCTCGGACCCGTCCTCCGGATCCTGCTCCGACTCCCTGGTGAACAGGAAGAAACCCCTCCCCGGACCGTTCCGGCGCCGCCCCGCGTTCTCCTGCGGGGCCGGTGCGCCCACCGTTTCCCGAGCGCTTCGTGAGCGCTTGATCAGTGTTTGATCAGTGTGTGGTCAGCGCTTCGTGAGGGCGGGGACGGCATCCACGGGCAGCTCCTGCGGCGCCCGCGGATGCGGCTTGACGTTCTGGAGTACGGCGGCCGTCTCCTTGGCCGAGGCGATCGTCTTCTCCGGGGGCTTGACCTTCTTGAACTTCGAGACGGCCAGCAGCGCCAGCAGCGCCGCGAGCAGCACAAACGCCCCGCCCACGATCAGGAAGGACCAGGCGAGTCCGAGACCCAGATTGTGGATCCCGTAGGCCGCCGCGAAGCTGAACACCGGCAGGGAGAACAGCAGGAAGACACCCGCGATGCTGATGGCGATTCCGCCCGTCGCCCCCCGCTTGACGTCCTGCCGCAGTTCCGCCTTGGCCAGGGCGATTTCATCGTGCACAAGCGCGGACATCTCGGCGGTCGCCGAGGCGACCAGCTGGCCGAGACTGCGCTCGGCGCTGCTGCCGGGGTCGCTCATCGTTGCTCCCTCTCTTCTGAGGTCTCTCCTGAGGTCCGACACTTCATCTGAACGCGTCTTTCCCGAATCTGTTGAATCATCCAAGGTCCGACATCAGATCATGCCGGACCGCCGCCGTCGGCGCGCGACGCCCCCGCGACTTCCGCGAGGTGGCGGTGCTCGGCCGCCTTCTTCTCGTAGATCTCCGCCATGCGCAAGTGATAGGCGGGATTGCCCTGCTCGTAGATGTCGGGGATGCCGTCCTGGTCCTCGTCGCGCTCCTCGTCGTCGCACAGCGCCCGGTAGGTGCGTACGCGCATCTTGAGCAGTACCCCGGCCAGAACCGCCGCGATCAGCGAGCCCATCAGGACCGCGGCCTTGACCTCGTTCATGAGGGCGGGGTCGTCGGCGAACGCGAGTTCGCCGATGAGGAGCGAGACGGTGAAGCCGATACCGGCGAGCGTGGCGACGGCGAACACATCCGGCCAGGCGAGTTCCTCGTTCAGCTCCGCCCGGGTGAAGCGCGCCGCGAGCCAGGTGCCGCCGAAGACGCCGAACGCCTTGCCGAGGACCAGCCCGAGCACGACCCCGAGGGTCTCCGGCCGGGTGAAGACCTGGCCGAGCGCGTTGCCGGAGACGGCGACGCCCGCGGAGAACAGCGCGAACAGCGGTACGGCGAGGCCCGCCGAGACGGGACGTACGAGGTGCTCGATGTGCTCACCGGGCGAGTACTCCTCGCCTTCGCGCCGGGTGCAGCGCAGCATGAGGCCCATGGCGACACCGGCGATGGTGGCGTGGACACCGCTGTTGTACATCAGGCCCCAGACGGCGAGGGCCAGGGGGACGTACACGTACCAGCCCCGTACGCCCTTCCGCAGCAGCACCCAGAAGACCACCAGGCCGAGCACGGCCCCGCCGAGCGCCGCGAAGTTCAGATCGCTGGTGAAGAAGACGGCGATGATCAGGATCGCGAAGAGGTCGTCGACGACGGCGAGCGTGAGCAGGAACGCACGCAGCGCGGACGGCAGGGAGGTGCCGATGACCGCGAGGACGGCGAGCGCGAAGGCGATGTCGGTGGCCGTGGGGACGGCCCAGCCGCCCGTGTCGCCGCCGCCGGCCGTGGTGACCACGAGATAGACCAGCGCGGGCGCGGCCATTCCACAGATCGCGGCGATGACGGGGAGCGCCGCCGCCTTGGGGTCGCGCAGCTCACCGGCGACCAGTTCGCGCTTGAGCTCGATCCCGGCGACGAAGAAGAAGATCGCGAGGAGCCCGTCGGCCGCCCAGTGCTGGATGGACAGGTCCAGGCCGAGGGACTCGGGGCCTATGTGGAAGTCGCGAACGGTGTCGTAGCTGTCGCCCAGCGGGGTGTTCGCCCAGATCAGCGCGGCGATGGCGGCCACCAGGAGCAGCACGCCGCCGACGGTTTCGGTGCGCAGGGCGTCCGCCACGAAAGTCCGCTCGGGCAGGGAGAGGCGGCCGAGGAGCTTACGGGGGCGGGGCGCGGGCATGTCGGGAATCCTCCGGTCGGTCGGGCAGGGCGAAGCACATGCCGACCAGACTTCCCGGCGCACCTAGGTTTTCTTGTCGCGTCCTTGTCGTGATGTTGACGCGGTGCTTACTTTACCTAAGGGGCGCAAGTGGGTATCCGGCTGTCTTTGCCGAGGTTCGTGCGTTCGTGAGTTCTTGTGTTCTGTACACGTTCGCGCACGACGGTCAGGGTTTGTTTCAGCTGCAGGAACCTCGGCTACAAGGGACCTTACGCAGCAGAACGGGCACCCGCGCGTCGTGGGACACGCGAATGCCCGTTCGGGGCGTTGGCGGGAATGGTCCCCCGGGCCCTGGAGCTCCCGCGGGCCCTGGAGCCGGGACCGTCGGTTGTCGGGGAGCCGGGGAGCCGAGGGCCGTCGGGGGAGCCGGGGAGTCGGGTACCGGCCCCCGGGGGGAGGCCGGTACCCCGTTCCCGGGCGGAGCCGGAATCAGTCCTCGGAAGGGGCGCTCGGCAGGCGCGTCTGGATCAGGTCCATCACCGAGGAGTCGGTGAGGGTGGTGACGTCGCCCAGTTGGCGGTTTTCGGCGACATCGCGCAGCAGCCGGCGCATGATCTTGCCCGAGCGGGTCTTCGGCAGCTCCGCCACCGGCAGGACCCGCTTCGGCTTGGCGATCGGGCCGAGAGTGGCGCCGACGTGGTTGCGCAGCTCCGCGACCAGGTTCTCGTCCTCCGAAGCCGTACCGCGCAGGATGACGAAGGCGACGATCGCCTGTCCGGTCGTCTCGTCGGTCGCGCCCACGACGGCCGCCTCGGCGACCTTGGGGTGCGAGACGAGCGCGGACTCGACCTCGGTGGTGGAGATGTTGTGCCCGGAGACGAGCATGACGTCGTCGACCCGGCCGAGCAGCCAGATGTCGCCGTCGTCGTCCTTCTTGGCGCCGTCGCCCGCGAAGTAGCGGCTCTCGAAGCGTGACCAGTAGGTGTCGATGAAACGCTGGTCGTCGCCCCAGATCGTGCGCAGCATGGACGGCCACGGCTCGGTGAGGACGAGATAGCCGCCTCCGCCGTCCGGCACCTCGTTGGCCTCGTCGTCGACGACGGTCGCGGAGATACCGGGCAGCGCGCGCTGCGCGGAGCCGGGCTTGGTCTCGGTGACGCCCGGCAGCGGCGCGATCATCATCGCGCCGGTCTCGGTCTGCCACCAGGTGTCCACGATGGGCGCCTTGCCCGCGCCGATGTGCTCCCGGTACCACATCCACGCCTCCGGGTTGATCGGCTCACCGACCGAGCCGAGGACGCGCAGACTGGAGAGATCGAACTTGGCGGGGATGTCGTCGCCCCACTTCATGAACGTACGGATCGCGGTCGGCGCGGTGTAGAGCAGCGTCACGCCGTACTTCTGCACGATCTCCCAGAACCGGCCCTGGTGGGGGGTGTCGGGGGTGCCCTCGTAGATGACCTGGGTCGCGCCGTTGGCCAGCGGCCCGTACACGATGTACGAGTGGCCGGTCACCCAGCCGATGTCGGCGGTGCACCAGTAGACGTCCGACTCGGGCTTGAGGTCGAAGACGGCGTGGTGGGTGTACGACGTCTGGGTGAGGTAGCCGCCGGAGGTGTGCAGGATGCCCTTGGGCTTCCCGGTGGTGCCGGAGGTGTAGAGGATGAACAGGGGGTGCTCGGCCTCGAACGCCTCGGGGGTGTGCTCGCTGGACTGGCGCCCGACGATGTCGTGCCACCAGACGTCGCGGCCCTCGGTGATCGCGGTGTCCTCACCCGTACGCCGGACGACGAGCACATGCTCGACCTGCGGGCACTTGGTGACGGCCTCGTCGATGGCGGGCTTCAGCGCGCTCGGCTTGCCCCGGCGGTAGCCGCCGTCGGCGGTGATGACCAGCTTGGCGTCGGCGTCCTGGATACGGGAGGCCACGGCGTCCGCGGAGAAGCCGCCGAAGACCACCGAGTGCGCGGCGCCGATACGGGCGCAGGCCAGCATCGCCACGACGGCCTCGGGGATCATCGGGAGGTAGACGGCGACCCGGTCGCCCTTGGTGACTCCCAGCTCGGTCAGGGCGTTCGCCGCGCGCGAGACCTCGTCCTTGAGCTCGGCGTAGGTGATGGCCCGGCTGTCGCCGGGCTCCCCCTCGAAGTGGATCGCGACCCGGTCGCCGTTCCCTGCCTCCACATGGCGGTCGACGCAGTTGTACGCGACGTTGAGCTTCCCGTCCGCGAACCACTTCGCGAAGGGCGGGTTGCTCCAGTCGAGGGTTTCGGTCGGTTCGGTGGCCCACGTGAGCCTCCGCGCCTGCTCGGCCCAGAAGCCAAGCCTGTCCGCCTTGGCCTGCTCATACGCCTCCGCCGTGACATTGGCGTTCGCGGCCAGCTCGGCCGGCGGCGCGAACCGCCGCTCCTCACGAAGCAGGTTGGCCAGGCTTTCGTTGCTCACGACATCTCCCTTTCCCAGGGCGTCCTATGTGCCTATGTGTCCCAGGCCATAGCTCACCAGCCACAGGGCCGGGTGACAAGTGCCTTCTGATAATTGGTTTAGACCTATCGAGCCGTTCTGGCGGGCCGTGCGCGGGGCCATGGGCGGCCCCTCCTTCCCGGGCGGTGGAAAGAAGGGGCCATACCCTCCCACGGCTGCCACCGCGGATCGGTTCGGCCCGTGCGCGGCCGGAGTCAAGGTGACTCACCTCATAGGCCCGCCCGGGCCGGGTCCGCCCGCCGATGCCGGGGCTTGGGGCCCGGAGGACCCGGGCGGCCCGCTTCCGCATGCCCGATGCCCGGTGTCTGGTGTCTGGGCCGGGGCGGGCCGGGGCTCGTGCGTCACGGGCCCGGGCCCTCGGGGCGGATGGCACGGGCAGCCCGGGCCATGCTCGCTTGTCATGGACCCGGGCACCCGCCGTACGCCCGGGGGCGGCCCCGGCCCGTGGCGCCTGCTCGTCAGGCCGGGGCCCGCCGTCGGGGCCTGGGCACGGGCACGCCCGCCGATGGGCACGGGCCCGCCCACGCCCAGGCCCGCCTCCGTATGCCCGATGCCCGGGCCGGGCTCGGCCCCCGCCGCCCGCACCCGGCCGCCCCCCGCCGCTCATGCCCGGGTCGGCCTGCTCATGCCCGGGTCGCCCCGCCGTTCGCCGGGGCGCTCACACCCGGGCGCGTACCAGCGCCGACGACGCGGGCGCGACCCGGTCGAAGACCGCGTCGAAGGCGTGCTCGTCGCTGCTCGCGAGCAGATAGGCCTGCGCCTCGCCGACATGGAAGTACATGCCGTGCAGCTCCAGCGTGCCCTCGGCGAGCCGGCGGGCCACCGATTCATGGGCGCGCAGATGCTCCAGCTGCTGCACCACATTCGTCAGGCACAGCTGCTCGATCACATCGGCGGGCAGCCTTCCCGAGATCCTCGCCCAGGAGCGGTCGCGGCTCCTCATCCGCTCCAGGCTCGGCAGGCCGTGTCGCAGCCATCGCCGCAGTGGGGTACCCCCGCCACCGGGAGGGGTGCTCAGCAGTACCTGCATCGCACCGCAGTCCGAATGCCCGCAGACGGTGATCGAGTCGACCTCCAGCACATCCACGGCGTACTCGATCGCCGCGGCGACGGATTCGTCGCTGTGCTCCGCGCCCGGCAGTGGCACCAGGTTGCCCATATTGCGCACGGTGAACAGATCGCCCGGTCCGCTGGCCGTGATCATGCTGGTGACCAGCCGGGAGTCGGTGCAGGTGAGGAACAGCTGCGAGGGCCGCTGCCCCTCCCGCGCCAGCCGTGCCAGCTCGTCCCGGACGAGCGGAGCCGTATCGCGCTGGAACGAGCTGAGGCCGTCCGCCAGCCGGTGCGCGGTGGTCCGCTCGGGGCGGTCGGGCCGGTCGTCGCAGTGGTGGTTGCGCCACGGTGTCCAGGGGCGGCAGCAGCCGTGGGTCTCCGAGGCGGGCTCGCTGATCCGGCCCCCCGCCCGGCCGGTGAACTCCACCGTCCCGCCCCGGGCCACATGCGACGACTGCCAGTCGTGCAGCGCCTCGTACGCGGCGTGGTCCATGAAGGAGCCGTCCAGCTCGACCACGCAGTCGGTCCCCTGGGGCACCTGGCTCAGCGCCCTGCTCAGCCGGGGCACGGCGAGGAACGTCAGCTGGCCGCGCACCCGCACTCGGTGGACGCCCTCCTGCTCCTCCTCGGTGATCCGGGTCCGGGTCAGCCGGTGCAGCGCCACCGCGACCGCCACCGCGATCCCGATGACCACACCCTCCAGCACCCCGGTGACGACGACCGAGAGGAGGGTCACCGCGTACACCAGCATCTCGCGGTTCCGCTTCACGGTCCGCATATGCGTGATGCTGACCATCTGGATGCCCACGACCATCACCAGCGCGGCGAGCGCCGCCAGCGGGATGAGATCGAGGACGGGCACCAGGAGCACCGCCGCGAGCACGATCCACAGGCCGTGGAGCATGGTGGAGTGGCGGCTCACGGCTCCCGCGGAGACGTTCGCCGAACTGCGCACGGCCACCCCGGTGATGGGCAGTCCGCCCAGCGCCCCGGAGAGCATATTGGCCGCTCCCTGCCCGGCCAGCTCCCGGTCGAGGTCGGCGCGCGGAATCCGTACGTCCGGCTCCTTGCGGGCCGCGACCAGCTTGTCGACGGCCACCGCCGACAGCAGCGACTCGACACTGCCGACGAGGGTGATGGTCAGGACGGCGGCGACCAGGCCGAGCGCCGGGCCCTCGGGCATCGCCGGCAGGGCGTGGCTGCTCCACGAGGGCAGATCGACCCTCGGCAGCCGGAGTCCGGCCACCACGGCGAGCGCTGTCGCGCCCGTGACCGCGGCGAGGGCGGCGGGGATCGTCCGGACGATCCGGCCCGCGCGACCGGGGATCCGGGGCCAGGCGAGCAGTACGGCGACGGTCAGGACGCTGGCGGAGAGCGCGTCCGGGTGCAGCGCGGCCAGCTGGGCGGGCAGCGTGAGGATGTTGTCGGTCGCGGAGCTCTGGGGGGTGCCGCCGAGCACGATGTGGAGTTGTGCCAGGGCGATCGTCACGCCGATGCCCGCGAGCATGCCGTGCACGATCGCCGGGCTGACGGCGAGCGCCGAGCGGGCCACCCGGAGGGCGGCCAGGGCGAGTTGGGCCAGTCCGGCGAGGACGGTGATGGCGCAGGTGATACGCCAGCCGTACTGCTGGATCAGATCGGCGGTGACTACGGTCAGCCCCGCCGCGGGGCCGCTGACCTGGAGCGGTGCCCCGCCGAACCGGCCGACGACGATGCCGCCGACGGCCGCTGCCACCAGCCCGGCCTGGAGGGGTGCGCCGGTGGCGAGTGCGATGCCGAGGGAGAGCGGCAGCGCGATCAGGAACACGGAGATGGACGCGGACAGATCGGCGCCCGCGACACGGAAGCGGCGGCGGTCGCCTCCGCCGGGCGGGGGCGGGCTGTGTGGTCGGCCTTGGCGGGTCTTGCGGGGTCTGCGGGGCTTTCGGGACTTACGAGATGGCGTGTCGGTGCGGGTGGGGACGCAGGCGGACATGGTTCCCGTCTCCTCCGGGGCAGCGCGGTCGCGGAATGTGGGGGGACGCGGCCGTGGGTCACGGCGTGCAGCGGCGGGATAACTCAACTCTCAGTAAATGAATCGTAATGGAGAGTAAAGACCCCGGCGGGACGGGTCGGGCAAATAGGGCAATCTTTCACCCATTCCGGTGATTGCTGAGGTAAGGCGGCCCGTCGTGCGCCCCTCGCTGCCACCAGAGTGCGACTTTGTCGATTCGGTTTAAGCCAGTCATAAAAACACAAAGTCATACGAAAGTGGGTGGGCGGATGAAGGCCGTCACACAACGGCTCGCCGTCGGCGCGGTGGCCACGGCGCTGGTCGCGGGACTGGCGGGCTGCACCGGGCTCTCGGACCAGGAAACGAAGGAAGGCGCGCCCGGCGCCAAGAAGGCGCCCGCCCCCAAGGCCGCCGCGCCGCAGCTGATCGGTGACGGCTCCACGGCGTTCACCGGAGCCCAGCCGCGTCAACTCAAGCCACAGCGCCTGAAGCCCGGTCAGAAGCCGCCGCAGTTCGTGGTGTTCTCGTGGGACGGCGCCGGTGAGGACAGCCAGAAGCTGTTCTCCCACTTCCGCAAGGTCGGCAAGAAGTACGACATGACGATGACGTACTTCCTCAGCGGTGTGTACGTGCTCCCCGAGGACAAGGCGTCCCTGTACCTCCCGCCGAAGCACTCCGCCGGGCGCTCGGACATCGGTTTCAACGACACCCAGGGCATCAAGGACACCGTGCGCGAGCTGCGCGGCGCCTGGCTGGAGGGCAATGAGGTGGGCACCCACCTCAACGGGCACTTCTGCGGCAAGGACGGCGGCGGGGACTGGTCCGTCGAGGAGTGGAAGAGCGAGATCGGCCAGGCCAAGTCCTTCGTGAAGAACTGGAAGACCAATTCCGGTCTGGCGGGCGAACAGCCGCTGCCCTTCGACTACGACAAGGAGCTCATCGGCGCCCGCACCCCCTGTCTGGAGGGCCGGAAGAACTTTGTGAAGGCCGCGAGCCAGCTGGGCTTCCGCTATGACACCAGCGGCATCAACGACCAGGTCTGGCCCGAGAAGGACACGGGGCTCTGGGACCTCTCGCTCCAGCTGGTCCCGTTCCCGGGCCGCGCCTTCGAAACCCTGTCCATGGACTACAACTTCATGGTCAACCAGTCCGGGACGGTCAAGGGCGACCCCGCGCAGCACGAGTTCTGGGGCGACCAGATGCGTGACGGCCTGGTCCAGGCGTTCGACCGCGCGTACGACGGGAACCGGGCCCCGCTGATCATCGGCAACCACTTCGAGTCCTGGAACGGTGGCACGTACATGCGCGCCATCGAGGAGACGATCGCCACCGTCTGTGTGAAGAAGGACGTGAAGTGCGTGTCCTTCAAGCAGCTCGTGGACTGGCTCGACGCCCAGGACCCGCGCGTCGTGGCCAAGCTGGGCACTCTCAAGGTCGGTGAGGCGCCGAAGGAGGGCTGGTCGGCCTTCCTCGGCGCTCAGTCGGCGGGGCCGGCGGGCAAGCCCGCCAAGCCCGTGGAGAAGCCGGAGGCCAGGCCCGCCGACGCGCCGGAGGACGAGTCCGGGGCCGGTGCGGATGCCCCGGCCGGCCGGCCCGCCGATCCGGCCGGGCCCGGCGAGCCCCCGGCCGCGGCGGCGCCCGCGGTGTAGGGCGAGGTCAGGCCGGCAGCGGAGCGCCTGCGTCCGCGGTCCGTTCTCCCAGCACGAAGGCGGGGTCGACCTGGGCTGCCAGGTCGGCCCCCGTCTTCGCGTTTCCCCAGCTCTCCGCGTTCTTCAGATGGAAGTGCACCATCTGGCGGGTGTAGCGCTCCCAGTCGCGCTGTTCGTAGGTGTCCTCCGCGGTGTTCTGGAGGGTCTGGAGCGACATGCGGTTGTCCGCCTCCAGCAGCTCGAAACGCTGTGGCCGGCCCTTCTCCATCGCCCGCACCCAGTCGGAGTGCCCGACGGTGACGAGCAGGTCCTCGCCGACCTCGTCCTGGAGGAACTCCAGGTCGTCCCGGCCCTGCACCTTGTTGCCCACGACCTTCAGCGCGACGCCGTAGTCCCGCGCGTACTCCTTGTACTGGCGGTAGACGGAGACGCCCTTACGGGTCGGCTCGGCCACCAGGAACGTCATGTCGAAGCGGGTGAACATCCCGGAGGCGAAGGAGTCCGACCCGGCGGTCATGTCGACGACCACGTACTCGTCGAACCCGTCGATCATGTGGTTCAGGCACAGCTCCACCGCGCCGACCTTGGAGTGGTAGCACGCCACCCCGAGGTCCGACTCGGTGAACGGGCCGGTCGCCATCAGCCGGATGTCTCCGTCGTCGAGCCGGACCGTGCGCGCGCAGGCCTCGTAGACCGGGTTGTCCTCCTGCACGCGCAGCAGCCGCGAGCCGGCGCCGGGCGGGGTGGTCTTGATCATGGTGTCGGCGGAGGCGATCCGGGGGTTGGAGCCCCGCAGATACTCCTTGATCAGCGGCAGATGCGCGCCCATGGCGGGCATCGCGGCGGCCTCCTGCTCGTCGAGCCCGAGCGCGGCCCCCAGGTGCTGGTTGATGTCCGCGTCCACCGCGACCACAGGGGCTTCGTTGGCTGCCAGATGGCGGATGAACAGCGAGGACAGCGTCGTTTTGCCGCTGCCACCCTTCCCTACGAAAGCGATCTTCATGTTCACCTAGGGTAGTGGCTCGATCGCCGGGAGTCGTCAACGTGCGTGAAGAAGACCACTCCAAGGAGGGGCGTGCGCCGAGGGCGCGTAGCCTCGCTGCCTATGAGCACGAATGCCACACCCGCCTCGTCGGACCCGTTCGCCGCCCCGGGGCTGCCGGGCTCCCCGGCGCCCTCGGGATCCCCGGATTCGCCGGGGGGTTCGCCCGGTTCCCCGGCGTCACCGGCTCCGTCGGGCGCGCGGGCCTCGTCGGCCGATCCGCTCGCCGCTCTCGGCGAGCTGCCGGGTGTCGCCGACTCCGTGGACTCCGTACGCAAGGCGGTCGACCGGGTCTACGGGCACCGGATCATGCGCAGGCGGAGCAATGAGATCACCTCGGAGGCGGCGCTGCGCGGAGCGCGTGGTTCTGCCGCGATGTCCGGCGCGGACTGGGCGCTGGAGGAGGTCCGCAGGCGCACCGACTTCAGCGGCGACCCCGAGGCCCGTACGGTCGGCGCGGCACTGCGATTGACCGCCGAGGCAGGTCAACTCCTCTCCGTCTGGCGGCAGTCACCCCTGCGGGTGCTGGCGCGGCTGCACCTGGTCGCGGCCGGTGGCGTCGGCGACGACGAGACCGTGGGACGGCCGCGGCTGGCGGGGGAGCCGGTCGACGAGCCGCTGATCGAGGCTCCGCTTCCGGACGCGGACGAGGTGAACGGCAGGCTCGACGGTCTGGCCGGGCTGATCGTCGCGGGCGGCTCCGCCCCGGCTCTCGTGATCGCGGCGGTGGTCCACGGCGAGCTGCTGGCGCTGCGCCCCTTCGGCTCGCACAACGGCCTGGTCGCGCGCGCCGCCGAGAGGATCGTCCTGGTCGGCAGCGGACTGGACCCGAAGTCGGTCTGCCCGGCGGAGGTCGGGCACGCGGAGCAGGGCCGGGAAGCGTATACGGCGGCCTTCGGCGGATATCTGTCGGGCACCCCGGAGGGCATGGCCGCCTGGATCGCCCACTGCGGGCGCTCGGTGGAGCTGGGAGTCAGGGAGTCGACGGCGGTCTGTGAGGCGCTTCAGCGCGGGGCGGCCTGACGGAGCCTCGGTTTTCACTGGTCGGCGGTCAGCCAGTCGGCGGTCGTCCGGTGGTGGACCTCGGGCGCCGGACGAGTGGCCGAGCCCGGGTGCCCGTAGGTCATGCTCGTGGCCGGGCGGGCGGCCGGGCGGTTGGCCGGGCGGTTGGCGGAACATCGGCGGCCGGGCCGGCACTCAGAGGTACCGGTGATCGGCGCGCACCGGGTGCGAAGCACCTGAACAGGGTTGCGGCGGTACCGGTTCCGGTACCGCCGCTGGCATGTCCACCGAGTTACCAAGCGTCCTCGAATATTGCCCATCAGGTCGGGAACTTCTGCCCGTCACCTGGTGCGGCTGGCCCGTAATCGACGGGTCGACGTCGCGTGGGTACTCGGTTTCCATGCTCGGTCCGTGGGGCCATCTGCGTTTTCTAGGTGATCCTTTCGGATGTCCTTGGTCTCGCGGGCCGTTGACTCCTTTGTACTCCTGCCCGACGGGAAGCGGAACCCCTCGCCACATTCTTTACTTTTAGGTTCAAATACGGGCGAATTGGCCGAGGGTGCGAGTCATGGCCCGTGCGGCCGCGGTCTGCGCCGCCGCGTTCCTGCGGCGGCTGGCGTACCAGACGAGCCCCGCGGTCGCCGCCGCCGCGCCCACCGCTGCCGCTGCCACCAGCGCCGGCCTCGGTGGCATGGAGAACGCGGGCAGCCGCTGCTTCAGCCTGACCGGCCGGTTGAAGACGAGAATCGGCCAGTCCCGGGCGGTCGCCTCCCGGCGCAGTGCGCGATCCGGATTCACGGCGTACGGATGTCCGACGGATTCCAGCATCGGCACATCGGTGACGGAGTCGCTGTAGGCATAGCACCGGGAAAGGTCGTAACCCTCGGACTCGGCCAGTTCCTTGATGGCTTCCGCTTTTGTCGGGCCGTATGCGTAGTACTCCACTTCACCCGTGAAACGGCCGTCGTCGCCGACCACCATCCGGGTGGCGACCACCCGGTCCGCGCCGAGGAGCTCGCCGATCGGCTCCACCACCTCGGCACCCGAGGTGGACACGATGACGACGTCGCGGCCGGCCGTGTGGTGCTCCTCGATGAGGGAGGCGGCCTCGTCGTAGATGATCGGGTCGATCAGATCGTGAAGGGTCTCGGCGACGATCTCCCTCACCTGCTGGACGTTCCAGCCCTTGCAGAGGGCGGAGAGGTACTCCCGCATCCGCTCCATCTGGTCGTGATCGGCGCCGCCCGCGAGGAAAACGAACTGGGCATAGGCGGTCCGCAGGACGGCCCGTCGGTTGATCAGGCCGCCTTGGTAGAAGGACTTGCTGAAGGTCAGCGTCGAAGACTTCGCAATGACCGTCTTGTCCAGGTCAAAGAAGGCAGCTGTGCGAGGCAAGGAGTGGTTATCCACGAGCAGAGCATAGGTGGCCGCCATTCGGCGTACGCCGGGGCGTGTGGGTTTGCCTGAGAAGGCTCTCGGGTACACCATGGAAGTCACGGATCGTTCGCGACCGTGCTAACCCGGTCCGGCTCCTCCCCCCCCCGAGTCGGCCGGAGAGACGACCCCCGCTCTCCCCCCCGGCGGGGGTCGTCGCATGTCCGGGCACGTTTCTGCCATCGGGTCGAGATCCACTTCCATGAGTCTCCCCTTCCGCGGGTTCCGCTTGCAGTGGCTTCCCCTCACTCTGCATCGTCACTGTGCGTAGCGGAAGGGGTGCTCTCCGGGAGTCACTGGTATGAGCTACCGAGATATTCACAGGTGGGTAGTTGTCCACAGTTTTTCAGCAAGATCCACACGATTTTCCAGTGGCCCGCACCGTGATTCCACCCGCGTAGTCCGCGGGCACCGGGAATCACGGATCTCGTATCGCAGCGAGATCGAATCAAGCGAGGGGCGGAGATCGTGGCCGGATCCATCACATCGAAGAGGGACCCCGTCGTCGAAGGGCGGCGGGACGGACCCCTGATCGTCACCGAGGACCTGGAGCTGCTGGACGATCTGCTGCGGCTGTGCGCCGCGGCGGGCGCCGAGCCGGACGTCCACCACCGGCTGCCGGAACACGGGGACGGCTGGGAGGGCGCCCCGCTGGTCCTCGTCGGCGACGACGCGGCGGCGCGCTGCCGCGGCGCCACCCGCAGGCGCGGTGTGCTGCTCGTCGGGCGGGGCCAGGACGACCCCGACGTCTGGCGGCATGCCGTGGAGATCGGAGCGGACTGCGTGCTGCGCCTGCCCGACGCGGAGGGCTGGCTCGTCGACCGTATCGCCGATGTCGTCGAAGGCGTCGGCGAGCAGGCGCTGACCGTCGGGGTGATCGGCGGCCGGGGCGGTGCGGGGGCGTCCACACTGGCCTGCGCGCTGGCCGTCACCGCCGCGCGATCCGGCCGGCGCACGATGCTCGTCGACGGCGACCCGCTCGGCGGAGGCATCGACGTGCTGCTCGGCGGCGAACGGGCCGAGGGCAGGCGATGGCCGGATTTCGCCGCCTCCAAGGGGCGGGTGGCCGGTGGCGCGCTGGAGGAGTCGCTGCCCGAGCTGCACCGGCTCCGGGTGCTCAGCTGGGACCGCGGGGATTCGGTCGTGGTCCCGCCGGAGGCGATGCGTTCGGTGCTGGCCGCCGCCCGCAGGCGCGGCGGGGTGGTCGTCGTCGATCTGCCGCGCCGCGTCGACGAGGGCGTCGCGGAGGCCCTGGCCCAGCTGGATGTCGGGCTGCTGGTCGTGCCGGGCGAACTGCGGGCGGTCGCCGCCGCCAACCGTGTGGCGTCGCTGGCCGGCATGGTCCTCCAGGATCTGCGCGTGGTGACCCGCGGTCCGTACGCGGCGGGGCTGGACGACCGGTGGGTGGCCGCCGCGCTGGGGCTGCCCCTGGCGGGTGAACTGCCCTGGGAGCCCGCGCTGTCGGCCGCCCTGGACACGGGCGCGCCGCCGGGCGCCGCCCGCGGTCCGCTGGCCAGGTTCTGTACGGCCTTCTGGGACCGGGCCCTGGCGGAAGGCGCGGTCTCATGAGCACCGGACTGCTGGACGCCGTGCGACGGCGCCTCGCGGAGAGCGGGGCCGAGCCCACCCCGGCACGGGTCGCGGCGGCCCTGCGGGCCCAGGGGCGGCTGCTGGGGGACGCCGAAGTCCTCGGCGGCACCGAGACGTTGCGGTGCGAGCTGGTGGGGACCGGGCCGCTGGAGCCGCTGCTCGGCGACCCTTCCGTGACGGACGTCCTCGTGTCCGCGCCCGACCGGGTGTGGGTGGACCGGGGCCGCGGGCTCGAACTGACCGGGGTGACCTTCACCGACGCGGCGTCTGTACGCAGGCTCGCCCAGCGGCTCGCCGCCGTCGCGGGCCGGCGGCTGGACGACGCCCGCCCATGGGTGGACGCCCGGCTGCCGGATGGGACCCGGATGCACGCCGTGATCCCTCCCGTGGCGGTCGGATCGACCTGTCTGTCGCTGCGGGTGGTGCGCCCCCGGGCGTTCTCGGTGGAGGAGCTGAGGGAGGCGGGGACGGTGCCCCCGGGCGGTGACCGGGTGCTGCGGGCGCTGATCGAGGCCCGGCTGTCGTTCCTGATCAGCGGGGGTACGGGCACGGGGAAGACGACACTCCTGGCCGGCCTGCTCGGGCTCGTGGGGGAGCGCGAGCGGATCGTCCTCGCGGAGGACTCGGCCGAGCTGAGGCCCGACCATCCGCATGTGGTGCGGTTGGAGTCCCGCACGGCCAACCAGGAGGGCGCGGGCGGCGTCACCCTGCGGGACCTGGTGCGCCAGGCCCTGCGGATGCGGCCGGACCGGCTGGTCGTCGGCGAGGTCAGGGGAGCCGAGGTCACCGAGCTCCTCAGCGCTCTGAATACGGGTCACGAAGGCGGCTGCGGCACCGTCCACGCGAATGCGGCCGCGGACGTTCCGGCTCGTCTGGAGGCCCTCGGGACGGCCGCCGGACTCGACCGGGCCGCGCTCCACAGCCAACTGGCGGCGGCCCTGTCGGTGGTGATCCATCTCGTACGGGACCGGGCCGGTCACAGGCGGGTCGCCGAGGTCCACGTGCTGGAGCGGGACCCGGCCGGGCTGGTGGTCACCGTGCCCGCACTGCGGTGGGGCCCGGACGCCTTCGCCCGGGAGCGGGGCTGGGAGCGGCTCGCCGCGATGGTCGGGGGTGCGCTGTGATCCCCGGGGAGCCGATGTACGCGGCGGCCCTGTGCGCGGGAGCGGCGGCCTGGTTCATCGGCGGCGGGGACCGGGGGCTGACGCGTGCGCGGCTGCTGGTCGCCGGAGCCACGGTGCAGGAGATGCCGCGGTGGTCGTGGGAGCGGCTGGTGCCGGTGGTGCGGCTCCGGCGGGAGTGGCTGTGCCTGCCGGTGGCGCTGGTCCTGTCCGCGCTGGGGGAGTCCGTGCTGCCCCTGCTCGCCGGGGCGGCGGCGGTGCCCCTGGTGAGGCGCCGACTGGCGGCCCGTGAGCGCGGGCGGGAGCGCGAGCGCCGGGCCGCCGCGGTGATCGACCTCTGCGGGGCCGCCGCCGGGGAACTGAGAGCGGGGCTGCAGCCCGGGCCCGCGCTGGTCGCCGCCGCCGGATCCGGCGGAGCGCTCGGGGAGGCCGAACCGGCCGTGATCGCGGCGGCCCGCTTCGGCGGCGATGTGCCGCAGGCGCTCCGGGCGGCGGCGCGGGAGCCGGGTGCGGACGGCCTTGCGGGAGTCGCGGCCTGCTGGCGGGTGGCCGTGGACAGCGGTGCCGGCCTGGCCGCAGGGCTCGACCGGCTGGAGGCGGCCCTGCGGGCGGACCGGGACCAACGGGACGACATGGCCGCCCAGTTGTCGGGAGCGCGGTCCACGATCGGCCTGCTGGCCCTGCTTCCCGTGGTGGCACTGGCCATGGGCTGGGCCATGGGGGCCGACCCGCTGCGCGTGCTGCTGCACACACCGGCGGGCCTGATGTGCCTGCTGATCGGCGCGGTGCTGGAGGCCGCCGGTCTCTGCTGGGCCGCGCGCATCGTGAAGGGAGGGCAGGCCCGATGACCGGGGACGCCGTCCACCGGCCGGCGGTGGTGGTCTGTCTGCTCGCCCTGATGGCCTGTCTGGCCTTCACGGTCGCCGCACGGCGTCTCGGCCGCCACACGCGCGGGCGGGTCGAAGCACTCCTGGCCGACGGACGGCCTCCTCGCGGGCACCGGCCTCGTGGGCGGCGGCCGCGGTACGGGATGTGGATCAGGCGCTGGGCACCTCCGGCGAGCGCGGTGATCATCGGGTACGTCCTGGTCGGAGGCGTGCTGGGCCTTGCCGCCGGAGCGGCCGGGGCCTATGCCGTACACCGTCGGCGGTCGGCCCGGGGGCCCGCTCCGGTGAGCGAGGACCCGGACGGGAGGCTGCCGCTCGCCGCCGACCTGCTTGCGGCCTGTGTCTCGGCCGGGGCGGGCCCGCGTGAGGCGGCGGAGGCCGTCGGCGAGTCCCTGGGCGGCCCGCTCGGCGAACGGCTGCTGACCACGGCGGCCGAACTGCGCCTCGGCGGCGAACCGGCCCGGGCGTGGGGAGGGTTCGCCCGGATACCGGGCGCGCTCGAACTGGCCCGCTGTCTGGAGCGGGCCGACACCACGGGTGCCCCGGCCGCGGAGCCGGTGTCACGGCTGGCCCGGCGTCTGCGGGCGGCCCGCTCCCGCGCGGCGACCGTCCGTGCCCGCCGGGCCCAGGTCCTGATCACCGCACCGGTGGGGCTGTGCTTCCTGCCCGCGTTTCTCGCGGTCGGCGTGGCACCGGTCGTCATCGGGCTGGCCGGCGGACTGCTCAACGCCGGCTGAACGAGAACCGGGCGATGGCAACAAGAACTGAACGAGAACTCATGGGGGTTGACATGGTGAATCCGGTACGGACATGGCTGCGGGCGCTGTCCCGCGCGATGCGACGCCCCGACGCGGGCATGACCACGTCCGAGTACGCGATGGGAACGATCGCCGCATGCGGCTTCGCGGCCGTGCTCTACAAGATCGTCACCAGTGGCGCCGTCTCGGACGCGCTGCAGTCGGTGATCGGGAAGGCGCTCGATGCGCAGTTCTGAGACGGGCGACCGGGGGTCGGTGACGGCGGAGGCGGCCGTCGCCGTGCCTGCCCTGGTGGTCTTCGTCATGGCGCTGGTGTGGGCGCTGACGGCGGCCTCCGCGCAGATCCGGTGCGTGGACGCGGCCCGCGCCGGGGCCCGGGCGGTGGCCAGGTCCGAACCCCGCGAGACCGCTGTGGCCCTCGCCCGCTCGACCGCGCCCGAGGGGGCGCGGATCGCCGTGCGGCGCGAGGGAGACCTGTGGCACGTCCGGGTGGAGGCCCCGACACCGGGCCCCGGCGCCCTCGGCCTGACCCTCGCCGCCGAGGCGGCGGCCCACGCGGAGGAGGCGGTGCTGCCGTGACCGGGGGAGCAGGGGGAGCCCGCGGCGTTCGGGCGGCCCCGGGAGCCGGGGCCGCAGGGCGGACGAAAAGCAGGTCGGCGGGTGGCACCGGGGGTGCCCCGGGCGCCCGTGGTGCCGGGCGGGCCGTGGGCCTGAGACGGACGGGGGACCTCCGGGACCTCCGGCACCTCCCGGGCGCCGGGCCCACGAGGCGGGCCAGGGGCACGAGGCGGGCCGGGGGCACGGGGGACCCCGGAGGCGCCCCGGCCCGGAGGCGGGCCGGTGGTGCCGGTGGTGCCGGTGGTGCCGGCGGGACGAGGGGGCGCGACCGCGGCGCGGCGACCGTGTGGGCGGCCCTCGCGGCGACCGTCCTGTGCGCCGTGTTCGGGACGGTCCTGGCGATGGGCCAGGTCGTGGTGGCACGTCATCGCGCGGGGTCCACGGCGGACTTGGCGGCGCTGGCGGCCGCCGACCACGCCCTGGAGGGCCGTGCCGCGGCGTGTGCGAAGGCGGCGGAGGTGGCCCGCGCCCAGGACGTGACGGTCGTCCGCTGTGTGATCAGCGGCGAGGTGGCGGAGGTGACGGCCGAGGCCCGCCTCGGACCCTACGCCCCGTCGGTCAGATCACGGGCCGGCCCGCCGGGGCGTCCTGCCGCCGTGGAGCCCCCTGTGCCGCTCTCTCCAGGGCTCCGGCACCCTCCCGGGCCCGCCGCCCCGTCCACCCCGTTCACGCCGCGGGAGGGCCCCTCACGGGTTTCTCCCGGCCACGGGGCTCCGCCCCCGTCCCACCGTCCCCCGGGGCGCCCCGGGGACCTCCCGGAGTCCCGGGCTCTCGGCCCGGCGGCCCCTCCAACCCCGGCGCCCTCTCTCGGCTCGGCACCCCCTCCTGGCCTCACGCGCCCTGCGGGGCACACACACCGCCAGGGGCACACACACCGCCAGGGGCAAGGGCGCCGACCGGTGCCGGGCGGGCCCGCGGAAGCGTGCCCGGCCACGGCCGTGCCTTCGGCCGTCCGCTCATGTGCCCTCGGCTCATGTGCCGTCCGTTCCCGTGCCGTCCGTTGGTGCCGCCTCCCTCAGCAGCTCCGTCAGCAGCCGCACCGCACCGCGCTTGTGCAACGGCTCGTTGCCGTTGCCGCACTTGGGGGACTGGATGCAGGACGGACACCCCGCCTCGCACTCGCACGAGGCGATGGCCTCGCGCGTCGCGGTGAGCCAGTCACGGGCCGTGCGGAAGGCCCGCTCGGCGAATCCCGCGCCGCCCGGATGCCCGTCGTACACGAAGACCGTCGGCAGCAGGGTGTCCGGGTGCAGCGGGACGGAGACCCCGCCGATGTCCCAGCGGTCGCAGGTCGCGAAGAGCGGCAGCATCCCGATGGAGGCGTGCTCGGCGGCGTGCAGGGCGCCGCCGAGCTGCTCCGGATTGATCCGGGCCGAGTCCAGCTGTTCCTCGGTGACGGTCCACCACACGGCCCGCGTCTTCAGGGTGCGCGGCGGCAGATCGAGCTTGGTCTCGCCGAGCACCTCCCCGGTGATGAGCCTGCGGCGCAGGAAGGAGACGACCTGGTTGGTGACCTCGACCGAGCCGTAGCACAGGCGCCCTCGGCCCCAGGGGACCTCGGTGTCGGTTTCGAGCACGGAGACGGTGGTGGTGTCACGGGCGGTGGTGGAGTACGGCGGGACCGCCTCCTCGACGAGGGCGACGGAGCCGTGGGGGTCCGTCAGGTCCAGCCTGCGCACCAGATACGTACGGCCCTGGTGGAGGTGGACGGCCCCCTCGTGGACGGTGGTGTGGGCGGCGGACTCGTCGACGGTGCCCAGCAGCCGGCCGGTGCCCTCCTCGACGATCTGGACGGGACGGCCCCCTCCGCCCCGGATGTCGGTGAGGTCCGCCGCCCGCTCCCGGCGGGTCCAGTGCCAGCCCGACGCCCGGCGCCGCAGCAGCCTCGCGGCCTCCAGCTGTGGCATGAGGTCGCCGGCCGCGGGGCCGAAGAGCTCCAGATCGGCCTCGGTGAGCGGGAGTTCCGCGGCGGCGGCGCACAGATGGGGCGCGAGGACGTACGGATTGTCCGGATCGAGGACGGTGGATTCCACAGGCTGCCGGAACAGCGCCTCGGGGTGGTGCACGAGGAAGGTGTCCAGCGGGTCGTCACGGGCGATCAGTACGGCCAGCGCGCCCTGCCCGGAGCGTCCGGCGCGGCCGGCCTGCTGCCACAGGGACGCCCGGGTGCCGGGATACCCGGCGATGAGGACGGCGTCGAGACCGGCGACGTCCACGCCCAGCTCCAGGGCGGTCGTGGCGGCGAGGCCGAGGAGTTCGCCGGAGTGCAGGGCCCGTTCCAGGGCGCGGCGCTCCTCGGGGAGATAGCCGCCCCGGTAGGCGGCCACCCGCCGGGGCAGCGAGAGATCCACCTCGGCCAGGCGTTCCTTGCTGATCACGGAGATCAGCTCGGCGCCCCGCCGGGAGCGTACAAAGGCGACCGTGCGGACCCCCTGCACGGTCAGATCGGTGAGGAGGTCGGCGGTCTCCGCGGTGGCGGTACGCCGGACGGGAGCGCCCTTCTCACCGTGGAGCTCGGTGAGCGGGGGCTCCCAGAGGGCGAAGACGAGTTCGCCGCGCGGCGAGGCGTCGTCGGCGACCTCCCGGACGGGCAGCCCCGTGAGCCGCCCCGCCGCCACCGCCGGTTCCGCCGCGGTGGCGGAGGCGAGGAGGAAGACCGGATTCGCACCGTAGCGGGCGCATATCCGGCGGAGCCGGCGCAGGACCTGGGCGACGTGGGAGCCGAAGACACCCCGGTAGGTGTGGCACTCGTCGATGACGACATAGCGCAGGGCGCGCAGGAAGGAGGACCAGCGCGGGTGCGAGGGGAGGATCCCGCGGTGGAGCATGTCCGGATTGGTGAGGACGTACGTGGCGTACTGGCGGACCCATTCGCGCTCCTCGACGGGGGTGTCCCCGTCGTAGACCGCGGGCCGGATCCGGTTGCCGAGCGGCGAGGCGAGGTCCTTGACCGCCCGGCACTGGTCGGCGGCCAGCGCTTTGGTCGGGGCGAGGTAGAGGGCGGTCGCGCCCCGCCCGTTCGGGGCCTCGGCGCCGTCGAGGAGGGTGCTGAGGACGGGTGCGAGATAGGCCAGCGACTTGCCCGACGCGGTGCCGGTGGCGATGACCACGGACTCGCCGTCCAGCGCGTGCTCGGCGGCGGATGCCTGGTGGACCCAGGGATGGTCGATCCCGGCCCGCTGAATGGCGTCGATCACTTCCGGCCGGATGCGATCGGGCCAGACGGCATGGCGGCCGGGTCTCGGGGGCAAGTGCTCCGTATGAGTGATGCGCGTAGCCCTGTTCGCCCCCGCGGCGAGCCGGTCGAGGACCGCACCGGGGGCGGGGCGGGTCTCCCCGTTCTCGGGTGGTCGTCTGGGACGGAGTTTCTTGGCCATCGGCACCGAGTGTGTCACCGGCGTGACGGACAATGGTCCCAAGGCGTCGTGCATGGCTGCTGGTAAGTGATTGAATGCCATCGCGGCTGGCGACCGTCCCCCGGCTCCGCCGGGGAGACCTCAGGGGGCGGCCGCTCGATAGCAAGGTGCTGGAGGATCCGTGGACCTGTCCCTGTCGACTCGCAATGTGTCCGGCCCTGGTGGCGACCGTACGGTCGTCGAGGTCGGTGGCGAGATTGATGTGTATACCGCGCCCAAGCTGCGCGAGCAGTTGGTCGAGTTGGTGAACGACGGCAGTTACCACCTGGTTGTCGACATGGAGGGCGTCGACTTCCTCGACTCCACCGGACTCGGCGTCCTGGTGGGCGGCCTGAAGCGCGTGCGCGCGCATGAGGGCTCGCTGCGCCTGGTGTGCAACCAGGAGCGCATTCTCAAGATCTTCCGGATCACGGGTCTCACCAAGGTGTTCCCGATCCACACCACGGTCGACGATGCCGTCGCGGCCACCGACTGAGGTCGGGCCGGGACTCTCCGAGATCACCGGAAGAGAAGGGGTACCGGGCAGCCAGCCCGGGCCCCTGAGATGCACGCCCGTACGTCCGAGGGGGATCGCATGACCACCGTCGAACTTCGCTTCAGCGCTCAGCCCGAGCATGTGAGGACCGCCCGCTTGGTGGCCGCTGCCGTGGCGCGCCGGGCGGGGGTCGACGAGGCAGTGCTGGACGAGGTCCGGCTCGCGGTCGGTGAAGCGTGCAGCCGTGCTGTGGGGCTGCATCGCGGCCATGGCATCACGGCCCCCATCAAGGTCGTGCTGACCGAGGAGGACAAGACCTTCTCGATCGAGGTGGGGGACGAGGTCCCCGGCCCGGGCACCGAGGGTTCCCGGAGCGGATCCGGCGGGCGCGCAGGCGCCGACGAGGACGCCGAGGGCGAGGACGAGATGGGGCTGGCGGTGATCAGCGGGCTCGTCGACGACATGGAGGTCTCCACCAGCGACGAGGGCGGTGTGATCCGTATGAGCTGGCCGACCGCGTCCGTCAGCGCCCTGCCCTGACCGCGCGGGGACGCCCGACCCCGTTCCCGTACGGCGGTCCATAAGTGTGAAGAGGCCCTGCTCAGCAGGGCCTCTTTCATTTATATCTAGATCATTTCATAGATCATCGATCATGCGTCAATGCCTTTGCCCCATTACCCCTTTCGGGGTCGTTTTTTGAACCTGATCATTTGCTGGGTGGCAAGTGAAGGTCAATTGAATTTGTCGTGCCCTGTTTAGATCGGGTTCCGCTCCCTACAATCCGTCCACATCTTGAGCTCTGAACGACGTCAAGGAGGACGAATGGCGGGGCTCTTCAAAACGGAAATGATCGATCATCCGACTTCCCTCTCGGCCGCGGTACTGACAGACGACAATCGACTGATCGTCGTCGTCGTCGCCGCGGTGGCGCTGGCGGCTCTGGTCGTGGCCCAGCTGCTGGTACGCCAGGTGCTGGCCGCCGGCGAGGGCACCGACTCCATGAAGAAGATCGCGGCGGCGGTGCAGGAAGGCGCGAATGCCTATCTGGCACGGCAGTTGCGCACTCTCGGCATCTTCGCCGTCGTGGTGTTCTTCCTGCTGATGCTTCTTCCGGCGGACGACTGGTCACAGCGCGCCGGACGCTCGGTGTTCTTCCTGGTGGGTGCGCTTTTCTCGGCGGCCACCGGATACATCGGTATGCGTCTTGCCGTACGGGCCAATGTGCGCGTGGCCGCGGCCGCGCGTGAGGCGACACCGGCAAAAGGCGAGCCGGAAAAGGACCTGACGGCCGTCGCGCACAAGGCCATGAAGATCGCATTCCGTACGGGAGGCGTGGTCGGCATGTTCACGGTGGGCCTCGGCCTGCTGGGTGCCTCCTGTGTCGTCCTCGTCTACGCCGCCGACGCCCCCAAGGTCCTGGAGGGCTTCGGCCTCGGCGCCGCCCTGATCGCCATGTTCATGCGTGTCGGGGGCGGAATCTTCACCAAGGCCGCCGACGTCGGCGCCGACCTCGTCGGCAAGGTCGAGCAGGGCATCCCCGAGGACGACCCGCGCAACGCCGCCACCATCGCCGACAACGTGGGCGACAACGTCGGCGACTGCGCGGGCATGGCCGCGGACCTCTTCGAGTCGTACGCCGTCACCCTGGTCGCGGCCCTCATCCTCGGAAAGGCGGCCTTCGGCGACGCCGGACTCGCCTTCCCGCTGATCGTTCCGGCGATCGGGGTGCTCACCGCGATGATCGGCATCTTCGCGGTCGCCCCGCGGCGCACCGACCGCAGCGGTATGACCGCCATCAACCGCGGCTTCTTCATCTCCGCCGTGATCTCGCTCGTCCTCGTGGCCATCGCCGTCTACCTCTATCTGCCCTCCTCCTACGCCGACCTGAAGGGAGTCACCGAGGCCGCCATCAGTACGCACGGCGGCGATCCGCGGGTCCTGGCGCTCGTCGCCGTCGCGATCGGCATCGTGCTGGCGGCCCTGATCCAGCAGCTCACCGGCTACTTCACCGAGACCAGCCGGCGCCCGGTCAGGGACATCGGCAAGTCCTCGCTGACCGGCCCGGCGACCGTCATCCTCGCCGGTATCGCCATAGGGCTGGAGTCCGCCGTCTACACGGCGCTGCTGATCGGCCTGAGTGTGTACGGCGCGTTCCTGCTCGGCGGCACATCGATCATGCTGGCCCTCTTCGCGGTGGCGCTGGCCGGTACCGGTCTGCTCACCACCGTCGGCGTCATCGTCGCCATGGACACCTTCGGACCCGTCTCCGACAACGCGCAGGGCATCGCCGAGATGTCCGGTGACGTCGAGGGCGCGGGCGCGCAGGTGCTCACCGACCTGGACGCCGTCGGCAACACCACGAAGGCGATCACCAAGGGAATCGCCATCGCCACCGCCGTACTGGCGGCCGCCGCGCTCTTCGGCTCGTATCGCGACGCCATCGCGACCGCGGCCAGGGACGTCGGCGAGAAGATCGGCGAGGGCGCGCCCGTGAATCTCGTCATGGACATCTCCCAGCCCAACAATCTGGTCGGCCTGATCCTCGGCGCGGCGGTCGTCTTCCTCTTCTCGGGGCTGGCGATCAGCGCGGTGTCCCGCTCGGCGGGGGCGGTGGTCTACGAGGTGCGGCGGCAGTTCCGCGAGCACCCCGGGATCATGGACTACACCGAGAAACCGGAGTACGGGCGGGTCGTCGACATCTGCACCAAGGACGCGCTCCGGGAACTCGCCACTCCGGGACTCCTCGCCGTGCTGACCCCGATCGCGGTCGGGTTCTCCCTCGGCGTCGGGGCGCTCGGCGCGTTCCTCGCGGGCGCGATCGGCACCGGCACCCTGATGGCGGTCTTCCTGGCGAACTCCGGAGGCGCCTGGGACAACGCCAAAAAACTCGTCGAGGACGGCAGCCACGGCGGCAAGGGCAGTGAGGCGCATGCCGCGACCGTCATCGGCGACACCGTCGGTGACCCGTTCAAGGACACGGCCGGACCCGCGATCAACCCCCTGCTGAAGGTGATGAACCTGGTGGCGCTGCTGATCGCGCCCGCGGTGATCCAGTTCAGCTACGGGGACGACGCGAGCGCCGGAGTCAGGGCCCTGGTGGCGGTCCTCGCCATCCTGGTCATCGTCGGGGCCGTCTACGTCTCCAAGCGGCGGGGCATCACCGTCGGGGACGACGAGCCCGACTCCGCCGAGCGCAACACCACGTCACCCGACCCTGCGACGGTGACATAGACCGGACCCGAACCCCCTCAGCACTCCCACACCCGCTCAAGAGGCGGACGGACGGCATGTCCTGACACGCCGTCCGTTCGTTTTCCCGCTCCGGGTGAGCCTTGTCTCCCTTGGTGCAAATGGCTACAACAGAGGAGGAACCAGGCGGCTGGCATGCGTTTGCCGCCCACACGGCGTGTATGTTCCGGGGCGCGAGGAGCCTTGGAAGGGACCGAATCCGGTGAACAAGAAGCTTGCGGCCGTACTGTCCGGCAGCGCCGTACTGGTACTGGCGCTGTCCGGTTGCAGCAGTAACGACAAGGACTCGGTCGACGACTGGGCCAAGAAGTACTGCGATCTGGCGAAGCCGCAGATCCAGAAGCAGGCCCAGGTCGAACAGCTCATCCGCTCGACCGCGTCGGACGGCAAGCCGGGCGACATCCAGGCCGCCGACTCCAAGGCCTTCCAGGACCTCTCCGATGTGAACAAGGCGTTCGCCGCCGCCTACCGGACCGCCGGTCAGACTCCCGTCAAGGAGGACCGCAAGCTGGTGGACGCGGCCGCCGCCGAGTTCGACGCCAACGCCAATTCGTATCTCGCCCTGAAGAAGCAGGTCGACGCGCTCGACGCGCAGGACCAGCAGAAGTTCGCGGACGGTCTGAAGCCGGTCGCCGACGGGCTGGCGAAGATCGAGCAGAACCGCGCCGCGTGGAACAAGCTGCGGGTGAGCAGCACGGGCAAGGCGATGGCCAAGCAGCCGGGCTGCAAGCCGGCCGCCGCGCCGACCGCCGGGGCGGGCTCGCCCTCGTAGGACGTGCACGGTCCGGAGCACCGGTCCGGCCGCTTCCTTGCGCGGCTCCTGGGCCAGCCCGCCTCCGGACCCAGCCGGACTCCGGACCGCGCAAGGCTCCGGACCGAGCCGGACTCCGGACCCAGCCTGACGGACTGCCCCGCCGCCGCCGAACCGGACGCGCCGTCCCCGCCCGCCACCGCCGGGCCGGGGGCGGCGTTTGTCAGTGGCGGCGGACACAATGGTCGGGTGAGTACGACCAGCGCCGTTCCAGGCATCCCCTCGCCCGACCACGCGCCCCGGCTGCGCGAGGCCCTTCTCGCCGGCGACTTCACCGCCGACGGGCTGCTCGACCTGCTCGGGGGCTCCGCGTACGCGGCGCTCGCCCGCAGTGAGACCGTGCCCGCCCTGCGCGCCACCCGCGGGGACGGTTCCCTGGAGACCCTGGTGCGGCTGTTCCTGCTCCAGCGGCCCGTGGCGTACGACAGGGCCAAGGCCGCGCTGCCGCTGGAGGAGTGCCTCGCCGACGGCTGGCTGGTGCGCGACGGTGACTCGCTCCGCGCCACCGTGGACGTACGGCCCTACGGCGGGCCCGCGGGGCAGGACTGGTTCATCGTCTCCGACCTCGGATGCGCGGTCGGCGGCGCGGCGGGCGCGGGCGGTCAGGGCCCGGGGGTCGTTCTGGGCGTCGGCGGCGCGTCCACGACCCTCGCCGGGATCACGGTCCGTACGCCGGTGGAGTCCGCGCTCGACCTCGGCACCGGCTCCGGCATCCAGGCGCTGCACGCGGCGCAGCACGCCACCCGGGTCACGGCCACCGATCTGAATCCGCGCGCCCTGGGCTTCACCCGGCTCACGCTCGCGCTCTCCGGCGCGCCCGGGGCCGAGCTGCGGGAGGGCTCGCTCTTCGAGCCGGCCGGGCAGGACCGGTACGACCTGATCGTGTCGAACCCGCCGTTCGTGATCTCTCCCGAGGCCGTGGACGGCGGCGCCCGGCTGACGTACCGGGACGGCGGAATGGGCGGGGACGATCTGTGCCGCTCACTCGTTCAGCAGGCGGGCGAGCGGCTGAATCACGGGGGGTTCGCCCAGTTCCTCGCCAACTGGCAGCACGTGGAGGGGGAGGAGTGGCAGGACCGGCTGCGCTCCTGGGTGCCGCGCGGGTGCGACGCCTGGATCGTGCAGCGCGAGGTGCAGGACATCACGCAGTACGCCGAGTTGTGGCTGCGCGACAGCGGCGATCACCGCGGGGACCCTGAGGCGTACGCGGCGAGGTACGAGGCCTGGCTGGACGAGTTCGAGGCGCGCGGGACCAAGGCGGTCGGCTTCGGCTGGATCACCCTGCGGAGGTCGGACTCCGACCGGCCGTCGGTCGTCGCGGAGGAGTGGCCGCACCCGGTGGAGCAGCCGCTCGGCGAGAGCGTGCGGGCCCACTTCGACCGCCAGGACTATCTGCGCACGCATGACGACGCGGCCCTGCTCGCCGATCATTTCGTTCTCGCGGCCGAGGTGGTGCAGGAGCAGGTCGGGCTGCCCGGCGCGGAGCACCCCGAGCATGTGGTCCTGCGGCAGAACCGGGGCATGCGGCGGGCCACCAAGGTCGACACGGTGGGCGCGGGGTTCGCCGGGGCGTGCGACGGGACACTGAGCGCGGGCCGCATTCTGGACGCGATCGCCCAGCTCATCGACGAGGACCCGGTCCTGCTGCGCGACCGTACCCCGCAGGCGCTCCGGCTCCTGGTGGAGGAGGGCTTCCTGGAACCGGTGCCGCCGGTCGGGTAGCCCCCGCCCGCTCTCGCGGCGGGTCCGCGCACCGCCCTCGCCCGGCTTGTACGGGGCCGGGCCCAGCCCCTCATACCGGCCACGCGCGTGTCCCTCACACCGGGGCGGCATCCCTTGCCCGGCCTGCCGTGTGGCCCGCGACCACGGTCCGGTCGTCGGTACTCGGGGCGGTCGTGGGGGACGTCGTTCCAGGCCCGGTCGCCCCGGCTCTCGCGCCGAGGCCCGGAGCAGGGCCCGGGGGTACGAGCGGGGGCAGGCCGGGGGATGAGCCGGGCCTCGGTCGGGCGAGCGGAGGAGGGTAGTTCGAGCCGGATGACGGGGTGAAATCGGCCAATGTTCGGATTACGTGGCTTGTCTCGCCCTCCCTGCCACGCCTTCCCCCGCCCGTTGTACGCCTCACCCGGCGGCCCACCCACCCGTCACCCCGCCACCCGGGCTCCCCGGACCGGACCCTTCACCGGTCGGCCTGCCGTCCTCCTTTCCCGGGCCCGGTCACTCGGTGATCACGCGGATCCCGCCGCGCCCGGCCGCCCGCTGGATCCCGGCGCCCGCCCGGCGGACCTCCGCGCCTGCCCGTAGCCCCCGCCTCCCGGCAACGCCCGCCCCCTCCCGCCTGGCTCCGGTCGGGCTCTGCGCACCCGGAGCGGCTTCTCCCGGTTTCCCCGGTCGTCGCCCCGGGTGGGCTCCGCGCGCCCGGGGCGGGAGCGCCCCGGGCCCCCGCCGGACTCCCGCCCGGACCCCGGCGCCCACCCGCCCGAACCCCCGCCCCCGCCCGGGCCCCGGCGCGGGGCGGGGCTCCCTGCGGCGGCGGGGAGCCCCGCCCGGGTGAACCCACGCGGCGTTCACCCGGAATTCGTGTCTCCGACGCTCCGGAGTGTCAGCCTCGGCTCCGGGGAGAGTCTCCGTATCCCCGGGCGGCGCGGCAGCACACAGAAAGACGGGGTGCGGGTATGGAGAGCGGGCCGGCGATCTTCGCGGGAACGGCGTTCGCGCTGTTCGGAGCGGCGCTGCTGCTGTGGACCGGAGTGCGCGTGATGCACCGCGCACCCGTCGCCCAGGGAGTGAGTCCCGCCACGGCCATCGCCCTCACCACCCTCTCCGGCGTCGTCTCCCTGGCCCTCGGGCTGTGGTGCTTCGGCCGCGTCTGAGCGGGGTTCCCGGGCGTCGGCGTGCCGGTCCGGGCGGCAGGAATGCCCGGACTCGGGTTACCGTTCGAGTGGCCGTTGCGGGCTTTTGCCGTTTGACACAGGGGCGGGTTGTACCGTCACACTCCGCAGCGGCAGCAGCACCACGCAGTCTCCGCATGGGCATGACGCGGAATCTGCGGGCACCATTGCAGCGTCACAGCAGTGTGCGCGACCAGCGCAGTACTGCTGTGTCTGCCCATCGAGCGTCGACCGGAGAGAAGAGCGAAGTTGTCCCCGACCAGCGAGACCGCACAGGGCGGCCGCCGACTCGTGATCGTCGAGTCGCCTGCCAAGGCGAAGACGATCAAGGGGTATCTCGGCCCCGGCTATGTCGTCGAGGCGAGCGTCGGGCACATCCGCGACCTCCCCAACGGAGCCGCCGAGGTCCCCGAGAAGTACACCGGTGAGGTCCGCCGCCTCGGTGTCGACGTCGAGCACGACTTCCAGCCCGTCTATGTCGTCAACGCCGACAAGAGGGCCCAGGTCAAGAAGCTCAAGGAGCAGCTCGCCGCGTCCGACGAGCTCTACCTCGCCACCGATGAGGACCGCGAGGGCGAGGCCATCGCCTGGCATCTGCTGGAGGTCCTCAAGCCCAAGGTCCCCGTCCACCGGATGGTCTTCCACGAGATCACCAAGGACGCGATCCGCGACGCCGTCGCCAACCCGCGCGAGCTGAACCAGCGCATGGTCGACGCCCAGGAGACCCGCCGTATCCTCGACCGTCTCTACGGCTACGAGGTCTCGCCGGTCCTGTGGAAGAAGGTCATGCCCCGGCTCTCCGCGGGCCGGGTCCAGTCGGTGGCGACCAGGCTCGTCGTGGAGCGTGAGCGGGAGCGCAGGGCGTTCACCTCCGCCGAGTACTGGGATCTGACCGGCACCTTCTCCACCGGCCGCGCCGGGGACCAGTCCGACCCCTCGTCGCTGACGGCCCGCCTGAACACGGTCGACGGACAGCGTGTCGCCCAGGGCCGTGACTTCGGCCCCGACGGCCGGCTGAAGTCGGGCCAGGTGCTCCACCTCGACGAGACGAACGCGCGCGCCCTGGCCGCCGCGCTGGAGAACGCCTCGTTCGCCGTGCGCTCGGTCGAGTCCAAGCCGTACCGCCGCTCGCCGTACGCCCCGTTCCGTACGACGACGCTCCAGCAGGAGGCCTCCCGCAAGCTGGGCTTCGGGGCCAAGGCCACCATGCAGATCGCGCAGAAGCTGTACGAGAACGGCTTCATCACCTATATGCGTACGGACTCCACGACGCTCTCCGACACCGCCGTGGCCGCCGCCCGCGCGCAGGTCACCCAGTTGTACGGGTCGGACTATCTGCCCGAGAAGCCGCGGGTGTACGCGGGCAAGGTCAAGAACGCGCAGGAGGCGCACGAGGCCATCAGGCCCTCGGGTGATCGTTTCCGCACTCCCGCCGAGACCGGGCTGCCCGCCGGCGACCAGTTCAAGCTGTACGAGCTGATCTGGAAGCGGACCGTCGCCTCCCAGATGAAGGACGCGGTCGGGAACTCGGTCACGGTCAAGATCGCCGGCACGGCGTCGGACGGCCGGGACGCCGAGTTCACCGCGTCCGGCAAGACGATCACCTTCCACGGCTTCATGAAGGCGTACGTGGAAGGCGCCGACGACCCGAACGCCGAGCTGGACGACCGTGAGCGCCGGCTGCCGCAGGTCGGCGAGGGCGACGCGCTCGCCGCCGAGGACATCTCGGTCGACGGCCACGCCACCAAGCCGCCCGCCCGCTACACCGAGGCGTCGCTGGTCAAGGAGCTGGAGGAGCGCGAGATCGGCCGCCCCTCCACGTACGCCTCGATCATCGGCACCATCCTCGACCGCGGCTATGTGTTCAAGAAGGGGACGGCCCTGGTGCCCTCCTTCCTGAGCTTCGCCGTCGTCAATCTGCTGGAGAAGCACTTCGGCAGGCTCGTCGACTACGACTTCACCGCCAAGATGGAGGACGACCTCGACTGCATCGCGCGCGGCGAGGCGCAGGCGGTGCCGTGGCTGAAGCGCTTCTACTTCGGCGAGGGCTCCGAGGGGGCCGCCCCGGGAGCCGGAACCGCGTCCGCCGCGGGCAATGGCGACGGCGACCACCTCGGCGGTCTCAAGGCCCTGGTCACCGACCTCGGCGCGATCGACGCGCGGGAGATCTCCAGCTTCCCGGTGGGCGACGGGATCGTGCTGCGGGTCGGCCGCTACGGCCCGTACGTCGAGCGCGGCGAGAAGGACGCGGAGGGCCATCAGCGCGCCGACGTGCCCGACGACCTCGCGCCCGACGAGCTGACCGTGGAGTACGCGGAGGAGCTGCTGGCCAAGCCGAGCGGTGACTTCGCGCTGGGCACGGACCCCGTGTCGGGCCACGAGATCGTCGCGAAGGACGGCCGCTACGGCCCGTACGTCACCGAGATCCTGCCCGAGGGCACGCCGAAGACCGGCAAGAACGCGGTCAAGCCGCGCACGGCCTCCCTCTTCAAGTCCATGTCGCTGGACACCGTCACCCTGGACGACGCGCTCAGGCTGATGTCCCTGCCCAGGGTCGTCGGCACCGACGCGGAGGGGGTGGAGATCACCGCGCAGAACGGCCGCTACGGCCCGTATCTGAAGAAGGGCACCGACTCGCGTTCGCTGGAGACCGAGGACCAGCTCTTCGGCATCACGCTGGAGCAGGCGCTCGCGATCTACGCCCAGCCCAAGCAGCGCGGGCGGGCGGCCGCCAAGCCGCCGCTGAAGGAGCTGGGGACCGATCCGGTGAGCGAGCGGCCGGTGGTCGTCAAGGACGGCCGGTTCGGACCGTACGTCACCGACGGCGAGACGAACGCGACCCTGCGGACCGGCGACAGCGTGGAGGAGATCACGCCCGAGCGCGGGTACGAACTGCTCGCCGAGAAGCGCGCCAAGGTGCCCGCGAAGAAGACCGCGAAGAAGACGGCGGCCAAGAAGGCACCTGCAAAGAAGGCGGCTCCGGCGAAGAAGACCGCCGCGAAGAAGACGTCCGCCGCGACGGCCGCCAAGAAGACCGCGGCGAAGAAGACCGTGGCGAAGAAGGCCACGGCCGGGAAGACGGCGGCCTCCGCGGCCAAGGACGAGTAGGACGAGTAGTTCGGACGAGTCGGTGGGGGGTCGGGCGCGTCGGTCGCGTCCGGCGGCTGGACGCGCCGAGGCGTGGTGGATCACCGGACGCGTCGCGAGGCACCGGGCGAGTGGGGTGCTACCGGCGGTACGGGAGCGTGCGCCCGCTGTGCGCATTCCGGCCCGGAGCGTCCCGTCGCACCCCGCCCCGACTCCCGGATCGCCGCTGCCGTCCCCTGCCGGGACCCCGCGCGGGGGCCGTCGCGCACGGCACCCGTATGTTCGTACGGCCCTCCGGGGAGCAGGGCGCTCCGGATAGGCTGGGCGGATGACGCGAGCCGAGCAGCCAGCCGAGCAGCAGGCGGTCGTGAGCACCGCCTCAGAGACTGCCTCAGACTCCGGCACCTCCGTACCCCAGCACTCCCACGAGCCCCACGAAACGCACAGCGACCTCGTCGCGGACTCCCGTGAGCGGGCCCTGCGCGCCCTGCTGCGGGTCCCCACGCTGAAGAGACTGTGGAACGCCCAGGTCGTGGGAGGCGTCGGGGACGCCGTCGCCGTCTTCGTGCTGCTGCTGCTGACGCTCCAGGCGGCGGTGACCCAGGGCATGTTCGGCGGCGGCTACCGCGGCGCGGCCTTCGCGGTCGCCGCCGTGCTCGGCGCCCGCGTCCTCGCCACGCTGCTCTTCGGAGCCGTACTGCTCGGCCCGCTGACCTCGCTGACCTCGCCGAAGGGCCCGCTCGACCGCCGCTGGACCATGATCGGGGCGGACGGACTGCGGCTCGCGCTGCTGATCGTGGCACCGCTGTGGATCGACTGGACCCCCGCGAACGCGACGGTGATCCTGCTGGTCACGGTCTTCCTCATCGGCGCCGCGGAACGTTTCTGGACAGTCGCCCGTGACGGTGCCGCGCCCGCGCTGCTGCCCGCGCCACCCCTGGAGGGCGTGGCCGTACGACCGCTTCCGGACCACCTTGAGGCGCTGCGCCGCCTGTGGCTGCGCACCTCCTTCGCCGCGATCCCCCTCGGGGCCGCCGTCCTGCTCGTCGCCACCCTCGTCGGCGAACTGATCGGCCAGGGCGTCGAATGGTTCCTGCTGCACCCGGCGGCACTCGGGTCGTACGTCGCGGCCGGTCTCTTCGCCGCGTCCGTCTCGGCCCTGTTCTTCGTCGAACTGCCGAACACGCAGACCCCGAGGCCGCGCTCGCCGCTCGAAGGGCTGCGCCGGCCCTCGCTGGGCGCGCCGGCGGGCAGCGACAAGGCCCGTAAGGCGGGTACGGACAAGGGGCGTACCGGCGCCATACCGCTGCTCGTCCTCGGGTGCGGGGCGGTCGCGGGCGCGATCTCGTCGGCCGTCGCCGTCTCCGTACTGCACTCCATCGACCTCGGAGGCGGAGCCGCCGCTTTCGCGCTCCTCGTGCTCGCGCTGACCGGTGGTACGGCCCTCGGTATCCGCGGCGCGCGGTATGTCCTGCCCGCGCTGTCGCGCCGGCGGCTGCTCGCGCTCGCCCTCGCGCTCACCGGAGTCGCACTGCTCGCGATGGGTCTGGTGCCGGACACGGCGACCGTGCTGTTCATCGCGCTGCTCGCCGGGGTGTCCGCGGGAGTCGCGGCGAGCACCGGGCACACACTCATCGACCAGGAGACGGAGGAGCCCCGGCGCATCCGGATGACCGACCACCTCCAGGCCGTCGTCCGGGTCGGCATCGGCCTCGGCGCGATCGCCGCCCCGCTGCTCGCCGCCGCGATCGGACCGCACCGGCTCGCCAGCGGGGACTTCGTCTTCGCGCACGGCGGGGCCGCCTTCACGCTGATGCTGGTGGGCGCGCTGCTGCTGCCCGTGGCCGCGATCGTCCTCGCCAAGACGGACGACCGCTCGGGCGTGCCGCTCCGGCGCGACCTCGGCGACGCGCTGCGCGGCGGCGCCGACCCGGCGCAGGCGCCCGCCGCCACCGGCTTCTTCATCGCCATCGAGGGCGGCGACGGCGCCGGGAAGTCCACCCAGGTCGAGGCGCTCGCCGGGTGGATCCGGGCGAAAGGCCACGAGGTCGTCGTCACGCGCGAACCGGGCGCGACCCCGGTCGGGAAGCGGCTGCGGTCGATCCTGCTCGACGTCTCGTCCGCCGGGCTGACGAACCGCGCCGAGGCGCTGCTGTACGCCGCCGACCGCGCCGAGCACGTCGGCTCGGTGGTACGGCCCGCTCTGGAGCGCGGTGCGATCGTCATCTCCGACCGCTACATCGACTCCTCCGTCGCCTATCAGGGCGCCGGGCGGGATCTGTCCCCGACGGAGATCGCCCGTATCTCGCGGTGGGCCACGGACGGGCTCGTACCGCATCTGACGGTTCTGCTGGACGTCTCGCCCGAGACCGCGCGCGAACGCTTCACCGAGGCGCCCGACCGGCTGGAGTCCGAGCCCGCCGAGTTCCACCGGCGGGTGCGTGCGGGCTTCCTCACCCTCGCGGCCGGGGACCCCGGCCGGTATCTGGTCGTGGACGCCGGCCAGGAGCCGGAGGCCGTCACCACCGTCGTACGCCACCGGCTCGACCAGCTGCTTCCGCTCTCCGCCGCCGAGGTGAAGGCGCAGGAGGAGGCCCGCAGGGCGGCCGAGGAGGAAGCGCGCCGCAAGGCCGAGGAGGAGGCCGCGCGCAAGGCGGAGGAGGAGCGTCTGGAGCGCGAGCGCCAGGAGCAGCTCGCCAGGCTCCGCGCCGAGGAGGAGGCCCGGCGCAAGGCCGAGGAGGAGGCCGCGCGGCAGCGTGAGGCCGAGCGCCAGGCCGAGGAGGCCCGCCGGCGCGCCGAGGAGGCACGGCGGCTCGCGGACGAGGAGCGCCGCAAGCGGGAGGCCGAGGAGAAGGCGCACCGGGAGGAACAGGAGCGCCTGCGCAAGCTCGCGGAGGACCAGGCCCGGCTGCGGGCCGAGGCGGAGGAACGCCGGCTGGAGAAGCAGCGCAAGGCCGAGGAGGCCCTGCTGAAGGCGGAGGAGGCCCGCCGCGCGGAGGCCGAAGCGGCGCGCCGGGCGGAGGCCGAGGCCGCCCAGCGTGCGGAGGCGGCGCGTCAGGCGGCTCGCCAGGCCGACGAGGAAGCGGCGGCGCGTCAGGCGGCCGAAGCGGCGGCGCGGGCGGCTTCCGCGGCCGAGGCGGCCTCGGAGGCGTCCGGGGTCTCGCCGAACGAGGTCACGGTGCCGACGCCCGTGGTGCGGCCGGATGATGTGACGGTGCCGACGCCCGTGGTCCGCCCGGACGAGGTCACCCAGGAGGTTCCGAAGGTCTCGCCGCCCGCGGATTCGGCCGAGACGGCCGTGCTGCCGTCGGTGTCGTCGGGGCCGGCCGGGCCTTCCGGGCCGTCCAGGCCGTCCAGGCCGTCCAGGACAGCGAAGAAGGCGGGGGCTACGGGGACCGCGGGCGCCGCCGGGGCGGGGCGTGCGGCCGGCCGGGCCGATGGAGCCGACCGGAGCGACGGGTCTGACAAGGCCGACGGGGCCGACGGGTCTGACGTGGCGGAGACCGCGGTTCTTCCGCCGGTCCGGGACGAGTCTCCGGAGGACAGGGTGCCGCCTGGCATCTTCCGCGACGAGCGGGCCGGGTCCCCGGGCGCTCGGGGAGCCTCACGTGTTCCGGGAACCCCGCGCGCTTCCGGGTCCTCCGGTGCTTCCGGTTCCGGCGCGTCGGCCGGCCCCAACGACCGCACGCGGGAACTCCCCCAGGTGGACCCGGCCACGGGCCGCCCCCGCCGCCGCTCGGACTGGGCGGAGGAGACCCCGCTGGACGACCTCCCCACCCTGGCCGACGAACTGCTGGGCCCCCACGACGACGAGGACGAGGGGCGCCGCAGGCGCAGGGGCTGAGCGGCGGAACGCCGAGGCGCTGCGGCGCGGCTGCGGCGCGGAGGCACTTCACCGGGCCGGGGGACTCAAGGGCCGAGGCACTTCACCGGGCCGCGGGACTCAAGGGTGGGGGCGCTCAAGGGTGGGGGACTCCGTTGTCAGACCCCTCCCTCACAATGGAGGTCCCAGCACAAGGCAGAGGCAGGTGACGGCACATGGCCGTATGGGACGACCTCGTCGGGCAGGAGCGCGTCCAGGCGCAGCTCGCCGCCGCCGCGCGGGACGCGGACGCCCTCGTCACCGCCGTGGCCCAGGGGGAGCGGCACCCCGACGCGTCCAGGATGACGCACGCATGGCTGTTCACGGGGCCGCCGGGGTCGGGGCGTTCCACCGCCGCCCGTGCCTTCGCCGCCGCGCTCCAGTGCGTCAGCCCCGACAGAGCCCTGGGCGGCGCGCCGGGCTGCGGGTTCTGCGACGGCTGCCACACCGCCCTCGTGGGGACGCATGCCGATGTGGAGGTCGTCCGCACCGACCTGCTCTCCATCGGCGTCAAGGAGACGCGTGATCTCGTCCGCCGCGCCCAGCTCTCCCCGGCCGTCGGGCGCTGGCAGGTGATCATCCTGGAGGACGCGGACCGCCTCACGGAGGGCGCGGGCAATGTCCTCCTGAAGGCCGTCGAGGAGCCCGCGCCCCGTACCGTATGGCTGCTGTGCGCGCCCTCGCTGGAGGACGTGCTGCCGACGATCCGCTCACGCTGCCGCCATCTGACGTTGCGTACGCCACCGGTCGCGGCGGTCGCCGATGTGCTGATCCGGCGGGACGGCATCGAGCCCGACGTCGCCGCCGCCGCGGCGCGCGCCACACAGGGCCACATCGGCCGGGCCCGCCGCCTCGCCACCGACGAGCGGACCCGCGCGCGGCGGACGACCGTGCTGAAGCTGCCGCTGCGGGTCGACGACATCGGCGGCTGCTTCAAGGCCGCGCAGGAGCTGATCGACGCCGCCGCCGAGGACGCCAAGCAGGTCGCCGACGAGGTCGACGTCAGGGAGACGGAGGAGATGAAGGCGGCGCTCGGCGCGGCGCAGGGCGGCCGGATGCCGCGGGGGACGGCTGGCGTGATGAAGGAGCTGGAGGACAGACAGAAGCGCCGCAAGACGCGTACGCAGCGCGACAGCCTGGATCTGGCCCTCAGCGATCTGACCGGGTTCTACCGCGATGTGCTCACGCTCCAGCTGGGCAGCGAGGTCGCGATCGCCAATGACGACGTACGGGACTCACTCGACCGGATCGCCCGCGCCTCCACGCCCGAGCGCACCCTGCGCCGGATAGAGGCGGTGATCGCCTGCCGAGACGCGCTGGAGGCGAATGTGGCACCGCTGCTGGCGGTCGAGGCGATGACGATGGCGCTGCGCGCGGGCTGAGGGACGAGCCGGGCGGAGCCGGCCCGGCGGGCTCCCGGGCGAGGCGGCTCCCTCCGCCGGTGGCCTGCCCGTGCCTGCTCTGCGCGGTCGCGGGGGGCGTGTGCGAGGGCGCGTGCCGGAGTGCGGACGGGCCGCCACACCGGTTCGTACCGGCACGAATGGGCAACTCTCCGCAGTGTCCCCTACGCTCCGGACATGGACCCAAGGCGCGTGCTCAGAAGTTCCGCTCTCGTGCTGGCCGCGGCCGGCGTGCTGCTGTCCGGCTGCACCGGCGGGGGCTCGTCGCCCAGCGCCTCCGCGTCCACGACGGGCGGCTCGGGCTCGGACGCCATGTCCGCTCCGGCGGCGGGACTGAAGCCGTACTACGCGCAGAAGCTGTCGTGGCGCGACTGCGGTGTCCCCGGCTTCCAGTGCGCCACGCTGAAGGCCCCCCTCGACTACGACAAGCCCGGCGGGGACTCCATCCGGCTGGCCGTCGCCCGCAAGAAGGCCACCGGCCCCGGCAAGCGCCTCGGCTCCCTCCAGGTCAACCCCGGCGGCCCCGGCGGTTCGGCCGTCGGCTACCTCCAGGCGTACGCGGGCATCGGCTACCCCGCCCCGGTCCGCGCCCGCTACGACATGGTCGCCATGGATCCGCGCGGCGTCGCCCGCAGCGAGCCCGTCGAGTGTCTGACCGCGAAGGAGATGGACGCGTACACCCAGGTCGACCAGACGCCCGACGACGCGGCCGAGGCGGCTCGTCTCAGCGCCGCGTTCAAGGACTTCGCGGCCGGCTGCCAGAAGCGTTCCGGAAAGGTCCTGCCGCACGTCTCGACCGTCGACGCGGCCCGTGACATGGACATCCTGCGCGCCGTGCTCGGCGACAAGAAGCTGACGTACGTGGGTGCCTCGTACGGCACCTTCCTGGGCGCGACCTACGCCGAACTGTTCCCCGCCCGCGCCGGCCGCCTCGTCCTCGACGGCGCGCTGGACCCCTCCCTGTCGGCCCGTGCGCTGAACCGCGACCAGACCGAGGGCTTCGAGACCGCGTTCCAGTCCTTCGCGGCGGACTGCGTCAAGCGCAAGGACTGCCCGCTGGGCACCACCTCCACCGCCGACGCCTCGAACCGTCTCAAGGCGTTCTTCGCCGAGCTGGACGCGCGGCCCGTCCCCACCGGCGAGTCCCGGCGGCTGGGCGAGTCGCTGGCGACCACCGGAGTCCTCACGGCCATGTACGACGAGGGAGCCTGGCCCCAGCTCCGTACCGCCCTGACGAGCGCCATGAACGGCGACGGCGCCCCCCTCCTCGCCCTCGCCGACACCTACTACGAACGCGACGGCGACGGCTCCTACGCCAACCTGATGATGGCCAACGCGGCCGTGAACTGCCTGGACGCCCCGCCCGCCTTCGCGGACCCGAAGGCCGTCGAGTCCGCGCTCCCCGAGTTCGAGAAGGCGTCCCCGGCCTTCGGCCGGAACTTCGCCTGGGCCGCCCTGAACTGCGCCTACTGGCCCACTCCCGCGACCGGCACCCCCCACCGCATCACCGCCGAGGGCGCGCCCCCCATCCTCGTCGTCGGCACCACCCGCGACCCCGCCACCCCCTACAAGTGGTCCCGGTCCCTCGCCGCCCAGCTCTCCTCCGGCCGCCTCCTCACCTACGACGGCGACGGCCACACGGCATACGGCCGCGGCAGCGACTGCGTCGACACCGCGATCAACACCTACCTCCTGGAGGGCACCGTCCCCCCACCCGCCAAACGCTGCCGCTGACCACCTCCGGCCTGCCAGGACCCCCTGATGGGCCTGCCCGGGGGCCGGGCCCATCGGACCCCCGGGTGGTTCGGGGCACCCGGAACAACCCTGTAGACTTGGCGCCGCTGCTGATGCGAACGTGTCCTTGCGAGGCCGGTCATATCCGCAGCCTGCCGCCTTAGCTCAGTTGGCCAGAGCAACGCACTCGTAATGCGTAGGTCTCGGGTTCGAATCCCGAAGGCGGCTCTGAATTACCCCAGGACTCACTCGCCGTGACCTGGGGTTTTTCGCTGTTTGGAGCATGACGCGTCACACGGCCGGGGTGCCGCGAGATGGCTTGCGTGAGCGATGCGTGAGCGGAGCGGTCCGGTGCCCTACTTCTTGGGCTTCTTCCGCTTGCCCTTCTTCTTGGTCCTGGCTTCGGCTTTCACCTTGGACGCCGCCCTCTTGGCAGCCTTGCTGGCCTCCGCAGCCTCGGCCTTCCGCTGAAGCGGGACCAGCTTGGCGGTGGCTTCGGCTGCGTTCTTGCCGACGTGGGGAAGGACGCTCTGGTAGATGTCGCGCGTGATCCGGGTGTCGCTGTGGCCGAGGGTGTCGGAGACGATCTTGACGTCGATGCCGGCGGCGAGCATGAGGGTGGCCGCGCCGTGGCGGAGGTCGTGCAGCCGGATCGGTGGGAGGCCGGAGGCGGCGACGAGGCGTTCGAAGAGGTCGGTGACCTTGCCGGGGTGAAGCCAGGTGCCGTCTTCCTGGGTGAAGACCATGCCGGTCTCGACCCAGGCCGTTCCCCACTCCTCGCGGTCCGCGTCTTGGCGTTCGCGGTGTTCCTTGAGCACGTTGACCGTGTCGTCGTCGAGTGCGATGACGCGGAAGCCGCTGTCCGTTTTGGGTTCGGAGGTCTCGACGGCCCAGCCGTCCTGGACGAGCTGCGAGGACACGGTGAGGGAGTGGGTGTCGAGGTTGGTTTCCGACCAGGGCTGGCCGCATGCTTCGCCCCGTCGCAGGCCGCGGAAGGCGATGAGGTGCCACATGGCGTACAGCCGGTCCTCAGCGACAGAGTCGAGGAACGCGCCGGTCTGCGCTGGTGTCCAGACCATGACGGGCGAGGGCTTCTCGCCCGTCTGCTCCCAGAGCGCGACGCGCTCGTCCGTCCAGACGAGGGCCTTGGGCTTGCGTGCTGGGTCGATCTCGACGTGGGCGGCGGGGTTGAAGGTGATGATCTGCTGGCCGATGGCGTCGTTGAGGGCGGCGCGGAGGGTGGCTTTGACGTGCTGGCGGGTGGCGGGGCCGGTGACGCGGCGGAAGGGCGGCATCGTGTCAATGGCGGCCTTCAACGTTTTGCGGTGGGCCCGGTGCTCCGCGCCCTTCCATGGGATGGTCGCGAGTTCGTCGATCGCGGCGCGTCGTTGGGCGTTCTGTTCGAGGAGCTCGGTGTTGGCATCGGTGATGGCGGTGAACATGTCGCTGAGGTGGCTTACGCGCAGCCGGTCGAGGCGGCGGTGGCCGATGTGCGGCTTGAGGTGGATGCGGATGTCGGTCTCGTAGCGGCTGATGCCGGACTTCCGTATGCGTTTGCCCGCGAGCCACCGGTCCAGCCATTCCGCGACGGTGAGGCTGCCGACGAGGTCCTGGCCCGCGTTGAGTCGCCGACGCGTCTCCTCCACGTCGGGTAGGGGTGCTTTCTCGTCGCCGATCTCCTCCAGCATGGCCGCGATCAGTGACATGCCCTCCGGGTCGTCTGTGTCGGTGAGGCCGAGCAGGGCGCGGACGTGGTCGAGGTCGGCCTGGGCGGCTTTGAGGGTGTCGTAGCCGGCGCGGCTGAAGGAGCGGCGGGTGCCGTCTTCGCGGGGCGGTAGTTCCTGGCGGATGGAGTAGGAGCCGTGCTTGCGGCTGGACAGTTTGGGGCACTGTTTGCCGAGCGGTTTGCCGGTGTGGGGGTCGCGGCAGTAGCAGCGGCGGTGCGTGGAGCCCTTCAAGCGGTTTCCTCCGTGGGGTCGGTGTCGGTTTCGGGTGGGTCGACGTCGTGGAGTGCGGGTGGGAGGTCAGGCGGGGTGGCGCCTTCCTCGCGGATCTCACGCCGGAGTTTGCGGAGCTCGCTCTTGGCCGCGATGGCGCGGTCGGCGTACTCGGCCCGCTGGCGTTCGGCGTTCTCCCGCTGGGCGCGGGAGGCGGCGGTTCTGGTGTCGAACCGGGCCTGCTTCTCCTCGTCGAGTGCGGCGAGTGCGGTGCGGATGAGGAGGGTGTGGTGCTCGAATTCGGGCACCATTCCGGGGTCGTTCTCGAAAACGTCTTCCTCGCCGGTGAAGCGGCGCAGTGCGTCCCAGGTGGGGACGAGTTCCTGGAAGGGGAGTTCCTGGGTCTCCTCGATGTAGCCGACGGGGAAGATCAGGCAGACCGGGTAGGTCTCCAGGGCGGCGGCCAGGATCATGACGTCCACCAGGGGCAGGGTGGCGCGGCGGCCGGATTCCATGTTGGCGATCACGTTGCGCGGGATCGGGTGCCCCAGCTCCTCGCAGCGGTCGGCCAGGTCCTGTGCGCTCCATCCCCTCCTCCTCCTTCTGCGCCGGACCTCGCCGGCCACGGTGGCCTTGATCCGGTCCATCCACTCCGGAAAGTCGTCTTCTTCATCATCGAAATCGCGTTGTGTCATGCAGACACATTAGCTTGAGGATCATCGGTGGAGTGGCCCGGAGCCGGACGTGATGGACGCGTTCGCCGACGGCTGCACCGAAGAGGGGATGCCGCATGCGCGAACACGCCACGGGTGGACGACCGAAGGGGATGAGCCGGGAGGAGTTGCTCGCTCTCCCGGTCGCTGTTGACCTGGACACCGGCAACCGTGCGCTCGGGTTGGGGCGGAGCAAGGGGTACGAGTTGGCGAAGCGGGGCGCCTATCCGTGCAAGGTGCTGCGGCTCGGCAACGCGTACCGGGTTGTGACGGCGGACCTGTTGGACCTGCTCGGTCTGGCGGCGTGAGGGGCAGGGAGCGTAGCAGGCGGTTCTGCGCTGAGCTGACACAGAATCGCTGGACTGTGCAGGGGTGTGGACGTACTGTCCTTGTTCCCTCGGGGAACGCCCGGCCTGTTCCGTCTCGGAACACCGCCCGTGTTCCGTCTCGGAACGCCCGGTCCGCTCCGCTTCGGAACACGGCTTGCCGGCCCCGAAGGGACGGGGTGGGCCTCCGGCGGTGCAACGCCGAAGGCCCCGGCAACCCCTATCGGCCTGTCACGAACCAACCCGGCGGCAAGGGCGTGCAAGCCCGCCACCGCCAGAAGAGGAGCCGCCCAGTGGAACACACCCCCACCGAGCCCTATTCCACCCCCGCCAAGCCGGCGTGGCCCCCGGTCGCGGTCCCCGGCCACCCCGCCGCCCAAGCGTCCCTGCTGGTCAGCCGGGACGCGACGGAGTCTGCTCCAGCAGACGTACTGCCCCACGAGACGGCACCCGACCCGGAACCGGCCGCAGGGTCCGCCCTGCTGGACGAACTGCGTGCCCAGATAGCCAGGTTCGTGATCCTGCCCTCGTCCGAGGCCTTGGACGCGGTGACGCTCTGGGTGGCGGCGACGCACCTCCAGCCCGCATGGCAGCACGCGCCGCGCCTCGCGGTCGTCGGCCCGGCGAAACGGTGTGGCAAGTCCCGGCTCCTGGACGTGCTCACCGAGACGGTCCACGAGCCGATGCTCACCATCAACACCACCCCAGCAGCGGTCTTCCGTTCGATCACCGAGGAGCCGCCCACTCTCCTGGTCGACGAGGCGGACACCATCTTCGGCACGCCGAAGCAGGCCGAGAAGAACGAGGAGATGCGCGGCCTGCTGAACGCCGGGCACCAGCGGAACCGTTACGTCACCCGGGTCGTCGGCAACGACCACACCCCGCACAAGTTCGCCACCTTCGCCATGGCCGCCATCGCGGGCATCGGAGACCTCCCCGACACGATCATGGACCGCGCCGTGGTGATCCGCATGCGCCGCCGGGCCGAGGGAGAGCACGTCAAACCCTTCCGCTCCCGCCGCGACATCCCGGCCCTGCATGAACTGCGCGACCGGATCGCCGCCTGGGCCCGCCCACTGCTGGACGAAGCGGCCGACCTGGAACCAGAACTCCCGGTCGAGGACCGCGCCGCCGACACCTGGGAACCCCTGGTGATCATCGCCGACCTCTCGGGTGGGCCCTGGCCCCGCCTGGCACGGGCGGCGTGCGCGCGGATGGTCGCCGCCGAGGAGCGGGCGGAGGAGGAGAACCCCAGCGGGGCGAAGATCCTCGCCGACATCCGGCGGATCTTCCACGCCAAGGGCGACCCGGAGAGCCTCAGCACCGACGACCTCCTGTTCACCCTCAACAGCGACACCGAAGCCCCCTGGGCCGAATGGGGCCGCAACGGGCTCACACCACGCGGGCTCGGCGCCATGCTCCGCGACTACACCATCGCCTCCGGCAACGTCCGCGTCGGCGACATCCAGCGCAAGGGCTACACCCGCAACAAGTTCGCCGACGCCTGGCGCCGCTACTGCCCCACCGTCCACCCGCTCGACGCCGACCCCGGCGCCGAGGGCTGACCCAGCCCCGCCCCGGTTGCCGTCCATGCCGTCCCTGACGTGATCTCGCAGGTCAACAGGCATCCGAACGAGACGGCAACCGGGCCCAAGACGGAAACACGATCACTCCCGCCCGCCTGGGCTGCCCAACCGCGTCCCGATCCGTCTCGTGCCGTCCCAGCCGTACCCACCGTATCGCCGCAGGTCACAGCCCCGCGCTCCGGGACGGGAGGCAGACCACATCCGTCCACGACCCGTCCCACAGGGCATGACACCACTGGGACTCTCACCGCCCGGCTGACGTACCGGCCCTGACCTGCGCCTGCAACGGCCAAGACGGCAAATACGGACCACGCCGACAGCCCCACGCACCACCCCAGGAGCACACACCCCCATGGCCCCATCCGCCATACCGCCCGCACACCCCGACACCGGTCACCGAGCGACCAGTTGGGACCGCGCCGCGATCCTCTCCCTCGGCGCCGCCGCCTGCGCCCTCTCGTACGACGCCCTCCAACAGATGGCCGTCGCCATCCACGTCCGCGGACTCCTCACCTACCTGTTCCCGCTCGTCATCGACGGATTCATCGCCTACGGCGTACGCGCCCTCCTCGTCCTGCGCACCGCCCCGTTCCGAGCCCGCCTCTACGTATGGGCCCTCTTCGGCACCGCCACCTGCGCCAGCATCTGGGCCAACGCCCTCCACGCCGTACGCATCAACCAACAGAACCCGCCCGGCACGCTCCACCTGAGCGACCTCACCGTCGGCATCCTGTCCACCCTCGCCCCACTCGCCCTCGCCGGAGCCGTCCACCTCCACATCCTCATCACCCGCGAAACCACCACCGACACAGCACCCCCGCCGGCATTTCTCCGCAGTCCGGAACAGCCCACCAGCGAACCCACGACCACCCGACGAGGTGGACGGCCGGCGGACGCAACCCTCGACGAACTCGTCGAGATCGGCCGAATCGCCGTAGCCGAGCACGGACGCATCTCCCGCTCCACCGTCCTCCAAGCGATCAGGGACAAGGGTCTCAAGGTCAGCGGAGAGCGGCTCACCGAGGTCATGAACACCCTGCGAGCTGAGAGCGAGACCACCCCCGCCGACGGCTGACCGCACCCCACCGGAACAAGAACGGGGTGGTCGGAACCCTTCCGACCACCCCGGTCACGGACCACCTGTCGCGGACGGGACCGAGACCCCTCTGAGTTGCAGCCCAGGATGGCGACGAGAAGTTGGCCTGCCACCGAGCCTTCTCCGCCTCATGCCTGTGGTCTCAGCACTCGTCGCCGTGGCTTTCCCGGACCCGTCCGACGACTCCACCCACTTCACGAGCACACCTCGAGGAGAACCGCCACATGCCCCACCCGGCCAGCCCTCAATCCCTCGACCCCCAGGAGACGACCACTGCGGTCACCAGCGCAGCAAGGTATGCCGCTGGACCGTCCAAGGGCCGGTCCCATGCGGATGCCTCCGCCCCAGGGGTGGCGGAGGAGTTCGGGCACCAGGGGGTGCCCGAGGGAGAACCGTCAGCGTTTCCGGCCGCCAGCCCGTTGCCACGAGCAGCCGAAGCCGCCGCGTTGCATCGCATCGCCCGTCGTCGCCGGCGTGATCCGAGCGGCCAGCGCAAGCAGCGTGTCGACGCCCGCTACAGCGTCGACGAGAAGACGGCGATCCTCGCCCGAGCCAGGTCACTGAACATCGCCGGAGCCCACTACGTCGGTGCGGTCGTCATGGCCCACATCCACGGAGATCTCGCCCTGCCAGGCCAGCGCACCCCGCTCGACGACTACATCGATGAGCTGACCGCCCTCCGCGGGGAGGTCACCAGGATCGGCAACAACATCAACCAGATCGCCCGCAAGCTCAATGCCGGTGGCCATCCCCAGCCTGGGGACACCGAGCTCCTGGCCCAAGCCGAACGCACCCTGGCGGACACCGGAACCACCGTCCGCCGGATCGCAGCAGCCGCGAACCAAGCCCTTACAAGGAAGGAGGGCCAGTGATCGCGAGCATCACCAGCGGCAAGAGCACCGCCGGCCTCATCTGGTACCTGTTCGACACGAAGAAGGCCAAGGACCACACCGACCCGCACCTGGTCGCATCCTGGGACGGCTTCGCCCCGGACCCCGGCCGGGCCGAGGACTTCGACGCCACCAAGAAGCTTCTCGTCGCTGACCTCGACCTGCGGGTCAAACAGGCCAGGCGGCTCGGCCGGGCACCCGAACAGCATGTGTGGCACTGCTCGGTCCGGGCCGCGCCCGAGGACCGAGAGCTCACGGACGACGAGTGGGCCGAGGTAGCCCGCCGTATCGTCCACGCCACCGGCATCGCCCCCGAAGGCGATCCGGACGGATGCCACTGGGTAGCCGTTCGCCACGCCCCGGACCACATCCACATCGCCGCCACCAAGGTCCGCGGTGACCTGAGTGGTGCCCGCAACTGGCACGACTACCGCAACGCCGACCGCGAACTTGTCGCTGTGGAAAAGGAGTACGGCCTCCGCCAAGTCGCACGTGGAGATCGCACCGCCGCCAAGCGCCCCACCCGCGCCGAACAGGAGAAGGCACACCGTCGCGGCCGAGAAACGACCGCGCGTGAGCAGTTGCGCACCACCGTCCGCACCGCCGTTGCCGCCGCTTCCACCATCGAGGAATTCGCTCACCTGCTCAGCCAGATCGACGGTGTGCTCACCCAGGTCGTCTACTTCCCATCCGGGGACGTACGTGGATACAAGATCGCGCTCAAAGGTGACACCAATGCCCAAGGCGATCCCATCTGGTTCTCCGGCTCCCAACTCGCCCCGGACCTGTCCTTCCCCAAGATCCGGGAACGTCTGGACACCATCGAGTCGGACGCCGACCAGCAACCGAACCGGGACACGCCCGACCCGTGGCACCAGACCATCACCATGATCGAACTCATTCCCCACCACTTGGACCAAGCCGACGACGAAGCCTCCCAGGCCCACCTCCACGCCTTCGGTGAAATCCTCGACGCCCTTCCCCTCCTTGCACCCCGGCAGCTTCGGACCCAGCTCCGAGACGCCGCCACCGCGTTCGAACGCGCCACCCGCTCCCGCGTCCGGGCCGAGCAGAACCAGGCCCGTGCGCTGCGCAGCGCCGCACGAGCAATGCTCCGGCAGCCCCCGCCAAAGGATGGAGCCTTCCTGGCAATGCTTCTCGACGCCGCCGTCCTCGTCGTCATCGCCGCAGCTCGCTGGCATCAGCTCCGCCATCACGACCAACAGGTCGAAGCTGCCCACCAGGCTCTGCTGCATCTCCAAGTCGCCTACGACCAGGCCGCCGTCGCTCCATGGACCGCCCTCGCCCAAGGCCGGCCATCCCGGCAGATCGTGGAACGGCACATCCACCGCGTACGCCGTGCTGTCCCCAGTCAGGCGGAGCGGGTCCTCGCAGACCCTGCCTTCGACGCCCTCGTCGCCGTTCTGTCCGAAGCCGAGGCCGCTGGCCATGATCCGGATCGGTTGCTGAGGCAGGCCACCGATCAGCGTGCCCTGGATGACGCCCGCCACCCCGCCCGAGTGCTGACATGGCGCGTACAGCGACTCAGCACAGGTCAGGTGCCCAGTAGCCGAGACCGTGTGGCTCGGGTACGCAGTACCGCCAAACGGAGTAGCGCCCCGTCTCGTCCAGCAGAGTTCACGCCGCCACAGCCTTCGGCGCCGGGGCGCCGACGCTGATCATCGGGGCACGAGGCTGTCCCGGATCACCTTGTCGCTGGCGCGTAGGGCCGCCGCCAGTTCGCCGTGCAGATGACCCGGGATGGCCCCGGCTCCCAGCGCGCAGACCCTGACCAGGGCGCGGCAGTCCTGCGCCTCCCGATCTGTGGCCAGGGCGGGGAAGAGAGGGTGAGCCAGGACCTCACGGGCCGCGTAGCCGTCCTCCGCTTCGGTCGTCCTGCAGTGGAGGGCGTGCACGACGTCCTGCGCGGCGGGTGTTTCGGCGGGACCGACGGCTTCGAGAAGGGTGAGGCCCAGCCGGATGTCGAAGACGGTCATCCCAGGTTCCGGTGACCGTTGAAGATAGGCCGCGATCAGTTCTGCCAGGTGGTCGTCGACCGGCTGCTGGGCATCGCGGCGACACAAGACGGTCAGGCACGCCGTGACGTGTTGTTCCCAGGGGTCGCCGGGCGTCGTGTCGTGGAGGAGCGCTGCTGCCGAGGTCGTGTCGCCGGAGACGAGGGCGGACAGTACGGCGACCTGGCGGCCGTCGAGCATCCGCTGGCCGACGCCCCGGTGCGACTCGATGTGCTTCAGGGCCTCAACCCAGCGGCCTGCGGTGGTGAGAGTGCGGGTGCCGTCGGCGAGGAGCACGCGCCAGAGCCATGCGCGGACCTCTTGGCGGTCGGCTTCGGTCGCCGTGAGGTCCGCTGGTATCCCGACGCCGTCGAAGCGGGCATGCGCGCCGGCTTCGACGGCTCCGTACAGGTCGAGCAGTCGTTGCCGTCCTTCGTCGGCTCGGTCGGCGCGGATCTGGAGGCGGGCGAGGTTGACGACGGGTTCGAGTCCTCGGATCGCGCTCATCCCGGGCAGCGGACAGGCATGGAGGTATGCGGCGGCGTGCTGGTGGCACAGCTCGCGTGCCAGGTTGGGAAGGCCGAGGTCGGAGGCGATGAGCGCGGCCTGGTTGTAGACGGCCGATGCCAGTCCCTGGTCGGCCTTCCGTACCGCGGTATCGGCCAGCTCGACGAGCGCGCGAATACGTTGGGGCAGGGGTAAGCAGGCGGGACGGAATCGGGCGACGAGCGGGAAGCGCTGGGCGGTGGGTCCGTGCGGGTCCATGAGTCCCCCGGGGGCGTGGTTTGGGCCGGTGCCCGCCGCCGTAGGCCGACGGGCACCGTCCTCTATCTGTCGGTTGTCACTGCCAGTCGACGATGATCCGGTTCAGCGGGGTGTTGAGGGCGAAGAGCCCAGGGCGCTGTTCGATGGGTGGAGCGTCGAGGGGCTGGATTTCGAAGGTGGCCTCCCGGCCGCGGTACTCCCGGTCCCAGGTGCGGACGGCGTCGGCGACCTTCGCGGCCAGTTCGTCGCTGCCGGTGCCGTGGCCGATGACGCCGAACTCCCAGAGCTTGCCGCCCTCCGGGGTCCTCTTCTCCAGCGGCCGCCGGGCCAGGTAGGTGATGGCGCCCTTGTCGACGGCCGCGGTGGACGAGGGGTAGGGGTCCTCGGTGAGCAGGCTGCCCTTGGCGCTCTGGGGGAAGAGCATGCGGATCAGGCCGGAGGGCAGGGAGCAGGTGAGGAAGAGCTCCATCCATTCCGGCGACTCCATGGCGCGGACCGTCATACCGGTCCATTCCTCGGTGCGTGGCTGCTCCAGTACGTGGGCGAGGGCGTCGGCGTCGATGTCCTGGCCGGCGGGGGCCTGGAGCCGGACGGTGCCGTCGGCGCTGAGCGGGATGACACGGCGGTCGTCGTCGGCGATGCCCCGCCGGAGCGGCATGAAGGTGTTCATCTCGCTGCCGAGGGACACCCACCGGCCGTCGCGCTGTTCGTACGCGATGGAGCGGGCGACGCTGCCCTTGAGGCGCTGGGGGACGAGGAGCCGACCGTCGGGAGCGAGCTGGTCCAGCCAGGCGTGCGGCACGCCGTGCGCGCCGACGGTGGCGATGATCCGGTCGTACGGTGCTCCCTCCGCGTATCCGAGGGCTCCGTCCCTGGTCACGGCCTCGACGTTGGTGATCCCGGCTGCGGTGAGGTGGGCGCGGGCACCCTCCACGAGGTCTTCGTCGACATCGAGGGTGGTGACGTGGCCCGCCTCGCCGACCAGGTGCGCGAGAAGTGCGGCGTTGTAGCCGGAGCCCGCGCCGAGTTCGAGGACGCGCTCGCCGGGCCGGACATCGAGCTGGTCCAGCATGAGGGCGACGACCCCTGGCTGGGAAGCGCAGGAGATGGACGCGCCCTCGGTGTCGTACTTGATGTGCACCGGCGCGTTGGCGTAGGCGTCTTCGAGTGTCGCGTCGGGCACGAACACATGGCGGGGGACGGCCCGCAGAGACTGCTCGACGGCGGGGGTACGGGCGTGGCCGTTCGCCAGGATCTGGTCCACCAGGGCGTTTCGGAGGCGCTCGGCCTCCGACGAGTTGGCGGTGATCGTGTCGGTGTTCACCGCGCCGACGCTATCGACGTCCGCCGCTGCCCCGCTGGGCGACGCGGTGTTGTCACTGGTTCCCATGACTACCTCTCGTGCGATGTTGAACAGAGCGCTCTGGTCGTCCCGAAGGAGACCGGCGCGGTTGGCGTGGAAGATCACGTGGTGGGCGAGCACGGCTCGAAGGCCGCGGGTGAGACCACCGTGGTCCGTGAGATCGGCGAGCGTTGCCCCCGTCCGCTCGAAGGTGGTGACCCATTCGTCGTGCCCGTGGAACGGGCCGCCCGGGTTGCAGAGACTGCGGGCGTCGACGGTCATCAGCTTGCGCACTGCGGGGGCCAACGAAGCGGTGCGTTCGGCCGGCAGAGGATTGGTGGCCGGTCGAAGGGCAGCGACCTTCGACCAGACATCTCCCTGCTCGAACCAGTCGAGCCCGGCACCGCGCAGCATGGCGCTCACCAGCAGGACGACGGTCTCCCGCCGCCCCAGGTGCTTCGGTCCCGGCTGGTACGTCAGCAGGTGGCGGGAGTCGCTGTGGAACAGTTCGTGGGCTGTGTCCATGGCCGCTTGGCCGCCGAATGCATCGATCTCGGGCTCGTACGTACCTGGCAGCCATGACACGACCGAGCCTTCACCGACTAGGTCGTCCAGCAGCGACTCCACGGCTGGCGCCGGTTCGTCGGCGCGGTATCGCAGCGGCCAGGGCTGCTTGTTCATGAACCACCAGCCGGAGAGCTGTCCGGTCGCCTCGGCGGTGATCAGCGCGGGGGCGAGGCGTTCGGTGATGACCAGCTGGGCGCGCGAGCGGTCGACGAAGGTGATGTTGTGCTGGTGCCAGCGGTCGGAGGGCATTGGGGTCCTTCGGTCAGGCGGATCAGGCGATGAGAAGGCAGGAGTCCCAGGAGGATCGGGCCGGGGTGCTGGTGCTGGGCGCGATGAGCGCCAGGGCGACACCGGCGGCACCGTCGAGCAGGCCAGGATCTCCGCTCCCGAGTACTGCGCCCGGTGGGCGGATTTTGTCCAGGAGTGCTGGGATCGCGGCGCGTATCCGGTCCGTGGTCGTGGCATGGGCGTCCTCGGCGACACGGGCCGCCAGGTGGGCGAGCCCCGCAAAGCCGTGGCAGAGGCCGTTGTCTGTGGTGTCCTTGAGCTGATCGGAGTCGGTGAGGGCGGCCACAAGAGCGCTCTCCGCCCGGATACGGCGGTCGGTGTCGCTGAGGGCGAGCGCTGCGAGCTGCTGAGCACGGGCGAGGCCGGCGGTTCCGTAGCACCAGGACGGCCGCCGGGGCATGGACGGGGCGAGGCGTCCGGTCCGTAGTTCGTCGCGGGTGATCCAGTACGGCCACGCCTGACCGGGCCCGGTCTCCCAGCGGTCCAGCCACGCCAGGATGGTACGCATCGCCGCGTGGTGCCCGCTGACGACGGTGCCGTGCCGGGCGGCCAGGGCCAAGAGGGCGAGTACGCCGCCGATGCCGTGTGCCATGCCGTGGTTGGCGTGACCGCCGGGGAAGCGGTCGTCCGGGTTGCCCGAGGGGCCGGTCTCCGTCCACCAGCCGGGCAGGGTCTCGTCCTGGTCGGTCAGTGGTTCGGTGAGGCGTACGCAGTAGTCGAGCACGGCACGAGTCGTGGGGACGTCGGGGCTGCGCCGCAGAAGATGGGCCCCATACCCGGTGAGCCCTCGGATGACGTCGAACTCGGCGAGCTGCGGTAGCCGTCCGGCGTCGATGCGGCGATGGGCGGCCTCCAGACGGCGTCGGACGTCGATCACGATCTGTCGGTCCAACGAGTCCAGGGCACTCTGATAGGCCCCGGGGAGGCGGTCCGCCGCGCAGGCCAGGGCATGGGCGAGGGCGGGAGCCCCGTAGAAGGGGTGGCTGTCGGGACCGCTGGTGAGGGGTTGGCGGGAGGCGGCGGCGAGCCAGTCGTGAGCGCGCTGCCACGGTCCGAGGCCGCACGCGGCCCGTTCGATATGCAGGAGCGCGATGCCGGGAGGGCCGTAGGCCAGGTGCTGCCCGTACGCGGGCAAGGCCCAGGACCGAGGCACTTCGGGATCGGTGAGCTGGGACGTGATGGCGTCGACCAGGTCGAGGGCCGGGTGGGTGGTCATCACGACCTCCCTTTTGGCCGGGCGGTCCAGGCGAGAGCGGCAGCGCGCGCCAGGTAGAGGCACACCTCTTCCTCGGGAAAGTTCACCGCGACATGCCGTACGAAGTGGACGTGCAAGAGGGACGTCAGAACGTCATCGACGGCGATTCCCTGGGTGTCCGGGCCCGGCAGATGGGGCCGATAGGCGGCAAGGGCCGTGTCCCGTTCCGCCCACCCGGACACGATGGCGTCCCCGCTTGGTACTCCGCGCAGCGCCGCCCAGCCGTCGCGGGGGTCGGCCAGCCGTACGGCTTCCGTGAATTGCGGGCGCGGTACGGGCACGGGAGCTGTCGGTGGAATGTGGTCGACCAGCCATCGCATCCCGGCTTCCGTGCTTCCGAGGAAGGCGGAGGCGATGGCGACGGTGTGCGCCGCCACCAGGGCGCGTTGGCCGGGACGCTGCTGCTGCGCAAGCTGCGCCACCACGGCGAGGGAGTCGGCCCGGAAGACATCCTCGGCAGCGTCCCACGCTGCTCCGGATCCCCAACGGCCCATCTCGCGGTACGAGGTCGGATAGCGCAGATCGGCCAGCAGGCCGGCCCGGCGCAGTTCGTCGGCCCACTCACTCACCGTACGGGCGGTCTCGGCGAAGGCGTCCGGATGGGGGAGGGCGATACGGAGGCGGAGGTGCTGGGCCGGGTCGCGGAAGCGGATGAACCACCAGGGTGGGTTGCCGAACTGCTCCAGTAGGCCGGGCAGGTGCTGGGCGAGCACGGTGTCCTGGCGGCGGGCGTCTCCGTACAGGGTGGCCAGGAGAACGGAGGAAGTGACCGGGGTCTGCATCTGTGCTGGTGAGAGTGCCCGAGCCGGAGTGGGGACGGGCAAGGGCGGCCACGCCGTCGGCCGTACCGCCTTGAGCGGCAAGACGACCTCGTGGGCACGCCCGCCGCACCAGCCGTACCCCTCCGGGGCTTCGACGAGCACGGCGGTGTGCGCACGGTCGAGGTGCTCGCGGAGCAGCGTTCGGTGACCGGCCTCGTCTAGGTCGAGGAAGAGGTACTGGTCCCCCTCCACGAGATAGACCTGCCGAGGCAGCCGCCGCCGAACCCGCCAGTCAGCCAGAGCCGCGTCCCACTCGGCGCCGCTGGCCAGCTCCGAGGATTCGAGTCGCCAGCGCGCCGGAGCCAGCACGGTACGTCCGTAGCGGAGACGCGGAAGGAACGGCATCGCCGCGGCGGCGCCCCAGTCGAAGACGGTGACTTGCGCACACTGTGCCCGGGACAGTTCGGTGAGAAACCGAGCCAGCGGCGGGGTGTGCGTGCGCAGGTTCAGCGCGTTCATCCCCACGGCTTCGACGCGGTGGCCCCGCTCGGGGGCGGCCAGGTACATCCGGCGTCCGTCGCACGCGACCGCGAGGTCGTCGAGGGTGAGAACGCCCGGGTCGGGGGCCCGATGCTCCTGGAGGCTGATCACGGTGGGCAGGATCTGAGGTGTACGAGTGACGTGGGCGCTCTCGGGGAGGAGCGGCGGGAAGGAGAGCTGCGCGGGCACGGTGTCGCTGTCCGCAGTCGGGAGATCCCCCAGCTCCGCACTCAGCGCCTCGCGATCACCGGGCTCCAGCACACCGAGGAAGCGGCCCGTGGAGACGCCTGACCCGCGTGACACGCTCACGACCTCCAGCCGGAACCGCCCGCGCCGCAAATCGCCCAAGTCGGCCGAGTGCACCCGTACGCCCACCTCCAGGTGCGGCGGTACTCGTGGCTCGTCGGGCCCCACATCGAGAGCGGCGATCAGTTCGTCGGTGAGGACGACCTCCTCCTGGCCTTCGAGCGCGGCCGTCTGCGCCAGACGTACGAGTACGTCGTCCCGAGCGGAGACCCGAGGTCGGCGCGCACCGGCCGGAGTGCCTGGGTAGCCGTCGGGGTAGCCGACGCCGCTGTCCGCAACGACCTCCTTGAGGGGCACCATCGTGCCGATGCCGTACCGCTCGTAGAACCGCTGGTGATACTCACCCCACGCGGCGGTTCCGTATGGGCGAGCACTCAGCCGGGTCAGGACGAGCGCGGCACGTTCCACTTCCCGGGCCACCGCCTCCGGCAGTACGAGCTGGGCGTTCAGCCGTAGGTCGAACGCGATGGGGTGGCCGTTCCCGTCCGGCACGAGCTCCCGCATCCGCGCGGCGGCTCTGCCCCGACCACCACGCGTGGTGCACCCCTCCAAGGCCGCCCGGATCGCGCGCAGCTCGGCCACCGTCTTCGAGATCGGTGCAATGCTCTCGGCTTCGACGGCATCGAGCCGGTCGACGAGGTACCCGAGAGCATCAGTCTCGGTGCTCTGGGCGTGCAGGCTGGTGATCAGCACCCGCCGTTGGATCAGCTCCGCCAACAGCCGGCGAGTCTTCTCCCGCCCGGCCTCGGGGAACTCCGCCCGGAGCTTGCTAAGAAGCATGCCCACCCTGATCGGCGCCTCGGCCGCAGTGAGGGCCGCCTGCACTGGTGCGGTGAGGGCCAACGATGCCTCGACGGCGCGGGTCTCGCCGCCTCGGCCATCGGACTGAAACGGCACGATGAGCCGGTCCCCACGAACCGACGCGGTGCTGTTGGAAACAACGGGCAGCCGTTCGAGCAGCTCCGCGCACGATTCCAGCCGCTGTACGACCGTGGTCAGCCACTCTGCCCCGGCTCGGCCGACGAGCACGTGTTCCTCGCCCCAGTCCGCACTCGCCCGCGATCCGAATGATGCGGCGGCCACACCGGCGAACAGCCCAAAGGGAGTCGCCCGGTGCTGGGCCCGCAACGAATACCGGACCACGGAAAGCACCGTACGCCGGAGGGCCCGCGGATCGGGCCGTTGGTCGGTGCACAGGCCCTGCACTTGCGCGGCCAGCGCCGGACTGGAGTGCTGCAAGGTCTGGACGAGGTTCTCGTTCGCCCAGACCGCACGCAGCCACATTGCTTGAGCTGCTGCGGCACCGGGCAACCCGCCGTCCAGGTCGGGCCAAGGAAGGACCGCCAGCGGCGGCTGGGCGACGGCGCGTACGAGGGCGGTTGTTCCGGCGCGGAACGCCGCGGTCGTGGTAACCACCGACTACCTCCGTAGGGTGCGGGAACGGGCGGCTGGTGCCGCCGCACCAAGGCGGCGGCACCAGCCGAACTGGTCACGGACAGGTCAGGCGACGTTGGTCGTGCAGGCACCACAGGTGGTGCCGCAGTTGTCGTCGGTCAGGTTGACCAGCCCGGCCGGGTCGGCGATCTCGACGAGGGAGACGTCCAGGTCGAAGCCGTCCGACGCCTCCCGTGCCTGGGGGCGGACCTGGGTGAGACTGGGGACCACGATGTTGCGCGTCATGGTGACTACCTCCTTGTTTCGTGGGTTCACTGATTGATGCGGCCGACGGGTCGTTCATCCGTCGCTGGTGAGCTGAAGCTCGGCCCAGACCTCCTTGCCCCATGGGCACCTGTCCGAGCCGTACAGGTCATAGCCCCAGCAGTCCGACACCGCGTCGATGAGGAGCAGGCCGCGGCCCGACTCATCACCGTGGTCCGCGTGGCCGGCGGCGGGCAGACGCTCCGGTTCCCAGTCCACGACGCCGACCCGGATTCGCGACGCGCTGGGGCGTCCCACGGTCAGACGGATGTCGTGGCACGAGGTGTGCTTCGACGCGTTCGCGATCAGCTCCGTGACGATCAGCACGGCACCGTCGGCGAGTTCATTGAGGCACCACGCACCGAGTACACGCTGGACGAGCTTGCGGCAGGTCTCAGCGGTGGACGGCTGGCACGGGATGGTCTGGCTGTAGGCGGGGCGCCCGACACGGGCGGCATGAACAGGTGTGTTGAGACTCGTCATGGGGATGGAGCCTTCGGGTTGTCTCGGCGCCCGGTCCGCCCCTTGCGGGATATGAGCGTGCGGACCGGGCCGTCAACAGCCGCCCGGAATGGTGGGCGGCCGGCACCTAGATAACCCCGGCTTCCGTTCGGCTGGTTAGGACCATCAGGCATGTGCTCAACGGGTCGACCTAGGGCGATTTGACCTAGCGTTTACCTGACGACTGGGCGACGCGAGCGCTACCGTGCCGGGATGGATGCCACGCGCAACACCGTTCTTGAGGCGTGGATGGCAGAGCACGGCTACAGCTCCAACAGCCTCGCCGACGCTGTGAACAGGTCCTTAGAGCAGTTGACCGGAAGGTCCGGAGGGCTCGACGGATCATCGGTCCGGGGCTGGAAAGCCGGCCGCGTGAAGTGGCCGAAGTCGGCCACCCGCAAGGCGCTTGAGGACATCGCCGGTCTGCCCGCCACCGCTTTAGGGTTCATTCCACGGGGCAGGACTCCGTCGGCCCTGGTTCCACCGCAGCAGGAGGACCCTGATATGAAGCGCCGCACACTCGTCGGCGGGCTCGCGACGGCCGCCGTCGCCGCGGCCTCACCCGGCACCGCGTCGCCACGCAGGATCGGCATGAGCGACGTCGACCGTCTCCAGAAACGCTTCGCCGAGATCATCGCCAGCGACCACCGGCACGGCGGCCAGCTCGGCATCGAACAGCGAGCTGCCGCCCTCGCCGACGAGGCACTGAACCTCCAGAATGCGGGAAGCGCCACCCAACGCGTACGCAGCAGCCTGTACGCCTCCGCCGCGGCGTTCCGTTCCTCCGCGATGTGGGCCGCGATTGACGGTCGGCGCTACGACGACGCCAAGACCCACATGCGGGAGGCTCAGACCCTCGCCGAGATGTCCGGTGACCAGGCGATCAAGTTCCGCATCTGGAGCCACACGGGAACCATGTACCGGCACCTCGGCCGCCCCGCCGACGCGCTCGCCGCGAACGACGTTGCCCGGAACCTGTTCCTCACCCGGCGCGACCCCCTGTTCGCATCCCTCGGCCTGGCCCGGCAGGGAGCCATCCTGGGCACGGCCCAGGACCGCAGCGGCATGCGCCGAACGTTCGACCAGGCACAGGAGGCCATGCTGCGCTCCGACCCGACGGACTACCGCCCCGTGTGGATGCTCGCCTTCTACGACCAGGCCGAGCTGGACTCCCTGGCCCTCTCCGCGAACCTGGCCCTGGGCGACTACCCGACCGCCGAGTACCACGCCCACCGCTGCCTGGCCGCACTCCGCCCCCACATGATCAGATCCCGCTCCATCGCGACAACCCGCCTCGCCCACGCCCAGCTCGCGCAGGGGGCCGCGGACGCCGCCACGGCCACCGCGATGAAGGTCCCCACCGACGTCGCCACCCACCATGCCCGGGTAGCCCGCATGCTCCAGGAGTTCGGCGCCGCCCTGCGCGCCACCGCCCCCGGGAGCACCACCGTGCAGACCTGGGCTGAGCACGCCGCCACCTGGAGGACCACCACATGACCACGGCCCCCGCCATCGAACTGCGCACCTTCACCAACCTCGACCCCGTCCGCGGCGACCTCCTCGACGTCTACGCCGACGTACGCGCGCCCCTCCTCCACCTCCCGAACTACGCGGTCACCACCTTCGGCGAACGCCTGGACCGCCACGGCACTGAACCGGGCTTCGTCGCAGTCCTCGCCTATGCCGACGACGAACCGGTCGGCTACGCCTACGGCAACACCATCGAACGCGGCGACCGCTACTGGCAGCGCACCACCCCGGAGCCGCCGGAGAAGTACACCGAGCGCCCAGCCCTGGCCCTGAAGGAGATCGGCGTCCGGCATGCCTGGCGCAAGACGGGCACAGCTCGCCGCATTCACGACGCCCTCCTCGCCCGCACCCGCGATGAGATGCATGTCACACTCATGGTCAATCCGGCTGCTGGCGACGGCAAGGTTCACGCGCTCTACAGGTCGTGGGGGTACGAGAACATGGCCCGGAGCCAACCGTCGCCAGCCTCGCCGCTTCTGATCGTGATGGTCCGAGCGATCCGCTGAGCAATAGCGGTGATCGCCGCCTTGAGGCACACGCCTGAGCAGGACCCGCAGTCGATGCAGGGTCGGCTGCGGCCTATGAGGTGCGGCACATGGTGCCCGGGTCGAGTGGTGCCCCTCTATGGAACTGCGGCGCCGACGGTATCCAAGCGCCCGCCACTGTCGGCAGCGGCCGGTACGGTTGCAGCGAGTGTTGTGGTCCGCGCCGGGTGCCGGGGCCGATCGAGTACAAAAGGGAGTGGTCGCGGGTGACGAGTGGGCGTCTGACCCTGTCGTGGGTCGGCAGGGACGAGGCCCTGCGAAACACAGCGGACGGCGGATACGAGTGGGTCTCACGGCAAGATCCGCGGGTTACAGAAGTCCGCCTACTGCAGGAAACAGGCAAGGCAGGCGATGTCACCGGCACGGCAGCCGACAACCTTCTCATTCATGGCGACAGCTACGACGCCCTGCTGGCCCTGGTCCGTAACCCGGAGTACGGTGATCACTACCGCGGCAAGGTGAAGCTCGTCTACATTGATCCGCCGTTCAACACGGGCCAGGCTTTCCAGCACTACGACGACGCGCTTGAGCACTCTGTCTGGCTCACGATGATGCGTGACCGGCTCCTGCTTATCCGTGACCTGCTTGCCCCTGGCGGATCGGTCTGGGTTCATCTGGACGATGCCGAGATGGCCTACTGCCGCGTTCTCATGGATGAGGTCTTCGGGCGTGGCAACTTCGTCGGGACTGTCGTCTGGCAGAAGATCCACGCGCGCAATAACTCAGCCCAGCATCTCTCCTCGGTCCATGACTACCTCCTCGTCTACGCTCGCTCCAAGAGCGATCTTGTCCTCAACAAGATCGATCGCACGGAGCTGAGCGACCAGGAGTTCTGGAACCCGGACAATGACCCTCGCGGCCCCTGGCGAAGGTCGGATCTCACGGCTTCCCATGCATACGAGGACGGACGCTATGAGGTGGTCGGTCCGCACGGGGACGTGTTTTCCCCGCGAGGAAACCGTTGGTGGTCGTGCTCAAGGGAGACTTTCGACTCACTACGTGAGGACAACCGGCTCTGGTGGGGGAAGACGGGGCGCACCTTCCCGTTCAGAAAGCGATTCCAGTCGGAACTGGGTGGCCTCGTGCCTACCACATTCTGGACGCACGACGAGGTCGGCGACAACCGCCAGGCGAAGGCCGAGGTGACCAAGCTCTTCGACCGGTCCCGGATCTTCTCGACCCCGAAGCCTGAGGCTCTCTTGAAGCGCGTGATCCAGATCGCTACCGATCCGGGCGACGTGGTCGTCGACGTCTTCGCCGGTTCGGGCACTACCGCTGCGGTAGCGCACAAGATGGGACGCCGGTGGGTGACTGCCGAGATCCTCGAAGAGACGGCTGAGACCTTCACCCGTCCCCGCTTGGAGAAGGTCGTTGCCGGCGACGACCCGGGGGGCATCACGAAGACCGTTGGATGGGAAGGCGGAGGCGGCTTCAGGAGCCTCAAGGCATCGCCGTCCGCGTTCGAGATCGCCGATGGCCGAGTCTTCCTCGCGGATTGGGTGAAGGGCGAAGACTTTACTGCCGTCGTCGCAGCCCAGCTGGGCTTCATGTATGACAGCGCGGACGGTGGGCCGTTCTGCGGTACGAAGGGACGTGCCCGGCTGGCCGTTGTCGACGGCGTCGTGGACGAGGTCGTGGCCCGAGGCGTTATTGGGCATTTGGACGAGGGAGAACGAGCAGTGATCGTCGGCAGGGGCATCACGCCCGAAGCTGAGAGTCTCGTTGCGGAGCTGAGCCGAGGGTCCAAGGTGCTTAAGGCGCCTCGCGATCTGGTGCGTCGCGGGAAGGCTGTGCGATGACCTGGATCGACTACGACGCCTCGCTCGTGGACGACATCGCCGCGAGGTTGGACCTTCGGGCACCCAACGCAGCGGCCGTCCGCGCGGTTGCCGAAGCGATCGCGGACGGGAACGGCCGCGAAGTGGTGTGCGACCTGGCGACGGGCGTCGGCAAGACGTACATCCTTGCCGGCCTGGTGGACTACCTGGCAGCCCAGGGAGTTCGGAACATCCTGGTCGTCACGCCAGGGACGACGATCCAGGATAAGACGGTCGCCAACTTCACTCCCGGGCATCCGAAGTTCGTGAACGGCAGCGATGCCGAGCCGTTGGTGATTACCTCGGAAAACTTCTCCCGGGGACAGGTGGGCGATGCCCTGCACGACGATACGATCACGAAGCTGTTCGTCTTCAACGTGCAGCAGCTGATCCGGCCCAGCGACAAGACGTCCAGAAAAGTCCGGGCCCGAGACGAGTTCATCGGCACGGGTCTCTACCAGCACCTTCAGCAGGTAGAGGACCTCGTCGTCATCGCAGACGAGCACCACGTCTACAGCTCAAGAGCCAAGTCATTCAACCAGGCCATCGAGGAACTGGGCGCGCGGGCGGTCGTCGGACTCACCGCGACACCTGCACCAGGTGTCAAGCCGATCTTCCAATACTCCCTTGCCGAGGCCATTGCCGACGGCTTCGTGAAGATCCCTGTGATCGTCTACCGCCCGGATGGCCGGAAGGACGAGAGCACGGTCCTTGCCGATGCTTGCCATCTGCTGCGGATAAAGGACGCCGCATGGACTGCCTGGGCAGAAGCACAGGGCAGGACCCCCGTGCACCCCGTGTTGTTCGTGGTATGCCGTGACATCCCTGACGCCGAGCGCGTCGCAAACAGGCTGACAGCCGATGACATGTTTCCCGGTGAGGGACAAGTGCTCACCATCACCTCGCAGTCGAGCGACACCGCACTGCGGGCCCTGGCTGCGGTGGAAGAGGCCGACTCGCCGGTACGCGTCGTGGTCTCGGTGAACAAGCTGAAGGAAGGCTGGGACGTCAAGAACATCGGGGTGATCGTCGGCCTGCGAGCTCTTGCTTCGGAGACTCTGACGGAGCAGGTCCTCGGTCGAGGGCTGCGGCTGCCCTATGGGCGGAGGGTCGGCACTCCCATGGTGGACACGGTTGACCTTGTTGCCCACGAGTCCTACCGGCAGCTGCTGGCCAACAAGGACGCGCTGCTGCAGCAGGTTCTGCCCGCTGACGGCGGTGACCTGGACAAGGGCCGTCCGCAGCCGGCCCCTGTTGCGAACCAGCCGAGCAGCGGCGATGAGCAGCAGATCCTGACCTTTACGTCACGCCCGCGTGTCATCGGCGACGACTTGGTGGACGGCTCTCCGCTGCTGCATGTGGAGTCGTTTGACGCTGTCATGGCTCAAGGCAAGCGGGACGCGAAGGCCGTTGCAACGCTCCGCACCAAGGTCCCCGGTGCACCGACGATCCGCTTCCCCAGGCGTGAGCGGGAGATTCTTCCTGTTCGTTTCTCCTTCAGCTACATCGACAATGCGGCCGCGCGGTCTGAGGGTGCCGCATACAAGCACGAGTTCAAGGTCCCGCTGGTGCGGCAGGCGGTCGACGCCCAGCGTGGCCTGGACAGCAAGGTGGGCACGTTCGTGACGGCAGCCGAATCGGTTGACGCCACCCAGAAGTTCATCTCGATCTCTGAGCTCCGCAACGATCTCTTTGGGCGGATCTGGAACACCGGATACGTGGAGGAGACGCTTGCCGAATCCCGAGCGGCCGAACGTGTTGTCCGCGAGTTCTTGGCGGGAGCCGGCGTCACCGCGGAAGACCAGGAACACGAGTGGAGTGAACTGCGTGCCACCCAGGCAGCAACTGCCCTCGGAAAGTTGGTCAAGACCGCCTACGACACCCGTAAGCTCCAGCCCACTTACGCCTTCCGGCCGGTAGACGTCCCGACTGTTCCCCCGCCGCCCATGCCCTCGAACGTCGTCAGCAAGTGGGCGGATTTCCGTAAGGACCTTTGGTACGAGGGCTGGGAGCACTCAGTCGAACCGGTTGCCTCCTTCGACGCCGGCAGTACCGAGTACGCCCTGGCGCACCTGTTCGACGCGAGCCCCAGCGTCCAGTGGTGGCTGCGCAACTACGATCCGGGCCCCATCTGGATCGAGCGGGACAACGGGAAGAAGTACTACCCGGACTTCATCGTCCTCGATGCCGAGGGAACGTACTGGGTCGTGGAGGGCAAGGCCAACGACCGAGCGAATGATCCCGAGGTGCTGGAGAAGCGGCGAGCTGCTGAGGATTGGGCGCGCTTCGTCCGGGACTATGGCGAGTTCGGCACGTGGCGGTACATCTTCGCGACCGAGAAGATCATCAAGGATGCTAAGGGATCGTGGGAGTCCCTGATCGCGTTGGCCAAGCCGGAATGATCAGCCTTGCTGCGTGAGCAGGTGGGGCGGTGCCAGAGCGGACCAGGTGGCTTGCCGATGAAGGGAATAGGCCCCTGATCAGCGGCAACGAGATTTAGGGACGTTTTCCGGCCCTTCGGGGTGATCTTGTGGACCTCGTGATGTGGGTCTCGGGCTTAAATCTGGAAGGTGCCTCAGTAGGCCAGGTCAGACATCGTCTGGCCTGGCCTACTTGTTGCTCTGGGGCGCCTACGCCGTGAGTCTGTTTGCCCTTGTGGCGGAAGATGTCTGGGGCCAGGGGTTGGGCGCCGAGGGAATGAGGTCTGATCCCATGGGCTCGCATCTCGGGCTGCTGAACTTGATCGGCCGATTTCGGGTGATTGCCTGACAGGTGAGGGATGGGTCGGGTAGATCTGTGCAGGTGACTGACTCCATGCCTCCCGAGGACGGCGAGCCCACCTCCTTCGTCGAGAAGACGGAGAACTGGTATGGGAAGCACAAGCCGAAGATCCGCGTCGCCCTCGGCGTGACTCTGGCCGTGGGCCTGGCGGTGGTCGCCCATCTCCATGAGCAGGTGGAGGCCGAGAGGAACGACGCCGAGGACATCGGGGATTCCGAGTCGTTCTCCGATCCTGAAGCCACGGACGAGCCTCGTCAGTCCTTCCTCGACCCTGACCGCGATCCGTTTCTTCGCAGGCTCCCCGCCGGTCAGCGTGCCAGCGAGGAGGCCAACGCGAGGTACAGGGAGCTGAGGGGCTGTGACCTTCCCCCTGGTTACACCTGTGTTCGCCCGTGGTCCTTCCTGACCGGGATGACGAGGACGAAGACCCCGGCGAAGTTGCAGCCTGAGCGCCTGGGCGGGGGGTCGCCGCAGCAGCTGATCCTCGTATGATGCTCGAATGGTCAACTTGAGTGCCGTGTTTGGGATTAGCGCAAACGCTAACTCGAAGTCCTACGTGGACAGGGGAGGGCTCGACGCCCGTTTTCGGCAGGCTCTTGCCGCCGACCGGCACATCGCGGTTCACGGTGGTAGTAAGCAGGGGAAGACCTGGCTCAGGACCAAGGGGCTCGAAGGCGAGGCCACCATCGTCGTTCAATGCACGCCGGGGGCCACCGCAAGCTCGCTCCTCCAAGAGGCGCTAGGCCGGATTGGCGTGCAGGCGGTCCTCAAGATGACCAACAGCCGTGACCTTGAGGGGAGTCTCGACTTCTCAGGCTCCGGTGAGCTTGGAGCCAAGATTCTCGCCAAGCTCAGTCTGACGGGGAAGTTGGGGGCCAAGGCCAAGATCCAGCAGGGTAAGGAGCTTCAGCCGATCGGTCAGACCGCGGCCGATTTGGCTTGGGTCGCGGAGACGATCGCGGCGTCCGACCACAGGCTTGTCCTGGAAGACTTCCACTACATCGATGAGACCGTTCAGCGTGAACTCGCCTTCATGCTCAAGGCGATGGGTGAGTATGGGCTATTTGTAGTGATTGTGGGGGTGTGGCCGAAAACGCACCTCCTCTCGTACTACAACGGCGATCTTGAGGGGCGCGTCGACGATATTCACCTGACCTGGAGCGATGCCGAGCTGACCAGAGTTCTTGTTCAGGGTGCCGACGCTTTGAAGATCACTTTCTCGGCAGCCTTGATCGCAGAGTTGGTCAGGGAGGCGTCGGGGAACGTGGGGTTGCTTCAGCGACTGGCTGAGCAGGTATGTACGGCTGAGCAGGTCTACTCTTCGCCGGGGTTCGGAGGGGCACGCCGGAACCTCGATGTTGGCGCCTCCCTCGCTGTGGCTCGTCAAGCTGTTGCTGATCAGATGGAGGGCCGTTTCGAGACTTTCGCCGACAACTTCGTCCGAGGGATGCGCCGGCTTCCGCAAGGGCTTGAGGTCTACAGGCACCTGCTCGAGGCCGTCACCGATGCCAGCGACCAAGAGCTGCTCGACGGCATCGACTCTGCAGTCCTGCTGCAGCGGATCGCATCTCATCCCGGTGGAGCTGCAATCCGGGCCTCGGACCTGACGCAGGCCCTCGACCGCATCGACAGTCTGCAGCTGAAGATCGGTGTGCAGCCTCTTGTGCTCACCTACAACAAGTCCAGCCGAAAGCTGTTCCTCGCGGATCGGTCCTTCCTGTTCTTCCGGAGGCACGGCAACCCGATCTGGCCGTGGGCCGCAGGCGCTCCCGATATCACTAACGATCTTGCCCAGAGTGACCCTCTGGACTTCTGAGCATCCATGGGGCCAGTGTGCATGCCGGGTCCTGTGCGTGAGCGCTGCGTGAGCGGACTGGGTGGCACGAGGGAGGACCAGGTGTCACGGTGATCACGGTTGCAAGCCTCTGGTCAGCGGAAACGGGATTCGGGGGCACTGCCCAGCACCACCCGGGATGATCTTGTAGGTCCTCGTAATGCGTAGGTCTCGGGTTCGAATCCCGAAGGCGGCTCCATGGTGAACCCCAGGTCAAGCATCTGGCCTGGGGTTTCTTCTTTCCGTTGACCTGGAATTCGGGTAAATCGGGCACCTGTGGTCTGTGCGTCGTAGTGCGTAGGTCGTAGATACCGTTTCCGTGACGGAATCCAGGTGCTGAGCCCCTTGAGCCGGGGTTTTCACGTGCTTCCGACTGTTGATGCAGGCTCACGTGAACGGTCTCCGGTGGACGAGCGGTGGACGGCCTTGCGGCGGCGGTGCGGGTAGCGGCCGAGTGCCTCGCGGTGGGAGCTGTTTCTCTGGCCTTGGCGACAGCGGGCCGCTGTCTGTCGGCGTAGGCGGCTTCTGACGAAAACAAGGGTGCTGGGCTTCGGCTGGGCCGTACCACGGCGCCGGTGTTCTCAGCGTGTGCACCGCACCCGGATCGGTGCAGCTTGCGGCTACCGCTTCCTGGGATTGGTCTGCCCAGGTGAGGCGACGGGGCACAATGGGGTGGTGCAGGACGATGAACTTCTCGGCCGGGTGCGGGAGATGCGTGCGCGTGGCAGCGGCCCGAAGCAGATCGCCAAGGTGCTGGGGTTGCGCCCGGCGCAGGCCACCGCGCTGGTTCGGCGGGTGGCGGAGGCCCAGCAGACAGGCGTCGAGCCGGCCGAACGTGCGGTGGTGGGCTGCTTCGTCAACGCCGGCTGGAGCGTTGGGCTCGGGATGGACGCCGCTCCCGACTGGGCGGCGTCCGACCCTCTGCACGCCCGGGAGGATCTCGGTACGGGCGGGTTCGCGCAGGTGTTGCTGGCTCGGCGGGAGCGCGCCAGCCGGGTGACGGTATGCGGGTTCCTGGTGGACGTGTACTGCCTGGGTGTCAAGAACGTCACCGGTCCGGAGGTGATGGGGGCCGGATCGTTTCAGGCATACGCCCGCTCCTACTACTCCGCCTTCGACCACCCGCCGCTGAGCGTCGGCGTGGAGCAGGTCCAGGCGATCGTCCACGGCGCGGTCGCCTACGCGCGCGCTCTGGGCTTCGAGCCCGCCACTGGATTCGATGCGGCCGTTGGGCACTTGGGCTCCGCGCCGCCCGGCCTGCCCGAGATCCGGTACGGGCAGGGCGGCAGACCGTTCTACATCTCCGGCCCCCACGACGACCCCCGTGCCGTCGTACGGCAGCTTGAGCGGACCTGTGGCGCGGACAACTACCGCTACATCGCACACCTGTAGCACAGGTGTCGGAGAGGCATCACCTGTGACAACCGAGCAGGCGTCGCGCGGCACAGTGCGGTGCACTGAGCAGGAAGCGCGGGGCCAACCTGCTCGCGTACTGCGGCTGTGCGCGGCCGGGAAGCTGTCGTGCTGCCAGAAGACGCACCGCCCGGGTGCGGCCACGGTGGCGGCTGTCGCCGAGATCCAGCAGGACGGCGACTTCTACGCGGCTGACCCCATCGCCGCCTTCGCCTGGCCGCTGCTGCTCCAGGCCGGAGGCCTCGCCGAACTCACCGCAGGAAAACTGGCGTTGACCACCCGCGGGCGGGCAGCCCTGGCCAAGCCGCCCCATGACACCCTCAGGCTCCTGTGGCAGCGGTGGCTGAACCGCGCCGTGCTGGACGAGTTCTCCCGTATCGAGGAGATCAAGGGCCAACGCGCATCGGCGGTGCTGTCCGCCGCAGGGCCCGCCGCAAGACGGTCGGCCAGGCCCTCGGCGCCTGCGCACCGGGGCAGTGGACCCAGGTGGACGGACGACCTGTTCGCGGCCATGCGCAAGAGCGGGTTCGACTTCACCATCGCGCGCAGCGACCGCGCCCTGTGGAAGCTGTACCTGCAAGACCCGCAGTACGGCAGCCTCGGCTACGACGGCTTTCACGACTGGCCCCTGCTCCAGGGCCGCTACACACTCGCCGTCCTGTTCGAGTACGCCGCCACCCTCGGCCTCATCGACATCGAGTACGTTCCGCCCGTCGGCGCCCGTGAGGACTACCGCGACAACTGGGGCGGCGACGACCTCGACCAACTCTCCCGCTATGACGGCCTGCTCGCGCTGCGCCTGAACCCACTCGGCGAGTACGCCACCGGCCGCGCCACCGCCTACATCCCCGCGCCGGCCCCCCGTCGACACAGACTGCCGCGGCATCAAGGTCCTGCCGAATTTCGACATCGTCGCCCTCGACGGACTGCGTCCCGCCGACGCCCTGCTCCTGGACGCCAGGTGCTGCTGGGGTCAGGTGCCAGATGCCTCGAAGGTCTCGATCGTGCAGCGGGCCGCCCCGCTGCGCTCGATCCTGGCGTCGCTGGTGATCAGCGGAACACCGAAGCTCTCGGCGAGGGCCACGTAATGCGCGTCGTAGACGGAGAGGTTGTTCGACAGCTCGCGTACGCGCTGCCACAGGACCAGCGTGGGGTGCAGATCGACGGCGAGGGCCTGGTAGTCGGTGATCGCCTTCAGGGCCTCCTTTTCCGTGATCTTCGGCTTGCCCCCTCGCCGACCGCGAGCAAGCCCGAAGGCGGCCGAGGTGATCTCGTAGTCCAGCAAGCCCGGCGCTGCGAGAGTATCGGCGCGACCCACCCGCTCACGGATCGCGGTTCCCGTCTTGCCGTGGTCGAGGAGGAAGTGCACCAGGCTGGAGCAGTCCATGACGATCAACGTCGGTCCCGCCCGTCCTCGATGGCGTCGAGGATGTCGGTCGTCGTGAGCTCGGTGCGGGTTTCACGCTCCAGGCGTGTGGCCATCTCCGCGAGGGTGGGCCTAACAGCTTCCCGGGAGAGAAGCTCCAGGGCATAGGCCTGGAGCGACTTGCCCGCCTGCGCGGCGCGGGCCTTCAGGGCGTTGACTGTGTCCTCCGGGACATCCCGAATCGTGATCGCGGTCATGCCTTCACTTTAGCGGCAATGCAGGCAATATGCAGTCGCTGTGGGCTGGTCGTGCTGCATGCCGGTGCTGCCTGGCAGGTAGCGGCCAGGACGAGGTGCTATCGGGGATGCATCTGTAGAGGAACCCACTGGCGGATGGCTTGTAGGGGTCCGACAGTGACCTCCGCTCGTCTCTGCGACCGGTCGACAGCATCGCTGGTAGCCCGGCGGCAGCCACACTGGCGGGCCCGCGAGAGCCCCACCGGTGGACAGCCGGTGGACAGACGCCTTTGGACGGTGCAACGCGAGGCGTCACGGGTCAACAGGTCGCACGTGCTCCGATCAGGAAAGACGTCACCAGCAGCACGAGCAGGCACCACGCAACAGGATCCATCGCGGTCTCGTCATGCGTAGGTCTCGGGTTCGAATCCCGAAGGCGGCTCAGTCCGAAAGCCAGGTCAAGATCCGTCTGACCTGGCTTTTTGTCATCCAAGCCCTTGTCACGGCGAGGGCGGGCGTCCCGACCGTGCTGCCCGGTCCGGGGGAGTGCATGGGTGCAGGCGGCGTGCGGAGAGGTGCGGTGGCAGGGGTGCCGGTTTGGCTGGGCGGTTCTGCCCGGGTGCCGATCAGATCCGACTGCTGTGAGGAAACGCTCCGGGATCGGCTCGTAGGCGCGGGCCGGCTCCTCGGCGGGCGCTCGGGCCGCAGGGGACGTTCGTCCACGAGGGATGTCGTCATGGCGCGAGAGCGAGTCCGAGGGAGGCGATGGCCAGTGCGAGGAAGGCCCCGGGGAAGGCGATGTTGTGGAACACGCGGGCGCGAAGGTGGGTGACCACGGCGCCGGTGTAGAACAGGACGAGCCCGATCGCGGCGGCGATACCGATGGGTCGGACGCCCAGGAGCCCGATGGCGAGTCCGGCGGCTCCGGCGGTCTTCAGTGTGGCGAGCGCCGGGAGCCAGGACTGCGGGACGCCCACTTCGGCTGAGTTGGCGAGGACGAACCTGGCCCTGGCGAAGTCCGTGATGGCGATCGCGGCGTTGACGGCGATCGTGACGGAGGTGACGACGATGTAGGCGATGGACATGGTGTGGACCGTTCAGGAGGAGAGGCGGTGAGCACCGAGGAGTCGCAGGGGCAGTGGTGTCGGTCTGGTGCCGACGGCCCACTTGGCCACGGCCGACTGGAGTTGTCGTGCCGCTTCGATGCCGGGCAGTGGGTTCAATCTGTGGGCTCTTGGCTTGGCGAGCCGGTATCCGTGTGCTGTATCCACCCTCGGTGGTTCCTGGGGTTGCGTCCAATACCTGCGTCTATAACCTGATGGCATGGATGTCGACACGCGACTGCTGCGCTACTTCGCCGCTGTGGCGGAGGAGGGGAGCCTCACCCGAGCCGCGGAGCGGCTGTTCGTGTCCCAGCCGGCGCTGACCAAACAGATCAAGCAACTGGAGGCCCAGCTCGGCGTGTTGTTGTTCACGCGGTCGCGGGCCGGTATGGCTCTCACCGAGGCCGGCCGGACCTTGGTCATGAAGGTGCCCGCGCTCCTGGCCGGCTGGGACCGGGCGCTGCGGGAGACGAAGAGGTCGGCCGACCACGCGGCCCGGGTGTTGCGGGTCGGTTTCGTGGCCAGCGCCGCCAATGAGAGCACCCAGCAGATCATCGCGGCGTTCGCCCGGCGTCGGCCGGGCTGGCGCGTGGACATGCGGCAGGCCGCGTGGTCGAACCCGACCGCGGGACTCGCCAGCGGTGACGTCGACGTTGCCCTGCTCCGGTTGCCCTTCCCCGGTCAGGACGCACTGCGAGTGGAGGTGCTGTTCACCGAACCCCGCTGGGTCGCGCTCCCCACGGCCCACCCCTTCGCCGCGCGTGACCAGATCCTCTTCCGGGATCTGTGGGATGAACCCTTCGTGGCGGCCCCGCCCGAAACGGGCTGGTGGCGGGAGTACTGGCTGGCCGCCGACGAACGGGAAGGCCACCCGGTGCGTATCGGCGCTGTCACCGACCAGCCCGACGAATGGCTCAGCGCGATCGCCAACGGCTACGGGGTGGCTCTCACCCCGGAGTCCTCAGCCCGTTTCTACGCGCGCCCCGGCATCGTCTATCGGCCCGTCAGCGGTGTCAGCCCCAGCCGGGTCGGCATCGCCTGGGCGCCCTTTGACGACACCGACCCCGTCGTCCAGGACTTCGTCCGCTGCTGCCGGGACAGCGGGCCGTCCCCGCCGGGCGGAACCCCCGCCTGACCCGACGCTGCGGATGGACCGGGAAGGGCCTCGGACGCCCCCGCCGACGCGCAGCCGTTCGTTGCGCGGTCAAGTCGGGCGGGACGATGTCCCAGGTGCCGCATCGGGTCAGGCCGGCGGAGCCGGCCGGTGCCGCCAGCCGTGGTTGTCGAGTCGGCACCGTACTGCGGCTCGTTCCAGCGCAAGCCGGGTGAGAAGGACGCGTACACCATGCTGTCCCCGGGCGAGGGCGTGCCGGGAGACCGCGCGTACGAGGCGTCGGGTGCGGCTCTTGCCCCGGTACGGCGGGCGAGGCGGCACGCCGGGGCCGGCACCGACCGCACCCGCGTGGTCCCCGCTGTGACGGCGGACCGGCGAGGGGCGGGGTGAGGGGCGCCCCGTCAGGAACCGCGTCGTACGGTCCCCGGCGGTCACGTGGCCATGCGGTCACCGGCCCCGGGACGGGAGGCGGGATCTCGCGAATCACCGGCGGGGCGTCCCGGGCTTCACCCGCGGGCGCCATGGCGGGACCGACAGTGTGGTCCATGCGCGCAGCAGCCACTCCAGCGGGCCGTAGGCATGGCGCTTCAGCCACCAGCGGGAGGCCACTGTCTGCGCCGTGAACAGCGTGACCGCGATCGCTGCGACGCCGATGGGTGCGACGCGGCCGACCAGGGCGGCCCCGTAGCCGGTGAACAGCAGGGCGCAGACCAGGGACTGGCCGAGGTAGTTGGTCAGCGACATCCGTCCCGCCGGTGCGAGCGCGGTGACCACGGCCCGGCCGTGACGGCCTTGGGCGAGTCGGAGCACGGTCGCCGCGTAGGCGGCGGCCAGCAGCGGAGCGGTGATCACGTCGAGGCCCATGGCGAAGACCTGGTAGGCGGACTCGGGATGGTTCACGCTCGCGTCCGCGTACACGAGGGCGCCGCCGAGCCCGGCCGTGAAGCCGGCCCACTGGAGCCTGCGCAGGATCCGCTGGTGCCGGTCGGTGTCCGCGAGGGCCCGTCGGCGTCCGGCCGCCAGGCCCAGGAGGAAGGCGGCGAGCGCGGACGGCGCCTGGAAGAAGATCAGCAGGAAGGCCATGTCCGGCAGTGCCTCCAGATGCGCTCCGATGACGGAGACCGGGCCACCGCGCAGGGCCTCGGTCGCCTCGGCCGCGGCGGAGGCCGCGGACCGGGGGATCGTGCCGCCGCCCGACTCGGCGATGGCGAGCGCGACCAGTGCGTATCCGATGGCGGTGACCGTCAGCAGCGCGACGGCGATCCGTACCGCCGTGCGGGGCCGGATGCCGCGCAGCGCGAGCAGGATCAGGCCGAGGACGGCGTAGAGGGTGAGGATGTCGCCGGAGAAGAGCAGGACGGCGTGGACGGCACCGAACGCGAACAGACCGGTCAGCCGTCGCAGGAAGCCCGGCACGAAGGCGGCGTGCCGGCGCTCGGCGGAGTCGAGCAGCAGCGTGAAGCTGTAGCCGAACAGGAACGAGAACAGCAGGAAGAACTTGCCCTCGAAGAGGAGGGCGACCAGCAGGCGGACGGCCTCGGTCACCGGGCCGCCGAGGCCGGGGTCCTCCAGGCCGGTGCCGTGGTAGGCGGAGGCCATGTAGGTGATGTTGACCATCAGGATGCCGAACAGCGCGAAGCCGCGCAGTGCGTCGACCTGCGCCAGCCGGGCGCCACCGCCCTGCCGCTGTTCCGCTGCCGCAGGGGGACGCGGGGGCCCCTGAGTGCGTGACCGAGCTTTCACGGCAGCTCCAAACTATCGTTAGTGAAACGGTCGTATGGAAAACGATCGTAATATAGTTGATGCCGGGTGCGTGGAAGGGTGCGACGACTTCCGCCGGGACCGAGGAGGACCGTGGGCGCACGACAGGAGTCGGCAGGCCCGGGCGGCAACAGTGCCCCCCGCCTGCACCGGGGGATCCCGGAAGGGGCCGAGCGGCAGGTGGCCGCCCTGTACTGGGAGGCGTTCGGCCGCAAGCTCGGCGCCGCCCTGGGGCCGCCCGAGAAGGGCCGGGCGTTCCTCGCGTCCCATCTGCACCACGACCGCGGCATCGCCGCCCTCGACGCCGAGGGCGGGATCGTCGGCGTCGCCGGATACGACCTCGCGGGCCGCTCTCTGACCGGGGGCTCCGCGCGTGACGTCCTGTCCGGCTACGGCCTGCTGCGGGGGCTGCCCCGGCTGGCCCTCCTCGCCCTGTTCGAACGGAGACCCGCCGAGGGCGAACTCGTGATGGACGGCATCTGCGTGGCAGCCGCGCACCGCGGCTCCGGCATCGGCGGCCTGCTGCTGCGCGAGGTCGCCGCCGTGGCCGCCGAGAACGGCTGCTCACGCGTCCGGCTCGACGTCATCAGCGGCAACCCGCGCGCCAAGGCCCTGTACGAGCGCCATGGCTTCACCGCCGTCGGCACGCGGCAGACCTCGTTCCTGCGGACCCTGACGGGCTTTGACGCCGTGACGACCATGCACCGTCCTGTCACTCCGGACGACCTGGGCGAAGGAGGCACTCGATGAATCACGGGGACACACCGGAAACGGGCCGCCCGGAGATCCCCACCCGGCTGCTCGTGCACGCCCTGGTCCGCGAGGACGGGACCGTCGACGCGGGTGAGCTCTACGCCGTCGCCGGCCTCCTGGGCATGACGGACCAGCAGGTCCGGCTGTGCGTCAAACGCCTCGTCACCGAAGGCCGGTTCACCCGGGAAGGCCGGGGGCGCAAAGCCGTCCTGCGGGCTGTGGCCGATGCCACCGGAGCCGTCGCCCCCGATGCCGGCCATGTCCGCCACGCCTACCGGCAGGACCACGGACTCGCGCCCTGGGACGGCATTTGGCACCTGTTCGCCTTCGCCGTCCCGGAATCGCGTCGCACCGCCCGCGACGCCCTCCGGGGAACGCTGCTCCACCTGGGCGCGGCGCCCGTCCAGGGCGGCCTGTACGTCAGCGCCAACCCCATCGCCGAACCGGTCGAGGCCCAGGCCCGCCACCTCGGCGTACTCGACACCGTCACCTTCCTCACCAGCACCGACCTGCGCATGGGCGACACCGGGGACCCCCGACGGCTGGCAGCCGCCATGTGGCCGCTGGAGGAGATCGCCGCCCGGTACGAACAACTCGCCGCCTTCGCCACGGCATGCGCCCGCCACCTGGCGAGCGGGCCACGCCTGTCCGGGGCCGAACGGCTCACCCTGGCCGTGGAACTCGCCGCGGAGTTCACCCGCGCCATGGAACCCGACCCGCTCCTGCCACCGGAACTGCTGCCTCAGCCCTGGCCCGGCAGCCGTGCCCGCCGGCTTGCCCAGGAGTGCTGGACCGCCCTTCGCGCTCTCCCCGCCGCGCACGGCACCCCCACACCACTGCCCCGCCTCTTCCGCCTCTACAGTGACGCCGTCACCCCACCCGACGGGCAGTGACGACCACGGTGACCCCTTGTCCGCGAGCCGGGAGCGCCCGCCCCGGATGACGGCCGCGGGCCCGGGGCTCCAGGGGTACGGCGGCCCCCGGGCGGTGCCTCTCCGTGCTCGGGACGGGGCGGGGTGGGTCGCGGTCGGAGCGTCGGAGGGCCGTCGCGGATGGCTCAAAGCCCCCTATGTATAAGGGAGTTGAGCAGATAAGCACCTCTCCGTGTGCCCTCGGTCACAATGTCGATCCATCCGTTGTGATCACGGGGAGTGAGTGGTCTACTCCAATGCGCGTTCAGGATGGACGCGCCGTCCCGGGTTCCGAGAGATCACGGGACCCGGGCCGTCAGAACCACCACGGTGCACCGACGGACAAGAAGAGGCGAACCCGTGAAGTTCCTGACCCGACTCGGCGACACCCTGCTGAACAGACTGGCCCCCGAGACCGAGGCGTGGGCCGCCGACAACCCGTGCCTGGGCAGCTGCTCCGGCGCCTGTCTGACCTCCTACACCCAGGAAAAGTGCATAGCCAACCGGCTGCACATGCGGTGCTGTTACTCGGGCGGCGGCGCCTGTCCCGCTCCGTACTGCGGTCCCTGGAAGAACTGCGGTCTCACCATCTGCTCTCCCGGCCGCTGACCGCGATCTTTCACGAGGAGGGCCCGTGTTCCGCCTGATGTTGCTCCATTCGACGCGTCATCGGGCCAGGTCCGCGGCCCTCCTTGCCGGGATCCTGGTGGCGGTGTCGGCGTTCGTCGTGCTGACGGCCACCACGGAGTCCAGCAGGCTCACCGTCACGGGGACCGTTTCCAAGAGTCGCGGTGCCTACGACATCCTCGTCCGCCCCGAGAACGCGGTGCAGGAACCGGAGAAGGCCGAGGGGCTGATCCGCCCCAACTCGCTCTCGGACGTCTACGGCGGCATCACCCTCGACCAGGTCGCCGCCGTACGGCGCGTTCCGGGCGTGGACGTCGCGGCGCCGCTCGCTGTGCTCGGGCACCAGCCGGAAACCGGGGCGGTCGTCGTCGACCTCGCGGCACTGGTTCCCCAAGGCACCCGGGGGACGTTCGACCTGGGCCGGACCTGGCGGTACGACCGGGGGCTGTCGTCCATCACCCAGAAGCCGTACCCCGTCTTCATCACCCCTCACCGCCTGGAGGCCCGCCCCGGCCCCACGGTGCAGCGGCGGCACGCGACCACCGGCGTGTCCATGCAGCATCAGACCTACCGCCACTTCGAGGTCCTCCCCTCGGGCCGGCGCCGTGAGGTGTGCCAGGGCAGCGCGGGGGCGCAGGAGAACGTCACCAACCTCGTCGGCACCGTGAAGTGCCTGAGCTGGTCGGGGACCACCTACAAGGGGGGGCTCCAAGAAGGGTCGTACGGGCCGCTGACGTGGGTGCCCGTCAACCTCCCCGTGTCGTACCTCGTCGCGGGGGTCGACCCGAAGGCCGAGTCCGAGCTGTTCGGGCTCGACGGCGCGGTGACCCGGGGCCGGTACCTGACCTCCGCCGCCCCGGCCCGGCTGCGGTCCCGACCGGCCGACGACCCGGCGTCGGCCCTGCAGATGCTCCGCTCCGAGCGCACCGCGACCGACCTCACGGTCTCGGTGACCCTCACCCGCCGGGGCGAGGACCGTCCGCTGCTGCGCAAGCGGTACGAGGCCGGGGCCCGCTACCTGCAACATCCCGTCGGCAAGGTCAGCGACATCGCCACGGGCGCGTTCACGGCCACCAGCCCGGTCACCTACGAGCGGGCGGACGACGGCACCCTGCGGCCCCGCCGCGTCGAACGCCCCGCGCGCTCCGAGACGCTCCTGCCGCTCGACGGCCAGGACACCTGGTTCCGCACGATCCTGCCGCAGAACCAGAACGTGTCGGGGGGAACCATCCTCCCCGAGATCGTCGGCACCTTCGATCCCGAGCGGCTGCCCGAATTCGACGCCGCCGCCCGGCTGCCCCTCGGCACGTACGGCGAACCGGCCCTCTCCGGTGCGGACGAGCGTTCCCGCAAGCTTCTGGGCGGAGGGGCGATGCGGCCCGCGTCCTCCCCCACCGCGTACATCCAGCAGCCGCCGCTCATGCTCGTCTCGATGGAGTCGGTCAAGTGGCTCGCCGAGTACAACCACCTGTCCTCCCACCGGCAGACCGTCGCGCCCGTCTCCGCGATCCGGGTCCGGGTCGCCGGGGTGACCGGTGCCGACGAGGTCTCCCGGGAACGGGTGCGGGTCGCCGCCGAGGAGATCCGCGAGCGCACCGGACTGCACGTGGACATCGTCCTCGGCTCCTCCCCCGAAGCGACGACCGTGGCGCTGCCCGCCGGGGAGAACGGACGCCCCGAGCTGGCGCTCACCGAGTGGTGGAGCAAGAAGAACGTCGCCGCCCGGATCATCGAGGCGTCCGACGCCAAGTCCCTGCTCCTGCTGGTCCTGGTACTCGTGGTGTGCACCCTGTTCGTCGCCAACGCGGCGGCGGCCTCGGTGCGTTCGCGCCGCGGGGAGCTGGGGCTGCTCGCCGCCGTGGGCTGGCGCCGACGGCAGCTGTTCACCGTCGTCCTCGGCGAACTGCTGCTGCTGGGGACCGTCGCCGGGGTGCTCGGGACGGCCGTGGCCTGGGTGACCGGCCGCGCCCTCGGCATCGACGTGCCCGTCGTACGGGCGCTGCTCGCCGTCCCGGTCGCCCTGGTCGTGGCACTGGTCAGCGGGGCGGTACCCGCCTGGCTCGCCGCACGCGTCCAGCCCGTCGCCGCGCTGCGGCCGGCCGTCACCACCGGGCGCCGGGCCCGGATGTTCGCCGGGGTGACGGGCATGGCCCTGGCCGGTGCCGTACGGGCCCGGGGCCGCAGCCTGCTGGGTGCCGCCGCCGTCGCCACCGCCGCCGCCGCGACCCTGCTCCTCCTCGCCGCGACCTCCACGTTCCGGGGGACCCTCGCCGGTTCGCTGCTCGGCGAGACCATCTCGGTGCAGGTGCGGTCCACCGACGTCGCCGCGGTCGTGACGATGGTGCTGCTGTCCACGGTGGCCGTGGGCGATGTGATGTACCTCGGGGTGCAGGACCGCGCGTCCGAGTTCGCGCTGCTGCGGGCGGTCGGCTGGGGCGAGGGTGTGACGACCCGGCTGGTGCTGCTGGAGGGGATGTTCATCGGTCTGCTGGGCTCGGTGGCCGGAACGCTGCTCGGCGGGGCCGCCGCGCTGTGGCTCGCACCGGGCGGCGGGGCGGGCTCGCTGCTCCTCCCGGCCGCCGGGGTCGTCGTCACGGGCACGGCGCTGTCCGCGGCGGCCGGCCTGGTCCCCGTACTGATCCAGCGGCGCAGGTCCGCGGCCCGGCTGCTGGCGGAGGAGTGAGGGTGATCTACGCGGTGCTCACGGCACGGCTCGCGCTCGCCGGGGTCCTCCTGGTGTCCGCGATCGCCAAGGCACGGTCCTTTGAAGACGCCCGGGCCATGACGGACGGACTCCTCCGCCGCGTCGGCCCCGGTGCCCGCCGCCTGGCCCGGCCCGCGGCCGCCGCCCTGATCGCGGCGGAGGGCGTCACCGGGCTCGCCCTGCTCGGCCCGGGGGAGACGGTACGGCCCGGGCTCGTCGCCGCCGTCGCGCTCACCGCGGGATTCACCGCCGTCGCCGTCGTGGCCACCGTCTCCCGCGCCGAGGTGTCGTGCGCCTGCTTCGGCCGCCCTACCGCGCGACTGGGCCGACGGCACATCGTGCGCAACACGCCCCTGCTGGGCCTGGCGGTCCTGGGCCTGGCGGGAGCCGGGGCGGGCCCGGGGGCGTCACCGGCGCCGCCCGCCGTCGTCCTGTGCGCCGTGACGGCGGCGGTGATCACCGTGGTGACCGCCTTCTTCGACGACATCGCCGACCTGTTCGCCACCCCGTGACGGCGCGGCACGCGGGCCTGCTCCGCCCTCGTACCAGCCGCCACCCGCACCACTCGCACCCGACACCCCGACACCCCGACTCACCGGACGAAAGGGAAGTGACATGGTCTACGTGTCCGTAGCACTGCTGCTCCTGGGAGCCGTCACCGCACTGAACCTGGTGCTGAACCTCGCGGTCATCCGGCGGTTGCGCCGTCACGAGGAGGAGCGCAAGCGGCCGTACGAGACCGTGGATTCGGGCCCCCCGACGGGTGAGCCGCTGCCCGTCTTCACCGCGGTCGCCACCGACGGGACGCCGGTGACCTCGGACGCCCTGAAGGGCCGGGAAGCCGCGCTGACGTTCCTGTCCACCAGTTGCGGCGTCTGCGTCACGGCCGCCGGGGACCTGCCCGAGTTCGCCCGGCGCACCGGGATGGACGCCGCGCAGATGGTGGTGGTGATCGCCGGGGACGACGAGACGGCGGCCCAGGAGATGATGGCTCCGCTGGCGGGGGTGGCGACGGTGGTGCGGGAGGAGACCTCCGGCCCGCTGTCCACGCGGTACACGATCGAGGCCACGCCCACCACGGTGATGGTCGCCCCGGACGGCACCGTCACCTACGCCCAGGCCGGCACCAACCCGGTGCTGGACCGCCTGCCCGCGTGAGCGGGAGCCGGGACACCGGGGCACACCGACTCGGTGGTGCACGCGGGTTCGCCACCGGTTCGGTCGCCGCCCTGGAGCTGACCTGGCGCGCGGGTCCGGTCACCTTCGTCTGCCATGTCGTCCTCACCGTGACGCAGGGGCTGCTGCCCGCCGGGGTCACCCTCCTGACGAAGTGGCTCTTCGACGCGCTCCAGTACGGCCGGGACACCGCCGGGCTCTCGCCCCTGGCGCTCGCGGTGGGCGTCGGCACGATCACGGCGCTGATGGCCGTACTGCCACTCGCCGCGAGCTACACCCAGGCCCGGCTCCAGCGCGGCATCGCCCACTTGGCCCAGCGGCGCCTGTACGGCAAGGTGAACGGGTTCGTGGGCATGGGGCGCTTCGAGGACCCGGAGTTCCTGGACCGGCTGTGGCTGGCCCAGGACTCGGCGACCAGTGCGCCGGGCCAGATCACCACCTCGATGTTCGGCCTGGTCCAGCAGGCCGTCGCGGTGACGGGGATGGTCGCGGTCCTCTCCTCGATCTCTCCGTGGCTGACGGTCGTGACGATCGCGGCGGCGGTGCCCGTGCTGCTGGTGCAGGTCCTTCTCGCCCGGCGGGAGGCCGGGCTGGCGTGGACGATCAGTCCCCGCAACCGGCGCCAGCTCTTCTACCAGAGGCTGATGCTGGACGTCTCCGCGGTCAAGGAGGTGCGGCTGTTCGGCGCCGGGAGGTTCCTGCTCGGCCGGATGGACACCGAGACGCGCGCCATCAACGCCGCGGAGGAGCGGCACGACCGGCGGGTGCTCGCCCTCCAGTCGCCGCCCGCCCTCCTCGGCGCGCTCATCACCGCGGGCGGGCTGGCGTGGACGGTCAGCGGCGCGCTGTCCGGGCGGTTCGGCGCCGGGGGCGTGGCGGCCTTCCTCGCCGCGTCCGCCGGCGTGCAGGGGGCGTTGGCCACCGGGATCTCCTACATCACCGCCGGCTACCACGCCCTGTTGACGATCCGTCACTACGTGGAGGTGAACCGCCTCCCCGCCGACCTCCCGGTGCGCCCCGACCCGGTGCCCGTGGCACCGCTCGCGGACCGTATCGCGTTCGACGACGTCTGGTTCCGCTACCGGGAGGACGGCCCCTGGGTGCTGCGCGGGGTGAGTCTGACGATCGCGCGGGGCGAGTCCGTCGCCCTCGTCGGCCTCAACGGCGCCGGCAAGTCCACCCTGGTCAAGCTGGTCTGCCGCCTGTACGACCCGACGCGGGGCACCGTGCGGTGGGACGGTACGGACATCCGCGAGATGGACCCGGAGCTGTTGCGGGGCCGGGTCAGCGCGGTGTTCCAGGACCGCGTCGACTACGACCTGTCGGCGACGGACAACATCGGCATCGGGGACCTGCGCCATCTCGACGACCCCGAGCGGATCGCCGACGCGGCCCGCCGCGCCGACGCCCACGGCTTCCTCAGCGAACTGCCGCGCGGCTACGCCACCTTGCTGTCCCGTACCTTCCCCGAGGCCGACGACGAGGAGACGGGCGAGCCGTCGGCGGGGGTGGCTCTGTCGGGCGGTCAGTGGCAGCGCCTCGCCCTGGCCCGCGCGATGCTCCGCGAGGGCCGCGATCTGCTCATCCTGGACGAGCCCACCGCCGGCCTCGACCCCGCCGCGGAACAGCGGTTGCACGAGCGGCTGCGGGCCCACCGCGAGGGAACGACCAGCCTGCTGATCTCCCACCGGCTGGGTACCGTGCGCCGGGCCGACCGCATCGTGGTCCTGGCGGACGGAAGAATCAGCGAGTGCGGCAGCCACGGCGAACTCGTCGCTCTGGGCGGCGAGTACGCACGACTCTTCGCGCTTCAGGCATCCGGATACACCGAGGACGAGAACGAGAACGAGGACGAGGAGGTGGCGGTGTGAGCGCCCCCATGGACGAGGCGGCCGAGGCGGAGCCGCCCAGGGACCGGAAGGGCCCGGCGGCCGGGAGAGGCTCCGCGAGCCGGAAGGACCCCCTGGTCGAGGTGAGCGGCCTGTGCAAGACGTACGACGGCGGGTCCGGGGCCCCGGTACGGGCCTGCGACGAGGTGGACCTGCGGATCGAGGAGGGGGAGACGGTCGCCCTGACCGGCCCGTCGGGCTCGGGCAAGTCCACCCTGCTGTACCTCCTGGGGGCGCTGGAGCAGCCCGACTCGGGCACGATCGACGTGGCCGGGCAGCGCGTCACCGCGATGAAGCGGGCGGAACTCGCGGCGTACCGGCGCCGGGTGGGCTTCGTCTTCCAGCGGTTCCACCTGCTGCCCGCGCTCACCGCGCTGGACAACGTCATCGCGCCCGTGCTGCCGTACCGGGTGGACTTCGACCGGCGGGCCAGGGCACGTGAGCTGCTGGCCTCGGTGGGGCTGGAGGGCCGGGAGGAGTCCCTGCCCTCCAAGCTGTCGGGCGGGCAGCAGCAGCGGGTGGCCGTCGCCCGCGCCCTGATCGGCGACCCCCGGCTGATCCTGGCGGACGAGCCGACGGGCAACCTGGACTCCCGGGCCGGAGAGGAGGTCCTCGACCTGCTGGCCGGCTTGCGGGACCGGCACGGCACGACCGTGGTGCTGGCCACCCACGACCCGGACGTGGTGGCCCGCTGCGACCGGGTGGTCCAGCTGCGGGACGGCCGGATCGCATGAGGTGGTCCCTCGTCCTGCTCGTCGCCCTGGCCGGTACGGGCGCCGCCGCCGTCGCCGCGTGGCGGGTACGGCAGCGCTATGTGGCCGTGACCGTGCGCGGCGGGAGCATGCTGCCCACCCTGTCCGACGGCGACCGGGTGCTGATCCGGCGCGGCGCGCGCGGGCTGCGGCGCGACGACATCGTGGTGGTCGCCTGCCCCGATCTGTACACCTCGTGGCGGGAGAGGCCACCGGTCTCCGGTGACCTCACGGCCACCGAGTGGTTCATCAAGCGGGCGGTGGCGCTGGCGGGTGACCCGTTCGGCGGCGGACCGGTACCGGCGGGCCATCTCGCGGTGGTCGGCGACGGCGCGTACAGCGACGACTCCCGGAGCCACGGGCCCTGCCCGGTGGACCAGGTCCTGGGCGTGGTGGTCCGCCCCCTGGGCCGAGCGGCCCCGGCACACCCCGTACGCGAGGACGTTCACCCGAACCCTCGCCGCTGACGACGATCCGGCAGCCGGTGAGCGAGCTGACCACACAGGCCACGGAGATGCTGCCGGCCCGGATGGGCGAACCGGGCCGGCAGTCGCGCCAGGTCTTCCTCGCCACCAGTCTCGTCACGCGCGGGAGCAGGGATCCGTCGGCGGAGGGGCCCGGGAGTCCTGTGTCCCGGGGCCAGGACCTCTGAGCGTCTGACGGCTGTACGGCTGCGGGCGCGGTGTCGGCCGGTGGCGGTGCCGGTGCCCGATGGCGCGCCGGTTCGACGTTGTCACCTTTCATAGGAGACACACGCACTGGCTCTTTGCTCCGTCGGCACCGAGTGCCCCGGGGCGGGTGATCCCTCGTCATCGGGAACGAGGAGCGGTCCCGGTCGTCGTACGGGTACGGCCGACCGGGACCGCCGTATGGGGGTGGGCTCCATGCGCGGGGGTTACGAGTCAGGTGTGAGTTCCCCGGGGGTCGGGCCCGGGATGAGGGTGGGGGCGCAGTGGGGGCAGGCGTAGAGGGTTGTTCCGTACCTGTCGGCACCGGCTGCCCACCGGACTGGGATCGGTGCGGTGGTGAGCCTGCCGCAGTAGCAGCAGCGGACGGCGGGTGCGGGCGGGAGTGATGTCAAGAAGGAGTCGGCGTTCACGGGGTGGCCTCCACCGTGGAGACGGTGTCGGCGGGCAATAGGGCGCCCCGAAACATGTGGGGGAGATCGATTCCCCGGGGCGCGTAGTAGAGCGTGGTCCGCTGCCGCCGCTGCGGTAACCGGCGGAGTTGGAGGGTGGTCTCCGCTTGCTGCTCGAAGATCGCGCGTGCTTGTTCCTTGGTCGGTCCGGTCCACGGGCGGGACCACGGGTTCACCGGTACGGGCATGGGCTTGGGCTCAGGGTGCCCTGTCAGGTACCGGCCGGTGTGGCGTCCGGGCCCGGGGCGGCATGTCCTCAGGAGGAGTGCGAGCACCCGTGCGAGGGTGCGGGGGATACAGTCGGGCATACGTCGTTCAGCTCCAGTTGGCTGTTCGGCGGAGCCTCGGCGGACCGGGCCTATTCGGTCCGTCGGGGTGCTTTCGTGTGATGGGCCAGCGGGTCAGGAGCGGGGGTTGCTCACCCGTGGGCGTCCGGGCTGTCGGGGTCGGTCAGAGCCCGGAGCAGTTCCGCGAACGCGCGGTCGAGTTGCTGGTCAAACTCGGCGTCGAGCCGGGCGCGTGCCTGTGCGGCGAACTCGGGGTCGCTCTCCAGACGCTGTAACTCGGACATGAGCGCCCGGCGCTGCCGACGCGTCGTCGTCAGCCTCCACATCAGGCGGGGGAAGCGTTCCCGTAACCGGATCTCCGCCGCAACCAAGGCGAGTACGAGCCGTACGTAGAGGAGCGTCACAGCGGCCACCTGTTCCGGCGTGCCCGGTTCTCCTCACGCACCCGGGCACGCAGCGACCGCAGCACCTCCGAGTCGGCATCCGCCTGATCCGGCCCGTCCCCGGCGGGGGGCGCGTCCGGGCACGTGGGTAACCCGCACCTGCACGGGGGCCAGTCGAGCGCCGATCGGACCGGGGGCTCACCGTTCTCGGGGAAGTCGAGATTCACCAGCCGACCCCTTTTCGGTCCGTGGCCCGGCGGTGGGGATGCTGCCGGTGATCTCGCTGTAGTGGCGTACGTCTCCGACGCTGCCCCGGTGCTGTGCCGACGCACGCCCCCGCCCCGCAGCGGCACAGAGACAACAGCCATCCACGGGTGCGGGCTCCGGGTCGGGAGTGGAGGGGGCGTGTAACCGGACTGGTAAGCCGGTCGCTGGCTCCGTCACGTCATCGGGTGCTGAACGGCCCGAGTCCGTGCGCCTTCCCGCGTGTTCTCCTGACACGTCGCCCCACCCGCCCGTGATTCGCCTGAGTGACGACGAAGCTACGGAGAGGCAATTCTCTCGTCTGTGGCACTTTGATGACCTGCCACATCGAAGTGCCCCAGGGTTCAGCTACAGCGGCAGCCCCACGACGTCAGCCATGGTCCGCATTTCAGGTGTCAGCGTCCGACGACCCTTGACGATCTTGGAAAGGACGTCCCGGGCGTACCGCTGATTGGGCAGCCATTCCGGACTACCGGCCCTGATCTGTTCGAGCTTCCCGAACGCCTCTGAGAACTGGCCCGTCTTTGCGTAGGCGTCCGCCACATCGAGAAAGTGGCGGTTGCGGTTGTTGGACGTCACAGTCTTCAGCGCGGGTCCCGGAACCAGCTCTGCCAGTCGCAGTACGGCATCCGGGCGGTCAATGACACCCGCGTTCTCAGCGATTTTCAGCTTCACCGTGGTTGGGCCGAATGTTCGCCGAAGCTCGTATTCGTGCGTGTGCTCGCGCCCCAGCAAAATAGCCGCTGCTTGAGCGAGCTTAAGCGCGTCCGCCGCCTGTCCGGCTTGCGAGTTCCGCACTGCTGCCGCCGACACCCGGAGCAGCATCCACCCCCAAGTGCTCAGCTCCGCCGCAGTGGCCCGCGAGATACGTGGCTCGGTCTCGTCAGCCCACTTCACGGCTAGGTTCAGTGCCGTGTCCAACTTCCCCTGACGCAGCAACAGCCAACACATCGTGTTGACGGTCGCTGCGCCTTCCATACGGTCCGCAGAGTCGTCCAACGCGCGCTGTAGGGCGGTCTCTGCCGCGTCGAACTGACGCGTCTGGACCATGAGCCACCCGGCAAGCTGCAGAAGCCGTACGCGGATGGCGCGCCCCTCCGCTCCCAACGCTTCCGCGTCTCGCAGTAGCGGAGGCAGTACTACGGCGAGGCTCCCGAACTCGTCCTTGCGGAAAAGGGGTTCCGCCGCGCTCAGCGCATCTCGTACACCGGCCACGGTCGGTTGGTCGTCGTCTGGTTCCGGGATGAGCGGGGGCTGTTCGAGGGCGGCGCGTACGGCTTTCCAGCGCGCCTCGGTGCCTGCCCGGGGTCCCTCTTCGTTAGGTCCCCCCGACAGACGCATGGTCGGCACACGGAGTGCGACGGCGAGTTTCCGCAGCGTCTCAAGGCGGGCGGTCTCCCGCTCCCCCTGCTCCAGTTTCCGGATGATCGACAGTGAGACGCCCGAGGCTTCAGCGAGACCCTGTTGCGTGAGCCCCCGGCGCTTACGGACTTCCTTCACGTGCTTACCCGCGTTGCTCATATCACGAGAGTACGCCCGCTGTTGCGGCGGGGGTCAGATGTAACGGCGCGCTCTGCGACCGCCGTTCCCCGGTCGGGTGGTGTTCGGGAGCGGCCATGACAGGGGGTCCCATTCCTGGCGGTGTGGTCGTCGACCTTCGCGCGCGGGCGGGGGTGCGACCGGTCGGGCCTTACGTGTAGGGGGTGGTGGAACCGGTTCCTCGGTCCGTGTCGGTCTGTGCCAGCGCACCGGGTGTCTGATGGCTGGTCAGGGGGGGAGTGCACGCACGTGGCCGTACAGGGCGTGCGCCCGGGTGATGGCGTCCGCGATGGCGTCAAGCCCGTACAGCGCCCCGTGACGCTCGTCCGCGCCCCGGGTGCGGTCGGGCCCGGTCCCTGTGATCGCGATGTGTCCGGTGTGCGCGAGCGCCCCCGCGATCACCGCGCACGTGTGCGCGTGGGCCCACCAGCCTTCCCCGGCGTCCAGAACGACCATGGCCCCGGGCGGGTACGGCCGGAAGGTGTCGGGGCTCAGGAATCCGGCCCGGATCTCCCCGGACTCCTCCACGTCCGGAACATGGCGGTGCAGCGCCCGCACCACGGGCCCCGGACCATGGCCGGTGCTCACCGGGTCCCCCCGTCCGCGTCGGCGTCGCTGCCCCCGCCGTGCCCGTCGGCGGGCTCCGTGTCGGCGGGCGCCGCCCGGCGCACCCGTTCCCTCCGCCCCGCCCCGGCTCTGGTTGCCGACCCCCGGTCACGCCCCGGGTCACGCTCCCGGTTGATCACGGAGAGCGCGTCCGACCTCGGGCGATCCCGCCCCTCCCTCCGTTCGAACGTTTCTTCGAAATTGGTCTATCGTGAGAGAGGAGGAGTTCGCGAGGGTCGATTCGACCGGAGGGAGCGTTGTGGCTGGTGAGAGGAGGTGCGTATGTCGTTTACGCATCTCCGCGCGGCCTCCGGGTACTCCCTCCGCTACGGAGCCAGCCATGTCCAGGATCTGGCGGAGAGAGCCGCGGAACGGGGCCTCGACGCGCTCGCGCTGAGCGATCGGGACAGCCTCGCGGGCGCGGTGCGCCATGCCAAGGCGTGCGCCAGGGCCGGTGTCCGGCCGCTGTTCGGTGCCGATCTCGCGATGCCCGCCGTGCCCGATGCCGGGTTCGCGGGAGCCGGGTTCGCGGGCGCCGGTCACAGCGGTGGCGCCGGGCACGGCGGAAGCGGAACGGCCCGGCCCGAGCACACGACTGCCGTGGGCGACGCCGCCAGGGGCCCCGCCGGGAGTGCCGAGGGCGCCGGGAGCAGCGGTGCCGCCGCGCGCGGCGCCGGACGTTCCCGTACGCCCGCCAGAGGCGGAGCCTTCGTCGAGGAGGCCCCCCAGCGCGCCACCGTACTGGCGCGGACGCCGGCCGGCTGGGCTGCGCTGTGCCGTCTGGTGTCGGCCTCGGCGGCGGACGGGATCACCTGGGGCGATCTGGACGGAGCGCCCGGCGCGGAGCTGTTCGTCCTGCTCGGCGCGGACTCCGAGGTCGGCCGGGCGCTGGCCCAGGGGCGGCCGGACCGGGCGGTGCGGCTGCTGGAGCCGTGGCGGGAGCGGTTCGGGGACGCGCTGCGGCTGGAGGTCGTCTGCCACGACCGGCCCGGGACCGGGCCGGGGTCGCTGCGGCTGGCCGCGCGGATGCTCGGCTTCGCGGACGAGCAGCGGATCACCGCGGTGCTGACCAACGCGGTCCGTTACGCCGACCCCGGCCAGGGCGAGATCGCGGACATCCTCGACTCGGCGCGGCTGCTGGTGCCGGTCGACACCCGTGACGGCGCGCTGCTGGACGGCGGCGAGCGGTGGCTCAAGGACGCCGGGAGCATGGAGCGGATCGCCGAGCGGGTCACCGAGGCGGCCGGGCGCCCCGCCCGGCGGGCGCGGGAACTGCTGGCGGCGACGGAGGAGACGGCGGCGGCCTGTGAGGTGGACCCGGGGGACGCGTTCGGGCTGGGTCGGCTGCATCTGCCGGAGCCGCATCTGATCGGCGCCACGCGGGAGACGGCGGACCGGGTGCTGGCCGCCCGGTGCGCGGGGGCGATGATGCACCGCGGCCACCACCGCGACGCCGCGCGCTGGGACCGGCTGGAGAGCGAGCTGCGGATCATCGCGGGGCGCGGGCTCGCCGGGTACTTCCTGACCATGGCGGAGATCGTGGAGGTCACCAGAGGCCTGGGCGTACGGGTGTCGGCGCGCGGCTCGGGAGTGGGTTCGCTGGTGGTGCACCTGCTCGGGATGAGCCCGGTCGACCCCGTGGAGCGCGGGCTTCTGATGGAACGTTTCCTCTCCCCGTACCGCACCGCCATGCCGGATATCGACCTGGATGTGGAGAGCGCGCGGCGGGTGGAGGTCTACCAGGCGGTGCTGAAACGTTTCGGCAATGAGCGGGTGGCCACGCTCGCCGTCTACGAGACCTACCGGGCGCGCGGTGCGATCGAGGCCGTGGCGCGGGCGCGCGGCATCGAGCCGGAGGAGGCGCACCGGCTGGCCAGGAGCTTCCCGCAGATCCGGGCGAAGGACGTCCGGGCGTCCCTGCGGGAGCTGCCGGAGCTGCGGGAGGTCGCCGGGGAGGACCACGGGCGGCTGTGGACGCTGGTGGAGGCGCTGGACGGGCTGCCGCACGGCATGGCGATGCACCCCTGCGGCCTGCTGATCTCGGACGACGGGCTGCTGGACCGTACCCCGGTGGTGCCCACCACGGTCGACGGCATCTCCATGGCCCAGTTCGACAAGGAGGACGTGGAGGACACGGGACACATCAAGGCCGATCTGATCGGCGTACGGATGCAGTCGGCGCTCGCCCACGCGGTCGCCGAGATCGGGCGCGCCACGGGCGAGCGACTCGACATCGACGACCCCGCCCAGGTACCGCTGGACGACCCGGCCACCTACCGGCTCATCCAGTCGGCGCAGACCATGGGCTGCTTCCAGATCGAGTCGCCCGGACAGCGGGACCTGGTCCGCAGGCTGAAACCGGCGTCCATGGACGACATCACGCTGGACATCAGCCTGTTCCGGCCCGGCCCGGTCGCCGCGAACATGATCGACCCGCTGATCTCCGTACGCGACGGGCGGTCCAGGGTCGGCTACCCCCACGAGCACCTGCGGGACATCCTGCGCGAGACCAGCGGTCAGGTCGTCTTCCACGAGCAGGTCATCAGGATCATCGAGACGATGACCGGCTGCGACCTCGGGCAGGCGGACGAGGCCCGCCGGGCGCTCTCCGACCGGGACCGGCAGGGGCGGCTGCGCGCCTGGTTCGCCGACCGGGCGCGGCAGCGGGGCTACTCCGCCGAGGTCGTACGGGAGGTGTGGGCCGTACTCGAAGGCTTCGGGGCGTACGGATTCTGCAAGGGGCACGGCGCCGCCTTCGCCCTGCCGACGTACCAGTCCGCGTGGCTGAAGCGGCACCGGGCCGCGGCCTTCTACGCCGGGCTGCTCACCCATGATCCGGGGATGTACCACAAGCGGGTGTTCGTCGCGGACGCCCGCCGCCGGGGGGTGCCGCTGCTGCTCCCGGACGTCAACCACGCCCATTCCGACTCCCGGATCGAATCGGTGCGCACCCACCCCGCCCCCGGCAACGTACCGACGTCCGGGAAAGGCAGCGAACCGATGTCCGAGAAATGGGGGGTGCGGATCGGCCTCGCGCATATCCGGGGCATCAGCGCGGCCGAGACCGGCCGGATCATCACCGGGCAGCCCTATGTCTCGCTCCAGGACTTCTGGCAGCGCGCCCGCCCCAGCCGCCCCACCGCCGACCGGCTCGCCCGCGTCGGCGCGCTCGACTGCCTCGGCACGGGTCGCCGGGACCTGCTGCTGGAGATCGCCGAACTGCACCGGCAGGGGCGGGCGTCCACCGGATCCGGCCAGCTCCCCCTCGGGGACGACGGCGGCGGCGACGGCCCGGCCACCCCGAGCGGGCTGCCCGCCATGGACGGCTGGGACCAGCTCGCCGCCGAACTGGACGTACTCGACATGGATGTCACCCGCCATCTCCTCGACGACCATCTGTCCCTGCTGACCGATGTCGGCGCCACCCCCGCCGCCCGCCTCGGACAGCTGCCGCACGGCACCACGGTCCTGGTCGCCGGAGTGAAGACCGCCACCCAGACCCCGCCGATACGCGGTGGGCGGCGGGTGATCTTCGCGACCCTCGACGACCCCACCGGCCTGTCCGACCTGGCCTTCTTCGAGGACAGCCACGACCTGTGCGCGTCCACCGTCTTCCACAGCGCCCTGCTGCTGGTACGCGGCACGGTCAGCCGCCCCCGGAACCGGCCGCGCAGCCTGAGCGTCACCGGGCTCGCCGCCTGGGACTTCGCCGAACTGATCGACCTGTACCGTGACGGCGGTGCCTCGGCCGTCGCCGACCGGCTCACCCGCCCCGCCCCGGCGGCCCGTTCCGCCACCGCCGGAAGCCGGACGCTCACCGAGCCCACCGGTTACGTCATGAACGCATGGGCCGATCTGCGGCCCCCCGGCGTCCCCCTCGTCGGCGGCCGTACCCTCCACCACGCCAGCCGGGGAAGTGCGGGATGATCCTCTACGTCCACTTCGGTGCCCCGGGCGGCGAGGCCGCCTACCGCAGGCTTCTCGGTCTCCTGCGCGGGATCACCCCCGTCGTCCAGGCGGCGCCGCCCGACGCGGCCCTCGCCGATGTCACGGGAGCCCACCGCTACTTCCGGCGGGACGCGTTCGAACTCGCCGCCCTCGTCCGTATGCGCGCCGCCGGTGTGTACGGCGCCGACTGCACCATCGGCATCGGCCCCAACCCGCTGCTCGCCCGGATCGCCGCGCAGTCCGGGCCGCCGGGCTCGATCCGGGCCACCCCCACGGACCCGGACGGCGTCGCCGCGTATCTCGCGCCCCTGCCGGTGGCCGCGCTGCCCGGCGTCGGGCCCGCCACCGTACGCACCCTCGCCCCCTACGGCCTTCACACCATCGGCGACCTCCGCCGCGTCCCGCCCCTGACCCTCCAGCGCATCCTCGGCGGGCCCACCGGACGCCGGCTCCAGCAGTACGCCGACGGCATCGACCCCACCCCGGTCACCCCCACCGCCCCGCCGCGCGCCCTCACCGCCACCCATGACTTCGGCCGCGACGAACTCGACCCCCGGCAGCACCACCGCGCCCTGCTCGCGAACGCCGAGGAACTCGGCTGGCGGCTCCGCAGCGACCATCAGGTCGCCCGCGTCCTCGTCCTCACGATCGGTTACGCCGACCGGTCCACGACCACCCGCGCGCGTACGCTGCCCGAGCCGACCGCGCACTCCCCGGCGCTCGCCGACGCCGCCGACCGGATGTACACGGCGCTGGCTCTCCAGCGGGCCCGGGTCCGCGCCGTCACCCTCCGGGCGGAGGACATCGGCCCCGCCGAACTCGCCACCCATCAGCTGACCTTCGACCCGTCCGACGACACCGCCCGCAGGATCGAGGCCGCCGCGGACCGGGCCCGCGCCCGCTTCGGCCCCTCGGCTGTCCGTCCGGCCGCGCTGGCGGGGCTGCCTCCTGCCCCGGGCCCGGAAGCGCCGGGATCCGGCTGACCGCGTCGACCGGGAGGCGGCGGGGCCGCGTTGGCGGGAGTTCGCCGGACGACGGACAGGGGACAGCCCCGCCCTGGCGAGCAGGACGGGGCTGTGCCGGGCCATGGGGAGAGCGGTTCCCGCCGGCCCGCTTGCGGAAGGCGTACGGACGGTCAGTAGCTCGGAGCCAGCTTCGGGTTCGGGCCGTACTGGTTTTCCTCCGGCTTGCCCTCCGTGGCCAGGAAGACGAGCAGCACGATGAAGCCCACGACCGGGACGAGGGCGATGAAGAACCACCAGCCCGAGCGGCCCGTGTCGTGCATCCGGCGGGCGAAGACACCCAGGGAGGGCAGCAGGACGGCGAGGGCGTAGACGCCCGAGAAAAGGGCGACCGTGCCGAAGATGCTGTCGAGGATGCTCAGGACGATGCTGATGATCGTGCTGAACAGTGTGAACATCCAGTATTCCTGGCGGCGGGCCCGCCCGTTGAATACCGCGTACTTCTTGAGCACATCTGTGTACCAATGCATGGGTGTCCCCCGAGGATGCGGTGGGGCCCGTCCTTCACGGAGCGAGCCAGGGGCAGAAGGTAAGCGCCTTGAAGTGTTCGGGTCAAGCGGAGAAGGACGGTTCCGGGCGAGCTGTTATATGAGGGAAATCGAAAGCCCGCGAATTCTTCCCGAACCGGCCACAAGTGCCTGTGGAACGGGCGTTCCGGATTTCTTTCCTCCGTATTCAGGGCCCGCGTAACTGGTGTGGACCACCGGGCGGACCGGCCCGAGCGGGGCGTCCCGGACCGGACGGGAGGGGGCGGGAGGGGCCGGGGGAGGGCGGGGCAACCGTCCCCGGATCACGCTCCGATCCGCCCGACATGCAGGAAATGACCTTCAATGCTGGGATAGGTGACAGTGCGCGACCGCAGCACCACTGCTCTGCCGGGGGCCCAGGGGTGCCCGGCCGTTCGACAAGGAGACATCCGTGGCCACGCTCACCGCCTGGAAGTTCCACACTCCCGAGGGCGCCGCCCAGGTCGAGGACACCCTGAAGTCGCTCCAGAAGCAGAGCCTCATCCAGATCCACGATGCCGCCGTCGTGACCTGGCCGACCGACCGTAAACAGCCGAAGACCAAGCAGCTCCACAACCTCGCCGCCGTCGGCGCCCTGTCCGGGACCTTCTGGGGGATGCTCTTCGGCCTGATCTTCTTCGTGCCGCTGCTCGGCGCGGCGATCGGCGCCGCCGCCGGTGCGATCGGCGGGTCGCTCGCGGACGTCGGAATCGACGACGACTTCATCGCCGGCGTCCGCAAGGAGGTGGAGCCGGGCACCTCCGCGCTCTTCCTGCTGACCTCGGACACGGTGGTGGACCGTGTCCACGACGCGTTCCCGCCCGGAACCGCCGAGTTGATCCGCAGCAATCTCTCCAAGGACGACGAGGCCAAGCTCCGGGAGATGTTCGAGGCTGCCTGAGCGGGGATTCCCACGGGGAAACACGGTGGATATCACGGCGTGATGCAGGTGTACGGCCCGGTCTCCTTGGGAAAGCCGGGCCGTACCGCGTCAGTCGGCCGGGGCCGTCGCCGCCTCCGCGCCGTCCCGTCGGCCGGGCACCCCCGCGCCCCGGCTTTCCGTACCGTTCTCCGTCCCGCCCTCCCCGCCGTTCGAGGTCTCCGCCCCGCTCTCGTACGCGTACTGGCGTGACTGGGTCAGATACATCCGGCGGAAAGAGCCACCCCGCCCCCCGGCTTCAGCTCCGCCTCCGGCACCGGCCTTTTCGCCGACGCCGTCACAGGCCCCTTCCCCCGCCCGCATCAGCTCCGCGAACGAACCGTGCTCGATGACCCGCCCCTTCTCCAGCACATAGATCTCGTCCGCGTGCCGGACGCTGTGCAGCCGGTGGGTGATCAGGACGACCGTCTGCCCCTCGGCCGCGAGATCGCGGATCTGGTCGAAGACCCGCTGCTCGGCCTCCGCGTCCAGCGCGCTGGTGGGCTCGTCCACGACGAGGATCCGCGCGTCGCGGTGGCGGGCGCGGGCGATGCCGAGGCGCTGCCACTGCCCGCCCGAGATCTGGTGGCCGCCCTTGTAACCGCGGGCGAGCAGGGTGTCCCAGCCGCGGGGGAGCGAGGTGATCGTCTCGTCGGCTCCGGCGTACTCGGCCGCCGCGTCCAGCAGCGGTTCGTCGTGCGGTGCGTCGGGGCGGCCGATGGCGACATTGACCCGCGCGGTGAACGGCCAGCGGTAGAAGTCCTGCGCGACGACGGCGATCCGGTCGAACAGCTCGTTCCGGTCGGCCTCCGCCGCGTCGACGCCGTCCCAGAGGATCCGGCCCGAGTCGGGGACGTACAGACCGCAGAGCAGTTTGGCGAGCGTGGACTTGCCGCTGCCGTTGTTGCCGACGAGCGCCACGATCCGGCCGGTGGGGATGGTCACGTCCACCCCGTCGAGCGCGGGCTCGTCGTGGTCGCCGGGGTAGGTGAAGGTGACGTTCTCGAAGCGGATCGCGCGCAGGTCCTCAGGGAGCGGGCGGCCCGTCGTGGGGATCAGCCGGCGGTCCGCCTCCCGGCAGAGCCGGTCCAGGTCGGCGACGAACAGGCTCTCCTCGTACAGGTAGTTGAGCTGGATGACGAGAGCCTCCAGATTGGCGGAGCCGGTGCGGATGGCGATGACCGCCGTACTGGCGACCGCCAGATCCATCGCGCCCGCCCACAGCAGCAGACCGAGTGTCGCGTACGTGGCGGCGGCGGTGAGCCCGGTCCAGGCGGAGGCGACCAGGCCGGTACGGGCCGCGAGCCCGGCCAGCCGGGTCTGCTCGCGCTCTCCGGTCTCGGCCATCGTGCGGAAGTGCCTCAGCAGGAACGGGCCGATGTGGTGGACCCGTACCTCGGGCGCGGCCTGCGCGTCGATGAGGAGACGGCCGAGCAGCTGACCGGCGCGGGCGTGCTGGACCCAGATGTGGAACGAGACATAGCGGCGGCGGGCGATCGTCAGCGAACTCCAGGCGCTGGGCAGGGTCATCAGCGCGAGCAGCGGCAGCAGGGCGGGGTGCAGGATCGTCAGCACACCGGCGGCGGCCGTCAGCGAGATGGTGGCATTCACCACCGAGGTACAGAACCTGATCATCCGGCGCGCGGACTCGGCGCCCCACTGGGCGGAGTCCAGCAGCTTGTGGAACTGCTCGTCCTCGACCGCCTCCAGCTCGACGCGCGCCACCCGCTCCAGATACTCCTCGGTCGCCACCCGGAACACCTTGGGTTCGAGGCGGCCCGTCCCGGCGGTGGAGGCCGACCGCATCAGCGCGGCGATCAGGGCGGTCACCGCCACGGCGACGAAGGCCGGCACGGCGGCGAGGAGGCGTTCGCCCGGCTCGCCCGTCCCCAGGATGTGGACGAGGACCTGGTTGACGGCGACCAGTCCGACGGCCTGTGCGATACCGCTGCCGAATTCCGCGCCCGCCACCTGGCGCAGGGCGCGGCGATCGGCGCGGTGGGCCAGCCGGACCGTGGAGGCGATCAGGCGGGGCATCCGGGCGATCATGCTGCGGAGGCTCAGTTCGAGGAACGAGCCGTCGTGCTCGTTCCAGCCCCCGTCATAGCGGAGAGGGCCGCCGAACAGCAGCTGCTCGGATTCCGAGATCTCCTCGGGCTCCTGGAGTTTCCGGGAATCCTGGGATTCTTGGGATTTCTGGGTTCCTTGGGGCTCCTGGGATTTCCGGCCGTGCGTGCCGGGCCTCTCCGTCTTCGTGGACGCGTTCGCGGACGCCTTCGTGGACGTCCGCGCTCTCCCAGATCGGCGTGCCGTTCCGGATTCCCGCACCGCACCGGATTCCCGAATGGTTCCGGTCTCCCGAACGGTTCCGGATTCCGGTGACGTTCCGGATTCCCGGGCCGTCCGGGAATCCGGCGCCGTATCGGGTTGAGGTCCCCCCTCGGAATCCTGTGCCTGCCGGGCCTCCCCGGTCCCGTCAGCCCCTTCGGTCCCGGAGGTCGCCTGCTTCCCCGTTCGATTCTCTGTGCTCTCGCCGCGCTGTGTCATACGAGCCACCCGTCTCGGTAGTACGTGAGCCCTGCGTTCCGGCGCCCGTACAACGCTGCTGATCAGAGATGCGTAACGGTCGGCCATCGGTCAGAAATTCGATATCCGGGCCGTGTTGCCCGTGGGCGCGCGGCGCGGTCGCCGTGATCCGCAGTTCGAATCACAGGGGCGGTGGGGGCCACCCGAACCGGGGGTTGTCAGGACACTCGGGGCTCTTCATCCGGGCGCGTCGGGCTCTCCGGCCGTCGCGGGTCGTATCGATGACGGACAGGCACCCACCGACGGATGAGGAGCCCACCCCGTGGCGGAGGCGCGCACCCGGCGGAGGGCAACGCCGCCGCGCGGGGCCGCCTGATGCATACGGGCGGCCGGGACCGCTCTCCCGCGCGCCGGGCGCCTACGGCTGCGGCTCGCGCCTGATCAGCAGCACCGCCACATCGTCGTATCCGGGGTGAGTGAAAGCGTCCGATACGAGGATGTCGGCCAGCTCCTCCAGATCGGCCGGCTTGTCGGGACCGCTGTTCTGGGCCTTTTTCATCCACTGGCCGAAGGCCGCGGACACCGCCCCCACGGCCTCGTCGTACGAACGGTCGGGGCGGTCCACCAGCCCGTCCGTGAAGAGCAGCAGGGCCGCGCCCGGCCGGAGTTGGCCGTGGAAGACGGGGTACCGGTCGTCCGGCGCGTATCCGAGCGGGACTGTGCCGGGCACCGCCAGCTCGTGGACGGTGCCGTCCGGCTCGGACTGGAGCGGGCTCGGATGTCCGGCCCGTACGATCTGGAGATGCCCGGCGCGCGGTGACACATCGGCGATGCAGCAGGTGGCGAACCGATCCGTGTCCAGGCCCCACAGGGTCTGATTGCCACGGGCCATCAGATGCTCGGCGCGGTAGCCGTCCGACGCGTGCGCCCGCAGGGCCGTGCGCAGCTGGCCCATGACCCCGGCGGCCTGCGCGCTGTGCCCCTGCACATCGCCGATCACGAACGACGCGCCGCCGTCCTCGCGCGGCATCATGTCGAACCAGTCACCGCCGACCTGCATGCCCTCGGAGGCCGGGAGATAGCGTGCGGCGACCTCGAAGCCGGGCAGCCGCGGCAGGGTGCGCGGCATCATCAGTTCCTGGAGTTCGGTCATCCGTGCCCGGAACACGTCGGAGAGCCGGGCGCGGGCCAGGGACTGGGCGAGGATGCCGGAGACGGCGGCGGCGACGAGCTGGTCGTCGGGGCTGAACTCGCGGGGCTCGTCGAACGAGATGAGACAGGTCCCGACCGTGCCGTCCGCCGAGGTGAGCGGCAGGAAAACCAACGCGTGATGATGGTCGGCGGGGCGCAGACGGGCGCCGGGGAAGCGCCGCAGATACGCCTCTCGTGAACCGAAGAACAGGGGCTGGCCCACCCGGAGGGCCTCGGCCATGGGGTTGTCGTCCTCGGTGCCGATCAGCTGCAGCCGTTCCAGGGTCTCCGGGGGATAGCCGACGGCACCCGCGAGCAGGAGCCGTCCGTCGCGTTCGAGGTGGATGGCCATGGCGTGCGCGCCCAGCTCGGGCAGGACCGTGCCGGTCATGGCGCCGATGATGTCCTCGGTCGTCAGCGCGGCGGCGAAGGCGCTGGTCACCCTGAGGACGAACTCCCTGCGAGCCTCACGCCGGGCCGCGCGTTCCCGCTGCTCGGTGATGTCCCAGGCGACGCCCACCATCAGTCCGGGGTCGCCCTCGGGCGTGCGCTCGATGGTGCCCTTCGCCTCCAGCCAGCGGATGGCGCCGTCGGGCCGGATGACGCGGTGGATGGAGTGGTACTCGCCCGACACCAGGCTGCTCTGGACGGCCCGCTCCATGGCGGGCCGGTCGCTGGGGTGTATGGCGTCGAGGAAGGTGTGGACGTGGGCGTCGAACTTCTCGGGGTCGAACCCGAACAGTCTGATCAGTCGTTCGTCCCAGATGATGGTGTCGGTGGGGATGTCCCACTCGAAGGCGCCGACGTTGCCGCCGGACATGGCGAGTTCCAGCCGGGTGCGCCGGGAGTGCCGGGTCCGGCGGGCCAGCTCCTCGCGGTCCGCGGAATCCGGCCCGGGGCCGGGGATGCCCGCCGGGGGCCCGAAACGCTCCAGCACGAGCAGATGCTCCAGCCGGTGTGCGCACACGTCCGCGACCATCGTCAGCAGCTGGTCGTCCTCCGGGGAGAGCGCGCTGGTCCGGGCGAACCGCACGATCAGCCCGCCGAGGCACCGGTTGTCGACCAGCAGCGGCATCACGACGAAGTCGATGGGCACGTTCAGGGCGTCGAGGTCCGGATAGCGCCCCAGCAGGTCTTCGGCCAGTCCGTGGACGGGCCGCTGTTCGCGTACGGCGACGGCGAGCGGGAGCGAGGAGTCGGGGGCGACGGCGGGGAACCGGTCCATGATCTCCTTCTCCATGCCCTTGTACACGGCCAGCCGCATCCATCCGTCGTCCTCGGCGAGGTAGACGGCCCCGGCCTCGGCCCTGATGCCCACGAGCCCGATGTCGAGGGCGGTGGCGAGGAGGGTCTCCGAGTCGGGGCAGTTCAGCAGCCGGATCACGGCGTCCCGCATGGCGGGCCCGGTGCCGGTGCCCGTACTGGTGCTGGTGCCGGTGGTGGTGTCCGTGCCCGTGCCGGTGGTGGTGTCGGTACCTGTGCCGGTGGTGGTGGTGCCGGTGGTGCGTGATGTGGACGCGGGTGCGGATGCTGACCCGCGCGTGGGCGCGGACGGTGTCCCCGACACGGGGGGAGGGAGGGAGGCCGAGGCGGCCGGGTGCGCCGCCTCGGTGGGAGGCGGGGGCCGGGTGACCGCGGGGGAGCCGGGGTCCGGGGGGCGCGAGGGCTCGGGGGGCCGGTCCGCGGGGGAACTCGGCGCCGCCCGGTCCGCGCCGCGGGGGATGTCTTCCGCTGCCACTGCCTCACCTCCTCACTTCACGTGCTCACCCATGCGACGGCCCGGGTCAGGTACGACCCGGTCGTCCTCCTCCTCTCCGGTCCGGTGGCCCCGGCACGGCCGGGCGCCGGTCTCCGTAACGGCCGCGCCCCCTTCCAGGGGCGGCTCTCTCGACCAGTTTCCTCCTTCTGGGCCGCCGGGGGTGGGTGCGACCGCCACCGGGGGCCCGCCCGCCCGGACCACCGCCCTTCCACCCGGTCCCGGACGTCGAATCCGTTCTCGGAACCGATCGTGGAACCGGCCTCGAATCCGATCGCGTAACCGGCCTTGGGGCGGGCCTCGGGGCGGGCCTGGTGCCGGGCTCCGACGAGTCCCGCGAGGACGCTGTCGGCAAGACCCGATCGACTAAAATTCCAGCAAAGTGGAGTCTTATGAGTTTATTACTCATATGGGACTTTTGTCGGTCCTTTTCAGGGCTCCGGGCGGGAACCCTGGGAGCAGGACGACGCCCTCCGGCGGACGCTCGCCCTCCACAAGATCCGGTGGACCGCCCGACATCCCACAAGGAAGCCATGTCACTCGTGCACCCCTCCGACACGACCCCAGCCGCCCCCGATACACCCCAGGCCCCCGTACCGGACGCCGCCACCCTCGCGTCCCTCGTGGAGGACGCCGCACTGGCCCCGTCCATGCACAACGCCCAACCCTGGGCCTTCGCCTTCGACCCCCGGGCCCGCATGTTCCGGGTACGGGCCGATCCGGCGCGCGAGATGCCGGTGGCCGACCCCGACCGCAGGGCACTCCACCTCGGCTGTGCCGCCGCGATCTTCAATCTCCGGGTCGCCGTCGTGCACGCGGGCTGGGAGCCCGTCACCCGGCTGCTCCCCGACCCCTCGGCCCCCGAACTGCTGGCGGAGGTGGAACTCGCCCGCCCCCGCGAGACGTACGACGAACTCGCCGACCTCTACCCCGCGCTCCACCGCCGGCACACCAGCCGCGCCCCCTTCCGCGAGGAGCGGATCGAGGAAACCCTGCTCGACGTCCTGCGCCGGGCGGCCCTTCTCGAAGGCGCACGGCTCGCGTTCCCCGACGACTTCCACCGGAAGACGATCCTCGAACTGGGGAACGAGGCCGGCATCCGTGAGTTCCACGACCCCGCGCACCGGGAGGAGACCGCCCGCTGGACCGGCGACCGGACCGACGCCCCCACGGATACCGGTACGGATACCGGTACGGACGCCCGCGCGGAGAGCGGCGCGGGCCAGGGGCCTCGTGACGTGCCGGGTGGCGAGCCGCGTGGCGACGGCATTCCCGGTTACGCCTTCGGCCCGCGCCCGCGCACCGGCGGCGCCCCGATGCGCGACTTCGGCACGCCCGAGGGCAGCCTCGCCCACGAGCTCGCCGACTTCGAGCAGGCTCCGCAGCTCGCCCTGCTCGGCACCACCCATGACCGTCCGCTCGACTGGCTCCGGGCCGGCCAGGCGATGGAACGCGTCCTCCTCGAAGCGACCCTCGACGGCCTCTCCACCTCCGTCGCCTCCCAGGCCCTGGAGTGGAGCGACCTGCGCTGGGCGGTGCGCGACCCCGCTTCGGCGATGGGCCACGTACACATGGTCATCAGACTGGGATACGGGCCCGCCGGGCCGCTGACACACAGGCGCTCGGTGGACGACGTGCTGTCGATCGACACGTACGAGGAGTAGCGGACCCTGCGCCCAGGGCCTGCGCCCAGGGCCTGCGCCCAGGGCCTGCGCCCAGGGCCTGCGCCCAGGGCCTGCGCCCAGGGGGCCGGGAGGTGCCGACGGGCGCGGTGCCCGAGAGGCGCGGGGACGCGCGGTCGGCCCCGCCCTCACTTCGCGTCGGCGTAGCACTCCACCACCGCCGTCGTGAACGGGAACCGCACCGGGGTCTCGCCGAAGGCGATGTGCCCCGCCAGGTCCCCCGCCTCGTGGATCGCCTTCACCACCGTGTCGGCCTCCTCGGCCGGGCAGTGCACGACCACCTCGTCGTGCTGGAAGAAGACCAGCTCGGCCCGCAGGGGGGACAGGGCTTGGCGCAGGGCGGCGAGAAGGAGCAGGGCCCAGTCGGCCGCGCTGCCCTGCACCACGAAGTTACGGGTGAAGCGCCCCCAGGCCCGCGCGTCGGAGGAGGTGCCCCGGGGTCCGTCGCCCCCGCCCGGCGGGCCGTCCGGATCGGACGCCCCGCCGTCCTGCGGCAGCCCGGCCTCATCGTCGTCGTCGCCCGCCCCGGACGCCCGGGGACTCGTGCGCCCCAGCCAGGTGCGGACCAGCCGGCCTTCCTCGCCCGCCCGCGCCGCCTCGTCCACATAGGCGACGGCGGCCGGGAACCGGCGCCGCAGGGCCGCCAGGTTCTTCAGACCGTCGCCGGAGGTCTGGCCGTAGACCGCGCCGAGCAGCGCGAGCTTGGCGTGCTCGCGGTCGCCGGAGAAGGCCCGGTCGGACAGGACGGAGTACAGATCGCCGCCATGACCGGCGACCTCCATCAGACCGGGGTCGCGGGAGATCGCGGCCAGCACCCGTGGCTCCATCTGGTCGGCGTCGGCGACCACCAGCCGCCAGCCCTCGTCCGCGACCACCGCCCGCCGGATCACCTTCGGTATCTGGAGCGCCCCGCCGCCGTTGGTCGTCCAGCGCCCGGAGACCGTGCCGCCGGGCAGATAGCCGGGCCGGAAGCGCCCGTCCCGCACCCAGTCCTGGAGCCAGCTCCAGCCGTGCGCCACCCAGATCCGGTACAGCTTCTTGTACTGGATCAGCGGCTCCACCGCCGGGTGGTCGACCTCCTCCAGCTCCCAGCGCCGGGTCGACCGCAGTCTGATGCCCGCCCCCGCGAACGCCTTCACCACATCCGCGGGCAGATCCGGCCGCACCCGCCGCCCGAACGCCGCCGACACCTCGTCCGCCAGCTCTGCCAGCCTCCGCGGCTCGCCCCCGCCCGCGTACCGCTCGCCCAGCAGCTCGTGCAGCACCCGCCGGTGCACATCCGCCCGCCACGGCAGCCCCGCGCGGTTCATCTCCGCGGCGACCAGCATCCCCGCCGACTCGGCGGCCGTCAGCAGCCGCATCCGCCCCGGGTGCTCGGCCGCCTCGTGCCGCCGCAGCTGCTCCCCGTACACCTCCAGCAGCGACTCCAGCGGTACGGGCACGGGCTGGGGCTCGAACAGCGACGACTGCGACCCGGGCTCGGCCGCGCGGGGGCGCGGATCGGGCGGCACCGGGGCGTGCCGCAGCCGCGCGAGCGCCGCCGCGGCCGAGCGCGGCTCCCCGGAACGCCCCTCGTGCCCCAGCAGCAACAGCTCCGCGTCCTCGATGTCGTAACACCGCTCGACGCGCACCCCGGCGGCCAGCAGCCGGGGGTAGATCTCGGCGGTGGACCGCCACACCCACCGCTCCACCCGGGGCCGCGACCGGACGGCCTCGACCAGGTCGGGCTCCTCCACCACGGGCCCGGCGGGCAGCCCGTCGGGGCCGAGGGGGACGAGCCGCGCCCCGTCGCCCTCCGCCGCCGCCAGCGCCCACCGACCACCCATGTCCCCGAGTCTTGCACCCACCACTGACATCGACGGTGACCGGCGGGTTCCGGTGGCCGTGGCGCCACCCCGCGCGTCACGCCCTCCAGAGCGCCCGCGTGCCCGGGCACGGCGCACCCGTCCCCCGGGCCCCATGCAGCGCCCGCCCCGCGCCCGGACCCCGAGTACCGTCCCCCGCGCACCGCCTACTCCGCCCCTGCCGATGTCACCCCAGCGCGCGGATCACCCGTGCCGGGTTCCCCACCGCCAGTACCCCGGGCGGCAGGTCCTTCGTCACCACGGCCCCCGCCCCCACGACGGTGTTCTCCCCGATCGTCACCCCCGGGCAGACGATCACCCCGCCGCCCAGCCAGACGTTGTCCCCGATCGTGATCGGCTCGCCCTTCTCCCAGCCCGCGCGACGGCGCTCGGCGTCCAGCTCGTGCGTCGGCGTCAGCAGTTGTACGTTCGGCCCGATCTGGACGTCCGAGCCGATCGTGATCGGGCCGATGTCCAGGAAGACCGCGTTGACGTTCACGAAGACCCGGTCGCCGACCGAGATCCGGGCGCCGAAGTCGCACTGGAACGGCGGCCGGATCCGTACGCCCTCACCCACCGAGCCCAGCAGCTCGCGCAGTATCGCGGCCCGCTTCTCCGGGGGCGCGCCACCGTTCGCGTTGTACGCCGCGCACAGCGCGACCCGGCGCAGGGTGTCCGCCTTCAGTTCGGGATCGTCCGCGATGTACCACTCACCGGCCAGCATCCGGTCCTTCTGCTCGCCCACTCCCGGCCCCTCCCGCCTCTCCAGGCACCCCGCACGAGGTGCTTGTTCCGCGCACCGTTCTCTAGGATCGCCTCATACGACCGGCTCAACCAGAGGGGAACGTCATGGCGCGGCCCGTACGCCGTCTGATGCACCGCGTGACACCGGCGATCCTGCTGGCCGCGCTGGTCACCGGCTGCTCCAGTGGGCAGGAGCCGGACCGGCCGGCGACATCGCTGAAGGGCGGGGAGAACCAGGAGACGGGCGGCACCACGACGCCCTCGGCGGCCGGGGGCAGCGGTACGGTCGGCGGCAAGGGCTCCCCCTGCCCGCTGCCCGTCACCTTCGACCTCGCGCCGAAGTGGCGGCCGGAGGCCGTCAAGGGCGGGGGCGAAACGGCGATGCCCTCCCTGGGCCCGGTGCGGCTCGTCTGCGAGATCGACGCCAAACCGGCCGGGCACGTCGGCTTCCTCCGCGTCTGGACCGGCGGCGCGAAGGGCGACGACCCGCGCCGGGCACTGGAGTCGTTCGTCGCCGAGTACGTCGACAACAGCAAGGACGTCGTCTACACCGAGGCCAGGACGGGCGGGTTCGCGTCGGCCGAGGCGGACTTCCTCAACGCGACCGCGCTGACCGAGGAGGTCACCAAGGTGCGCGCGCTCGCCCTCGCCACGGACCAGGGCCTGGTCGTCCTGGAGATGAGCGGGATGGACGACGAGGAGCACGAGGCGATGCTCCCGGCCTTCGAACGCGCGAAGAAGTCCGTCCGGGCGACGGCCTGACCCCGTACCGAGCCGGTACGGCGCACATCCCGGGGCCCCGGCCCGCCTCCCGAGAGGATTCCCATGAGTACGCCGAGCACGGTCGACACCGCGCTGTCGGCCGCGCTGTACGCGTCGGGGGACGCGTCCCTCGACACCGCGGCGTCCCTCCTCGCCGCCGACCGGTCCGCCGACGCGGAACTCGCCCGCCGGGGCGAGGAGTTCGTCCGCCGTGCCTGGGAACGCGGCTGGCAGCCCGCCGATGTCGTCCGTCTCGTCCGCCGTGATCTCGGCGACCACCATGTCCGCCTGGTCTCCGGCCTCATCGTCTCCGAGTCGCGGCGGTACGCCGTGCTCGCCCCACGCTGGTCCGCCCAGCTCACCGAACTGGAGCCGGCCCCGGCCCGGAGCGCCGACCGCTTCTCGTACGCCACGGCCGTCCTGGAGCTGTACCGCCTGCTGATCCGCCTCCCCGCCCTCGAACCCGTCGGCCCGGTGCCGGGCGAGCCCTTCGCCCCCACGTCGGTGTACGAGCCCCGCATGCTGACCCGGATACGGGCCCTGCTCGCCAAGGCGGAGGCCACGGACTACCCGGAGGAGGCGGAGGCCCTCACCGCGAAGGCCCAGGAACTGGCGGCCCGCCACAGCGTGGACGAGTCGGCCCTCGCGGCACGCGACGCCCGCACCGCGTCCGCGTCCGGTGCGTCGGCCGCGTCCGCCGTGCCCGCGGCCTGCCGGATCGGTGTCGACCCGCCGTACGAGACGTCCAAGGCGATCCTCCTCGACGCCGTCGCCTCCGCGAACCGCTGCCGCGCCGTCTGGAACGAGGGCTTCGGCTTCGCGACCGTCGTCGGCTTCGACTCCGACCTCGAAGCGGTCGAACTGCTCTACACCTCCCTGCTCGTCCAGGGCACGGCCGCCATGACCCGCGCCGAGGCGACCCAGCGCGCCGGCGGGCGCAGACGGACGAAGACCTTCCGCCAGTCCTTCCTGCTCTCCTACGCGGCCCGCCTCGGCGAACGCCTCACGGCGGCGGCGCGGACCGTGTCCGCCCCCGCCGATCTGCTGCCCGTCCTCGCCACCCGGGAGATCGCCGTCACCTCCCGTACGGAGGAACTGTTCCCGCGCACCACCTCGACCCGGGTACGGGGTGCCGGCGACGAGGCCGGCTGGCTGGAGGGCCGCGCGGCGGCGGACAGCGCCAAGGTCTCCCGGGACCGCCGCGCCGTCGACGCCCGGGACCCCGATCGGGAACGAGCCGCACGGAACACCGGCCGCGGACGGGAAGGGCTCCGTGAAGATCACCGGCGCATGCCGGAGCCGCGCGAGTAGCGAGTCGGGATGGGGCCTCGCGCTGATCGAGGCGGTCGCGTTCCGCTGGGGTGGGGGACAGCACGCCGTCGGCCAGAGGATCTACGAGGAGCCCGGGGGCGCCTCCGCGGCAGTACCCCCCCGCCGGGGGCCGTTCGCGGTGCGGCGGGGTCAGGTCACCGGGCGGGCCAGCTCCTCCCGCAGGATCCGCGCCAGCGGATCGCACCGCAGGTAGTTCGCGGCGAGGTGGAAGTCGAAGGCGTGGATGCTGTCGTGGTGGTCGGCCGATACGCCGGTGAAGGCGCGCGCGACACCGCCCTTCGGGATGGCCACCAGGTCGCCGACGTCCGAGATGTTCACCCAGCGCCGGACGGACGGCGGGCGGGAGCCCAACTCCTGGACGGGCGCGGGGAGCAGCCGGGGGAAGACCGCGTGGGGGAGGGCCAGCGGGGAGCCGAGGGTGACCAGGAGGTCGACCGGTGCGCCCCGGTGTGCCCACAGGGCCTCGTACGCGACGACCGAGCCGAGCGAGTGGGCGATCACGACCCGGGGGGTGTGCTCGGTCAGGGCCAGGGCGACCGCCGAACCCGCGTCCGCGCGCGGACGGCCGTCCGGCTCGCCCAGATAGGTCGCCACCTCGGCGAAGAAGCGGGCGACGAAGGCTTCCACCATCGACGGCGCGAGTCCGTCGCGGGCCGCGACCCAGGCGAGGGCCTGGCGGAGCGGCCAGGTGGCCCAGCCCTGGGGGACCTCCTCGGGCAGACCCTGCTCGTCCAGCCACAGGCGCATCAACGCCTCGGCCTCCGGGCCCAGTTCCTCAAGGGTCACCTCGTCGATGCTCTGCCCGCCGGGCTCGCGCAGCAGATCCGCGTAGTAGGCGACCGCGAGATCGCACTCCCGTACCGAGGCGCCGAAGGGGCCACGGGCGAGGTTTTTCGTCCAGGTGGCGGCGAGCTTCGCGCGCGCCTCGGCGGACGTCGCGCCCGCGTAGTGATTCCCGACCCCGTGTACGCCCAGAATGCGCATCCTGTCTCCTCCCCGAGCCCCCGACAGCGCCGTGGCGCCGCTATGTTGGGCGGAGTCCTGCCCAGTTCCGGCCGGTCCGCCCGGAGAAGGAGAACGATGCGCGAGGTATCCCGGTTCCGGCTGTCGGACGGCAGCGTCGTGAACATGGAGGTGGACGTCGACGATGCCTTGGACGTCGGGTACCGGGACGTCACGGGCAGTTACGAGGCGAGGAGTTCCCTCGGCGACGCCACCCGGGCCATCGGGGCGGCGATGTCGGACATGGTCAGGAGCTTTCTCGACGTGCCGGGCCCACGGCCGAACGAGCTGGAGATCGAGTTCAGTGTGCAGCTGAGCGCCGAGTCGGGGGCGACGATCGTCAAGAGCTCGGAGGACGGGCACTTCCATATCAAGGCCACCTGGGACAGGAACACGGTCTACTGAGGCACGGAACCCGCCCCCTATGACCGATGTCGCCGGGGACAGCGCCCCGGACACAGATCACGCGGTGGTCCTCGCCGTACGGAACTTCCGGCACAGCCCGCTGCCCGACGACGGTGACGAAGTGCCGCTCAGGGGCGGTACCGGCTTTCCGGAGCTGGAGTTCGCCCCCGGCCGGGCCACGGCGGTCGGCGCCTCCCTCGCCGCGCTGGGATACCGGCTGCACGGCGGCGCGGTGCTCGTCGACCCGACCCTCACGGTCGCCCGTACCTCACTCGACGACGCCGTCGGGCGCACACCCGCCGGCGGAGGGCTGGTGGTCCACCTCGTCAGCCACGGCCACACCGACTCCTCCGGCTCCCTGCGGATCGCCCTGGCCGACAGCGCGCCCGGTGACGGGCTGGACGTCGAGTCGTGGCTGCGCGACCTGGAGCGCGAGGGGCGCCCGGCGGCGCTCATCATGCTGGACGTCTGCCATGCCGGCGCGGCCGTCCGCTGGCAGTGGAACAACTGGTCCATGCGGCTGCGGGCCGAGGCGCGCAGCGCGAACGCGCGCCGGGCCTGGGTGCTGGCCGCCGCCGCGCCGGAGGAGAAGGCGTTCAACGGCCGTTTCAGCGAGGCGGTGGCCGCCGTGCTGGAACGTCTGCGCGTGGACGGTCTGGAGACGGACCCGTCCCTGGAGTTCGTCCCCGTCTCGCTCGTCACCAGGGAGATACGGGCGGCGCTCGACCGGCTGTGGCGGGACGAGAAGGGGGTGCCGCAGCATCTCGACAGCACCCCGCTCGCGCTGGGGGAGGAGCCCGCGCTGCGGCTGTTCCGCAACCCCCGGTTCGCTCCGACGACCCTCGCGCGGCTGCGACTGGGTGCCGAGGACTCGCTGCGCAGCTTCCTCGCCGAACTCGACCCGGTGCTCGACGCGTACCACTACATCACCCGCGCCTTCGGGGCGCGGGACGACGCGGTCGGCAGCTGTCTCTTCAGCGGCCGGGACGCCGAACTGGAGATCCTGACCCCGTGGTTGAACACCACCTCGGCCGCCTCCTCCCCGTCGCCTGTCCCGCGGTCGCGTGCCTCGCGGGCCCGGGTCTCTCCGTCGCACGGCCCGTCACCGGCCGGTCCGCCCTCGCCCTCCCTGGTCGTGGTGACGGGCAGCCCCGGCACCGGGAAGTCCGCGCTGCTCGGCATGCTCGTCTGCGCGGCGCATCCCCAGCTGCGGCGGGCCCTCCTCGAACGGCTGCCCCGGCAGCTGAGGCTGCCCGGGCGGGCGACCGCCTTCGCCGCCGTCCACGCGCGCGGGCGGGAGGCGGGGCAGCTCGCGTCGTCGATCGGGCGGCAACTGGGGCTTTCGGTCCCGGCCGCGGGACTGACCCCCGTACAGCTGATCGCCGCCCTGGGACGGCGGGCGGAACGGGGCCATCCGGTGGCCACCGTCGTCCTCGACGCGCTCGACGAGGCGCTGAACCCCGCCGATGTGGTGGACCTGCTGTTGCTGCCCCTCGCCGGGGCGCGGACGAAGAGGACCCGGTCCGGCGCCGAGACCGCCGTCTGCCGGCTGCTCGTCGGGACCCGGGACGTCGAGGACACGGCGGCCGTCGTGGCGGGCGCGCGGGACCGGGGGCGGCTGCTCGACCTGGACGACGCCGACCGGACCGTACTGCGGGACGACGTCGCCGAGTTCGTGCGCCGGCATCTGGAGCTCTCGCCGCTGTACGACGCCGGGCACCAGGAGGATCTGCGCGATCGGCTCAGCGGCGGACTGGCCGACGCGCTGGTGGGGGAGGAGACGCACCCGGGCGCTCCCGGCCCGTATCTGCTCGCCCGGCTCTACCTGCATCAACTCCTGGACGCTCCCGAGGCGATCGGGTCCGACGACATCGACGACGTGGTCGGCCGGGCCCCGCGCACCGTCGCCGACATGCTGGAACTGGATCTCGCGCGGCTGGGCGACCCCTGGGCCCGGTCGCTGCTCGTCGCGGTGGCCCACGCCAAGCACCCGGGCATTCCGGCGGCCCTCGCCCGCGCCGTCGCCCCCTGGATGAACGGCGCGCCCCCGGCGGACGGGCCGGAGGCGCACGACGGGCCGGTGGCGAACGTGCCCGCCGCGGACCGGCCCGGGGAGGAAGGCGGGCCGCCGGACGACGGCGGGCCGCCGGAGGGCGGCGGCCTCCCCGCGGGCGCCGGACGGGTGACGGCCGCCGCGCCGAATGCCCCCGTGCCCCCTGTACCCGACGCGGCCGGGACCCTGGAGCGGGTCGGGTTCTATCTGCGCCGCACCGCCGACCCCGAAGGGCCCACCCTCTACCGGCTGTTCCACCAGGAACTGGTCGACCATCTCCGGGCCCTGCCGACCGCGAGCGGAGAACCCGCCGCCCCGGCCGTCCTGCGCGCGCTGCTCTCCCCGCTCAGCCCGGACCCTGCCGAGCCGGTCCGGTGGCGGCTGGCCCTTCCGTACCAGCTGCGGCACGTGCTGGAGCACGCCGGGGACGCCCGACGGGCCGACGAACTCGTCGCCGATCCCGAGTTCCTCGTCAACGCCGGTCCGCCCGCCGCCGCCCTGGACGGGCTCGACAGCGAAGAGGCCCGTGAACTGGCCGCCGTCTACCGGATGTCGGCGCCCCGGCACCGGCTCTGCGACCCCGGCGCCCGCCGGTCCGTCCTGGCGCTGGACGCGATGCGCTCGGGCCGCGGAGGTCTCGCCGCGCTGCTCACCGCCGGCCGGGACGGCGAGGCGGGAGCCCCGGGCGGCGGGACGGGCGGCTGGTCCCCGCTGTGGGCGTCCGGTTCGGCGGGGGCGGAGGCGCCGGTGGCGGTGCTGACGGGGGCGCCCGGGGCGGCCCGGAGCCTCACCGTCGAGGAGTGGTCCGGCCGGACCGAGGTGCTGGCGTCGGGCGGGACCGGGTGGACGAGCAGATGGGATCTGGCGAGCGCCCAGGGGATTCACCCGGCCGTTCCGGCGAAGGGCGTGGTCTTCCCCGCCCTCCTGCGGGCGGGGGCGACGGCCTTGGCCAGGTGGATGAACGCTCGGCCGGGCGGCGGTCCGGCCCCCGGCGCGGACGGTCCGGCCGTCCGGGCTTCGTTCAGCCCGGCCGACGGGCTCCTGACCGTCTTCGACGAACGCAGCGGCGAGACGGCGACTCTCGCCGGTGTGCGGACGGGGGTCGCCGAGTCCTCCGGGAAGCCGCTGGCCGCCCTGGTCCTCCACTCGCAGGAGATCCGCCTGCTGGACCCGGCCGGGCCCGTACCGCTGCCGCCGCTCCGGCTGACGGGGGCACCCGGAGTGGTGCGCGCGGTCGCGGTGTCCGCGGTCGGGCCCGGCCGGACGCTGGTGCTCGCCGTCACCTCGGCGGGTCCGGTGTTCTGGGACGTGTCCGGGCCGGGGCCCGCCGAGGGCGATCGGGAGGTCCGGGCCGTACCGCTGACGAGCGGGGAGCCGTACGACGACTTCGGACCGGTGGATCTCTTCGCGGACGAGTCGGGCGGCCCGGTCGCCGCCGTGGCGAACGGCGGTTCGGTGACGCTTCACCCGGTGGACACGCCCGGTGAGGGCCGGCGGATTCTCGGCGGTTCGGCGCGCTCCCTCACCGCACTCACCTCCGCCGTCGCCGGTGGCCGCCGGATCCTGGTCGGGGGCAGCGCCGACGGTTCCGTACGCGTATGGGATCTGACGGCGCCCCGCGCGCCGGACGCCGGGCAGCGGCACCCCGGGCCGGTGGTGGCGGTGACGGCCGGTTCGGCGGGCGGGCGGCGGCTGCTCCTCGGCGCCTCCGGTGAGGAGGTCTGGATGCGCGATCCGGCCACCGGCCTGACGACCGGGCGGATCCGGACCGGGCAGGTCGGTGTCACGGCGCTGGCGTTCACCCGGCTCGGCCGCCGCCCGGTGATCCTGACGGCGGGCGCGGACTGGACCCTGCGGATCTGGGACGCGCGGCGGCGTACTCCCGTCGGCGCCCCGCTGATCTCGCGTGCGGGGCGGACGGACGCGCTCGCGGTGGGGCGCCTGGACGGGCGACCGGTGGCGGTGACCGGAGGCGACGGCGCCCTCGCGGTGTGGGACCTGCCGTCGGGGTCACTGGTCGGCGAGCACGCGACGGCGCACGACGCACCGGTCAGGGGGCTGGCGTTCGCGCCGGACGCCGGGGGCCGGGCCCGGCTGGTCTCCTGCGGCGACGACGGCACCGTGCGCTTCTGGGAGCTGACCGAACAGGCCCTCGTCCAGCGGTCCTTCGCCCGCCTTCCGGGCGCCGTCACCTGTGTCCGGGTCGTGGGCGGGCTGGCGCTGACGGGTGGTGCGGACCGGACCGTCAGGGTCTGGGACGCGCTGTCGGGGGAGCCGGACGGCGAGCCGCTGACGGGTCACTCCGACGCGGTCGGCCGGCTCGCGGCCGGACGGTTCGCCGGTGTCCCCGCCGTCTTCAGCCTCGGCGCCGACGCGACCCTGCGGACATGGGACCTGAAGGAGCGCCGGCCGCTGGCGGTCCTGGACCTGCCGTCCGCCGCGCACGACCTGGCCTGGTCGTCCCCCGGCCGGATCGCTCTCGGACTCGGACGGGACCTGGTGGTGCTGGAGGAGTCGCCCGGCATCACCGGGCCTCCGGGGGCGTCGCTGCACTGACGGCACGGCAGGCCCGGGCGGCCGTCTCCCGTGGGGTCGGGGCCTTCGGCGCCCCCGTACGACTTCCGAGGACGGCGGGCGAGGTGACGGGCGGTCGGGGGAGCGCGGACCCGGGCCCGCCCGACGCCGGGGAGGGGTGCCTTACACACCGGAGGGGCGCCGTACAAAACACCTCAAACATGTGCAAACAACCGGTACTCTCGCCCCATGACCTGGCTCCGGGCCCTGAAGGAGACCGCCCGCTCCGGGCTCAGCCTGGAACCGCGGCGGGTCGCCCCCGCCGTGGCCCTGCGAGGCGCATGCGGACTCGCGCTCGTCGTCGGCGGCGCCCTCGCCCTCTTCGGACCCGTCGTCGCCGTCAGCTCCGCCTTCGGCGCGTTCCAGGCCGCCATCGCCACACTGCAGCGCAGCTGGCGCCCCCGACCCGTGCTCGCCCTCGCGTCCGGCGGCAGCCTCGCGGTGTCGACGTTCATCGGGTACCTCGCCGCGGGACATCCCGGGACCTTCGCCCTGCTGCTCGCGGTGTGGACCCTGATCGCCGGGCTCGCCTGGACGGTCGGGCCCACCGTCGGCATCATCGGCGCCTCGAACGTCGCGATCATGCTGGTGACGGTCACCCTGCCGACCTCGGTCGCCGCGGCGGCGGGCCACGCCGCGGTGATCGCGGTCGGCGGGGTGGTGCAGGCGGCGCTGATCGTGCTGTTCCCCGTACGCCCCTGGGGCGCCCAGCGCGACGCCCTCGCCGACGCACTCGCCGCCGAGGCGGACTACGCGCGGCGGCTGCGCCACGACCCCACCGCCCCCTTCGACCCGGCGCCCCTGATGCTCGCCCGGAACGCCGCCGCCGTCAGCCCCCGGCAGGCGCGCCGCAGGCCCGCCGAGCTGCACGGCGCGCGGGGGCTCGCCGAACGGATCAGACCGGTGCTGGCGTCACTGGCGGACCCCGCACTCGGGGTGCCGGACGAGGGGCCCGAGCGGGACCGCGTACGGGAGCTGCTCGCCGCCGCCGGGACCGTACTCGACACCGCGGCCCGGACCGTCCGCCACGGCGAACCGGTCGCGCCACCGGCGCCCGCGCTCGCCGTGCTGAGGACCCCGGACACGGGAGCGATCCTCAGCGGCCCGCCCCGCCGGGCGGCGCTGCGGCTCGGGGCCCTCCTCGACGACGTCGTCGAGACGGCCCGGGGCGAGGGCGAGGGCGAGGGCGCGCGCCAGGGCGGCCACCGCGACCGTCCCTCGCTTCTGCGTCTGCTGCCCGGCGCCCTGCGCGCCATGCGCGCCGAGGTCCGGCGGGGCTCCCCGATCCTGCGTCACGCACTGCGGGTGTCCACGGTCGTGGTCACCAGCTATCTCGTCGGCTCCGCGCTGCCGCTCGGCCACGGGTACTGGGCGCCGATCACCTCGGTCATGGTCATGCGCCCGGACTTCACCCAGACGTACGCCCGTTCGGTCGCCCGCTTCGGCGGCACCCTGATCGGCGTCAGCCTGGCGACGGCCGTCCTGGAGACGGCACGGCCGGGGACATGGCTGTCGGCCGCGCTCGCGGTCCTGTGCGCGTTCTGTACGTACCTCGTCTTGCGGTCGGGGTACGCCGCCACGAACGTCTGCATCTCCGCGTACGTCGTGTTCCTGCTCGGCATGGGCGGCGAGGACGTGGGCCAGACCGTGCCGGAACGGGTGCTGCTGACCCTGATCGGCGGGCTGCTGGCGATGCTCTCGTACGCCCTCTACCCGGCGTGGGAGACGCCCCGGCTGCGGAACCGGCTCGCCGACTGGCTCACGGCGGACTGCCGCTATGTCGCCGCGGTGGTCGACCACTACGCCCGGCCCGCCGAGGCGGATGCCTCGGCGCGGGACATCCGGCGGGCGCTGCTGGCGGCGCGGGACGCCCGGATCGCCTGGCAGGAGGCGATGACGAGGGCGGCGCACGAGCCGGTACGCGGCCGGGGGCTGTCCCGCGCCGCCGCGGAGGCCGCGTCCGAGGCGCTCGCCAAACTGGGCCGGGGCGGCATGCTGTTGGAGGCCCATCTCCCAGGGCGGGCCGACAGTCCCGTTCCCGCCGCCGCGGCCCTCGCCAAGGCGCTCCGCCAGGACGCGGACCGGGCGGCGAGAGCGGTACGCGAACGGCGTACCCCCCACTGGGACCGGGCGGACCGGACGCTGGCCGAGTGGACCCCCGAACACGAGGTCCTCGACCGCGGCACCGCCCTCGTCGCGGAGGCCCTCACGGACCTCACCACCGCGCTCGCCTCCCCCACCCCCTCACCCTGAGCTCCACGCCTCAACCCACCGGAAAATTCAGCCTCGCCCGCGCCTGAGGCGCGGCGTCGGAAAATTCAGCCCCGCCGAGACTTGAGGCGCGGACCGGGACATTCGGCCTCGCGGACGTCTGAGGCGCGGCGTCGGACATTCAGCCCCGCCCGGGTCTGAGGCGAGGGGTCGGAAAATCAACCTCGCCGGCGTTTGAGGCGCGGGGTTCGGGGCGGAGCCCCGCACGCGGCCGCGGCACGGTTGCCTGTGCCTTCGGCCACGGGGGCGGATGGCCAGAGCCGCGGGTACAGGCGACGCCGATTCGCCGGCCGCCGCCGGGCCCGCCCTCAGGCGCCGGAGGGGCCGGAAAACTCAGCCCCGCCGGCGTTTGAGGCGCAGGGCCCGGGGCGGAGCCCCGCACGCGCCCGGGGCAGAGAGATCACGCGCCGGGAAGCTTGGGGATCGAGGGAAGGTCCGTGGGGAGCTGCCCCGCCCCCACCTTGCTCAGCGTGTCCTTCTTGCCCGAGTCCCACGAGATGACCAGCGTCTTGCTGTCGCTGGACTCGATCGTTCCCATCGTCCGGTCCTTGTTGCCGTCGACACACGTCAGCGAGAGCATCTGCTTGCCGTGGTCCGCGACTTCACCACTGCACGTGTGCCCCTCCGCGACGAGCACGGCCTTCTTGTCGGTGATCCCGAGGCTGACGGGCTTGCCCTCGCTCATGCCGGACCACGCGCCGGTGATGTCACCGCCACCGCTGGCCGGTTCCTTCGTCGCGGAGTCCGTCGCCGAGGTCGCGGGCCCGCCGGGCACCGCGCTCTTCTCCTTGGACGAGTCCCCGCCACCGTCCCCGTCGCTGCCGCAACCGGTCAGCACAAGAGCGATCGCCGTGGTGATTCCGGCCGCGGCCACGGATGTACGTACACGCATGGGATGTCCCCCTGTGTCGGATGAAAGACCGCGCCAAGTTACCAGGAGGAAGCGGATACCCCCGGGAGGAATCCGGCGTGCGATTCCTCACGCGGGCCGGACTCCTGTCGTACCGTCCGACCAGCACTTGTCTGGACTGTTACCTGGAAATGGGAGCCGGAAGGGCCCCTTACGCGTCTCTTACTAGTGCACGGGGGAAACGACCCGGACGGCCCGCCCCGGACGTCGGCGCACACGCTCACGGACGGCGGCCGGCGCTCGTCCGTTCCCCGGGCGATCGAGGGGGCACTCGAAGTCACAGACACGGTGTGATCCGCCGGAAACCGCTCACTGCGTAACCGGAGGAACACCCCACGTGCACGTGCATCTGCTCGTGCGGACGCTCATGCATTCGCAGGTGGAACAGAGCTATGATCCCCGACAGTTGACACATGCACCTTGTACCTCGGGAGCTACTCGTGCACCACGCGTACAACGGCATGGCGGCCACGGAGCTTCCCGGGGTCGTCTGGCAGAAGAGCAGGCACAGCAACTCCCAGGGTTCGTGCGTGGAGTTCGCCAAGCTGCCCGGCGGGAATGTGGCGATGCGCAATTCACGGCATCCCGACGGTCCCGCGCTCGTCTACACGCCCGCCGAGATCGAAGCGATGATTCTGGGCGTGAAGGACGGGGAGTTCGACCATCTGATAGCGGGCGGCTGACCGGCCGCCGCCTCGCGCCGGAATCTCAACGGGCGGCCTGGCACGGGCTGTTCGAACCGGCTGCCCGTCCCAGCCCGACCGCGCCCGGCTCCCGGGTGCCCCGTAGCCGCCCGCAGGCCGTGCCCCGCCAGGCGCTGCCTGCGGGCTCCGGCGGGGCACAGTCGTACGCGCGGGCGGGCCGGACCGCGCCGGGGCGACCCCGGCAGATCCACTGCCCGGACTGCGGGACCGGGCGGCGCGGCGTACCGGGACACGGCGGTCGACGGCCCGTCGGCAACCGTCCATGACCTCGGACCGCCTCGTGGGAGAACCCTGAGCATGCGGAGAACCGGGAGAACCCTGAAAAAACGAATCGGGGGAAACGAAGAAGCGGGCCCGTCCCCCGACAGCGGGCCCGCTTCCGGCTCGTTGGACCGGTTCTCTCCGCCGGTTCGGCCCGGCGGAGAGAGTTCAGCTCAGTCGGAACAGCGCCCACACCACTTTGCCGTGCAGCGCCCCGGCGAGCGGGTGCCAGCCCCAGCTGTCGCTGAAGGCGTCCACGAGGAACAGGCCCCGGCCGGACTCGGCCGGACCGCGGGGGTCGGGGAACGGTGAGTCCTCACCGAAGCTCCCGTCACCGAAGGGCTCGTCGTCGAAGGACCCGTCACCGAGCGACCCGCCGGGGAGGGATCCATTGCCCGACGACCCATTGCTCGACGAACCGTTGCCCGACGAACCGTTGCTCGATGAACCGTTGGCCGACGGCCCGCTGCCGAGCACGCCGTTGCCCGCCGCCCCGCCACCGGGCAACCCGTTGCCGAGAGCCCCGTTGGCCGACGACCCGTTCCCCAGAGAGTTGCCGCCGAGGCCCCCCTCCCCGTACGCCCCGTTGCCGAACGACATCCCGGGACTCGCCGGGCTGGGATCGCGCACCGCGCACACCAGCCGGCCGGGCCACCGCATCAGATGCAGCCGTACGGGTGGATCCTGGGTCTCCCTCGTCCCGTCGGGCACGGCGTGCCGCAGCGCGTTGGTGACGAGTTCGGACACGACCAGGCTGACATCGTCGAAACGGTCGTCGAGGTTCCAGTCCCGGAGGGTCGCCCGGGTGAACTTGCGCGCACCGCGCACCGCTTCATAGCGGGCCGACAGCGAGCAGGACGCCGAACTGGTGGCCCTCGCCTGGTCGATGGGGGGAAGCCCCTGCCTTAAAGGCTCGAGCATGGTCGATCCATTCGTCCCCATGCGAGGCACTCCCGGGAATCGCGGCTGTGACGCTTCAACACAAACGAGCATGCAGGTGCGCGGGGACCATGGTTCCGAATGCGTACGGCAGATGCAAGGGCAGATGCACGTGCACGCGCCCGTTCTGTCCGCTCCCGTGCGAGTTCTGGGTCATATCTTCCCCACATCTCTTTCATGGGCTTCCCAAGCGCTTCCCATTTCAGTAATCGAATGAGTACGGGCTGGAGTGTTTTGGTGGCAGAATCCGGCACTTGGGGCTAGGGGATGCCCCAGGCTGTAGGGACCGGAGGACCGGAAACGTTGGACGAGAAGGACGAGGAGGGTTGGAGTCGTGACCGCAGGCGAGTCGTGGGCCGAAGGGCCGGGTGGCGGATCCGTGGTGCGGCGCATCCTGTTGGGCTCGCAGCTGAGGCGGTTGCGCGAATCGCGCGGCATCACCCGTGAGGCGGCCGGCTACTCGATCCGCGCATCAGAGTCGAAGATCAGCCGCATGGAGTTGGGACGTGTGAGTTTCAAGGCGAGGGATGTCGAAGATCTGCTGACGCTCTACGGAGTCGCCGACGAGACGGAGCGAGGCGCACTGCTCGCCCTCGTCAAGGAGGCCAATATCGCCGGCTGGTGGCACAGCTACGGAGATGTGCTGCCCGGCTGGTTCCAGACATATGTGGGACTGGAGGCGGCGGCCTCGCTCATCCGGATCTACGAGGTCCAGTTCGTCCACGGTCTGCTCCAGACCGAGTCGTACGCCGCCGCTGTCGTCGCGCGCGGCACGCCGAACTCCACCCCGGCCGACATCGACCGCCGGGTGGCGCTGCGCCTGGAGCGCCAGAAGGTGCTCGTCTCGGAGCGCGGCCCGCAGCTGCACGCCGTTCTCGACGAGGCGGCACTGCGCCGCCCCTACGGCGATCGAGCCGTGATGCAGGGGCAGTTGAGGCATCTTATCGAGATCTCGGAGCAGCCGAACGTCACGCTCCAGGTGATGCCCTTCAGCTTCGGCGGCCACGCGGGTGAGAGCGGCGCCTTCAGCATGCTGCGCTTCCCCGAGTCGGATCTCTCCGACATCGTCTATCTGGAGCAGCTCACCAGCGCGCTCTACCTGGACAAGCGCGAGGAAGTCGCCCAGTACGAGAAGGCGATGAAGCGCCTCCAGGAGGACAGCCCCGACCCGGCGCAGAGCCGGGACGTACTGCGCGGTCTGTTGCAGCTGACCTGAACGGGACGACCGTGACCTGCGGTCCGATCGGAATCACCTGCCCGTGGTCTACTCCAACTCGCCCTCTGCGCAAGTATAGTGACGTGACATCAGGCATCTGTTTCTCCTGACGGCTCCCACTGCTTCCGCAAGAGGTAACTGAGGGTAAGGAATCGGATCACATGTCCTTGTTCACCGAGCTGGCCCACCAGTACATCGACGGCGAGTGGAGGCCCGGGAGCGGCTCCTGGGACATCATCGACTTCAACCCCTACAACGGGGAGAAGCTGGCCTCGATACCCGTCGCGACGGCGGTCGAGGTGGACCAGGCGTACCGCGCGGCCGAGCGTGCGCAGGTGGCCTGGGGTGAGACCAACCCGTACGCCCGCCGCGCCGTCTTCGAGAACGCCCTGCGCATCATCGAGGAGCGCGAGGCGGACATCACCGAGGCGATCATCGCCGAGCTGGGTGGCACCCACCTCAAGGCGGGATTCGAGCTGCATCTGGCCAAGGAGTTTCTGCGCGAGGCGATCCAGCTGGCGCTGCGGCCCGAAGGAAGGATTCTTCCCTCACCGGTCGACGGCAAGGAGAACCGCGTCTACCGGCTGCCGGTCGGTGTCGTCGGGGTGATCAGTCCCTTCAACTTCCCCTTCCTCCTCTCCATCAAGTCGGTCGCGCCCTCGCTGGCGCTCGGCAACGCGGTCGTCCTCAAGCCGCACCAGAACACCCCGATCTGCGGTGGCTCGCTGGTGGGCAAGGTCTTCGAGGACGCGGGGCTGCCGCCCGGTCTGCTGAACGTCGTGATCACGGACATCGCGGAGATCGGCGACGCGCTCATCGAGCACCCGGTCCCCAAGGCGATCTCCTTCACCGGCTCCGACAAGGTCGGCCAGCACGTCGCCACCGTCTGCGCGGCCAACTTCAAGCGCGCGATTCTGGAGCTGGGCGGCAACAGCGCGCTGATCGTCCTGGAGGACGCGGATATCGACTACGCCGTCGATGCGGCGGTTTTCAGCCGTTATGTGCACCAGGGCCAGGTGTGCATGGCGGCGAACCGGGTGCTCGTGGACCGCAGGATCGAGCAGGAGTTCACCGAGAAGTTCGTCGCCAAGGTGCGCACGCTCAAGGTGGGCGACCCGGCCGACCCCGCCACCCACATCGGGCCGCTCATCAACTCCCGTCAGGCCGACGCCGTCACCACACTGGTCGCGCAGACGGTCGAGGCGGGCGCGACCGCGCTGCTGCGCGGCGGCTCCGAGGGCAATCTGGTGGAGCCGTCGGTGCTCACGGGTATCGCGACCGACTCCCCGGTCCTGGGGCAGGAGATCTTCGGTCCTGTCGTGCTGATCGTGCCGTTCGACGGGGAGGACGACGCGGTGCGGATCGCGAACGACACTCCGTACGGACTCAGCGGAGCCGTCCACACCGCCGATGTCGAGCGGGGCGTGGCCATCGCCAAGCGGATCAACACCGGCATGATCCACATCAATGACAGCACGGTCCACGACGAGCCCATCGTCCCCTTCGGCGGTGAGAAGCACTCCGGCAGCGGGCGGCTGAACGGTGAGTCGATGATCGAGGCGTTCACGACCCAGAAGTGGATCTCGGTGCAGCACGGCCGCTCGCAGTTCCCCTTCTGACCGGGCCGACGGGCCTTCCGGGCCCGGTTCACCGCCGTCTCGGTTCTCCGCCGTCCGGCTCCCGCCGGGCCGGGCGCGCACCCGGTGAGAATGTTTGCTCCACCCGGACCATTGAGGACAGGACCTGTCCTCAATGGTCCGTAGTGTTTGCGGTGTCGGAGGGAGGGCGGGAGCCTCTCCTGTGGAGCAGCCCGAAGGGCGTACACCATGGTCACTCATGTTCCAGCGGAGGCCCACGGAGACGAGCGCGGGGCGCTGCTCGCCTTCGTCGAGGCGCAGCGCGGTGCGATCCGGCGGTCGGTCCTGGGGCTCACCGAGGAGCAGGCCGCGAGCCGGCCGAGCGCCGGCGAACTGTCCCTGTCCGGTCTGCTCAAGCATGTCGCCGAGACCGAGCTGAACTGGCTGCGGATGGCCCAGCAGCGCCCGAACGAGAAGCAGCGCACCGAGGACACCTGGGGTGACGGCTTCCGGCTGGTGGAGGGCGAGTCGATCGAGGACATCCTGGTGTTCTGGGACTCGGTCGCCGGGGAGACCACGGAGCTCATCCACTCGGTGCCCAGCCTGAACGACACCTTCCCGCTGCCCGAGGCGCCGTGGTTCCCCCCGGAGGGCAGGGTGTCCATGCGCTGGCTGATGCTCCATCTGGTGGAGGAGATCGGCCGGCACGCGGGCCACGCGGACATCCTCCGCGAGTCGCTCGACGGGAAGACGGCGTTCGAGCTGGTGGCGCTGGAGCGCGGCGAGAGCTGGGGCGGGTAGGCCGGGCACTCCCGTGCGCCGCTGTGCGCACGGGAGGCTCACGGGCGCCGGCGGACCTCGGCGGGAGGCTCACGGGCGCCGGCGGACCTCGGCTAGAGGCGTGGGCGCCGGTGGGTGGCGTGGGTGGCGACACGCCGGGGAAGTCACCCCCTACTCTAGTCAAAGTTGAAGAGATGGGAGTCCCGGACGATGTCAGCGATCCGCATGCTGGTCCTGGGAGCCGTGCGCCAGCACGGGCGGGCGCACGGCTACCAGGTCCGCAACGACCTGGAGTACTGGGGCGCGCACGAGTGGTCCAACGCCAAGCCCGGTTCGATCTACCACGCGCTCAAGCAGATGGCCAAGCAGGGCCTGCTGCACGCGCACGAGATCGCGCCGTCCACAGCGGGCGGTCCGCCGCGCACCGAGTACGAGATCACCGAGGAGGGCGACGAGGAGTTCTTCCGGTTGCTGCGCGAGGCCCTCACCGGGTACGACCAGAAGATGGACGCCCTCTCCGGGGCCGTCGGCTTCATCGTCGAGCTGACCCGGGAGGAGGCCGTGGCGCTGCTGAAGGAGCGCGTGCGCGGGATGGAGGACTGGCGGTCGGCCGTGACCGGCTACTACGTCCCCGAGGACGGGCCCGGGCAGCTCGGGCACATCGGCGAGATCATGAATCTCTGGGTCTCCTCGGCGGACTTCGGCGTCGAGTGGACACGCGGCCTGATCGCCCGTATCGAGGGCGGTGCGTACTCCTTCGCGGGGGAGGGGGAGCCCTTCGTGGGGGTGCTCGGCGAGGGGGAGGAGAACCCGTACGCGACGGGTGAGCCGCACGAAGGCGATCTGAGCTGACAACCGGGCCCGGTGGAACGGGCCTTTCGTGTCCTCCCGCCGTTCAGTAATCAAGTTTGACTAACCGGCGATCGGAGGATACCTTGCCGTGCCTGTAATCAAATTTGACTACAGGCCCTGTGGAGGCACGGAAGGAGACCTATGACCGACGTGATCGTCATCGAGGGCGTGCGGAAGCGGTTCGGCGGGAAACCGGCCCTGGACGGACTGGACCTGGCGGTCGGCCGGGGCACGGTCCACGGAGTGCTCGGGCCCAACGGCGCGGGCAAGACCACCGCCGTACGCATCATGGCGACGCTGCTGCGGCAGGACGAGGGCGTGGTGCGCGTCGCCGGGTACGACGTACGGAAGGACTCCGCCGAGGTGCGGCGGCGGATCGGGCTCCTCGGCCAGCACGCGGCGCTCGACGAGCACCTCGGCGGCCGGCAGAACCTGGAGATGTTCGGGCGTCTCCACCATCTGGGCGCGCGCCGGGCGGGAACGCGGGCCGATGAACTCCTGGAGCGGTTCGGCCTCGCGGACACCGGATCGAAGGCGGTCAAGCAGTTCAGCGGCGGTATGCGCAGACGGCTGGACCTCGCTGCCTCCCTGATCACCGAACCGGAGGTGCTGTTCCTGGACGAGCCGACGACCGGACTCGACCCGCGCGGGCGCAACGAGGTGTGGAGCGCGGTCCGCTCACTGGTCGGCGGCGGCACGACCGTCCTGCTGACCACGCAGTATCTGGAGGAGGCCGATCAACTCGCCGACCGTGTCTCGGTCGTCGACGCGGGCCGGGTCGTCGCGGACGGCACCCCCGACGAACTGAAGGCGGCGACCGGCGGCGACCGGATCGATGTCGTCCTGCGCGACGCGGAGGATCTCGCGGTGGTCGCGGCGCTGCTGCCCTTCGACCGCGCGGTGACGTTCGACCGTGACCGGCGGCTGCTCAGCGCGCCGGTCACCGGGCGGATGGCGGCGCTCACCGAGACCGTACGGGCGCTGGAGGCCGCGGGCATCGAGGCGGAGGACATCGCGGTCCGCCGGCCGACGCTCGACGAGGTGTTCCTGCACCTCACCGGCGACCCCGCCGAAGCACCGCCCGGGGCCCGGAACCCCGCGGGTCCCGGGAACCCCCGGGAATCCACCCAGGCCGCCGGCAAGGAGGTCTCGGCATGAGTACGCACGTACTGACCGACGCGTGGACCATGACCCGGCGAGAACTCGCCCACTGGGTGCGGATGCCGTGGCAGCTCGTCGTCGGCGTCGCCTTCGGGGTCATGATGATGGTGATGTTCGCCTTCGTGATGGGCGGCGGCCGGGGGGTCGAGGGCGCCTACATCGGCTATCTGGTGCCCGGGATGCTGGCGCTGACCATGGCGTTCGGCCTTGAGTCGACGATGCTCGCGGTGACCGAGGACCTCAACCGGGGGGTGATCGACCGGTTCCGCTCGATGCCGATGGCGGACTCGGCGGTACTCGTCGGCCGCAGCGTCGCCGACATGCTCGAATCCGTGCTCGGCCTGACCGCCATGATCGGTGCCGGATACGCGATCGGCTGGCGCTGGCACGGCAGCTTCGGCGGACTGCTGGGCGCGGTGGGGCTGTTGCTTCTGCTGCGGTTCGCGATGCTGTGGATCGGCATCCACCTCGCGATGGTCGCGGGCAAGCCGGAGATGCTGCAGGCGGTGCAGATCCTGGTCTGGCCGATCGGCTTCCTGTCCACCGCGTTCGCGTCGCCGGCGTCGATGCCGGACTGGCTGGGGCTCGCCGTCGAGTGGAACCCCATGTCGGCGACGGCGACGGTGGTACGCGACCTCTCGGGCATCGCCGTGCCGGGAGGCGGCTGGGCCACGGACCATGCGGCGCTCCTCGCGGCGGCGTGGCCGCTGGTGCTCCTCGCCGTCTTCTTCCCCCTGGCGGTCCGCCGCTTCCGTGATCTGAGCAAGTAGCCCCGCGCCGTCGCCCCGGGGCCGGTACGCCCGGCCCCGGGGCGACGGCCCGGTCAATGATGAAACGCCGTCGCCGCCGCGACGTCCTTCACCAGCGGTCGCTCCTGCCGCCGCAAGTCCGGCATCAGCCGGTCCAGGTCCTCCATGAGGAGCTCCGCCAGATCCGCGGAGAAGCCGTTCCGGCAGACCACCCGCAGGACGGACAGGTCCTCCCGGTTCGCGGGGAAGGTGTACGCCGGGACCAGCCACCCGTGCTCCCGGAGCCGGCGCGACACGTCGAAGACATCGAAGTTGGTCACCCCGGGCGCCGTGGTGACGGCGAACACCGGCAGCTGGTCGCCCTTCGTGAGCAGCCGGAACTCGTCGTACGCGGCGAACTTCCGCGCCAGCCCCGTCGCCACGTCGCGCGTGGTCTGCTGCACCGCGCGGAATCCGTCCTTCCCCAGCCGCAGGAACGTGTAGTACTGCGCGACCACCTGCGCCCCCGGCCGCGAGAAGTTGAGGGCGAAGGTGGGCATGTCCCCGCCGAGGTAGTTCACCCGGAAGACCAGCTCCTCGGGCAGTTCCTCGGCCGACCGCCACAGCGCCCAGCCCACGCCGGGGTACACCAGCCCGAACTTGTGCCCGGAGGTGTTGATGGACGACACCCTCGGCAGCCGGAAGTCCCAGACGAGGTCCTCGTCCACGAAGGGCGCCACCATCGCTCCGGACGCGCCGTCGACATGGACGGGAACGTCCAGCCCGGTGCGCTCCCGCAGCGCGTCCAGCTCCGCACACAACTCCGCGACCGGCTCGTACGACCCGTCGAACGTGGAGCCGAGCACCGCCACGACCCCGATGGTGTTCTCGTCGCAGAGTTCCGCCGCGGCCCGGGGGTCGAGATGGAAGCGCTCGCCCTCCATGGGGACCAGCCGGGCCTCCACCTCCCAGAAGTTGCAGAACTTCTCCCAGCAGACCTGCACATTGACGCCCATGATCAGATTGGGCTTCGCCGTGGCGGGATAGCGGTCGGCGTTCCGCTGTGCCCAGCGGCGCTTGAGCGCCAGGCCCGCGAGCATGCACGCCTCGCTGGACCCGGTGGTGGAGCAGCCGACGGCGGCGGACGGGTCGGGCGCGTTCCACAGGTCCGCGAGCATGGCGACGCACCGCCGTTCCAGCTCGGCGGTGCGCGGATACTCGTCCTTGTCGATCATGTTCTTGTCCCGGCACTCGTTCATCAGCACCCCTGCCTGGGGCTCCATCCAGGTGGTGACGAAGGTGGCCAGATTGAGCCGGGAGTTGCCGTCGAGCATCAGCTCGTCATGGACGAGCTGATAGGCGGTCATCGGCGGCAGCGGCCCGGCGGGCAGCCGGTGCGTCGGCGGCGCCGAGGTCATTCCACTGACCGGGTTCGCCTCGCCGTAGAACGGGTTCAGGGAGAGCCTGCGTACCTCCCGCTCCCCCTCGGTCTCCGCACCGGAGGACGTGTCCGCACCCTTGTGGAGTGCCATCTGCTCGCCGCCTTTCCGCGTCCGGGCGCCGAACGGCACCCGGCTAGCTCAGGTAGCTCTCAGGCTCATACGGCGGCCCAGCCCCCGCAACGCGAGGACCGGGCCGCCGTACGAGCCCGCGGAACAGCAGCTCCCAGGCGCCGCGGGAGCCCGGCTCAGCCGGACCCCTCGGCCCGGGACCCCAGCGCTGCGGCCCTCACCGGCTCACGGCTGGGGCGCGATCACCGCGGCGGTCCCGTACGCGCACACCTCGGTACCGACGTCCGCCGCCTCCGTCACGTCGAAACGGAACATCAGCACCGCGTTCGCGCCTCGCGAGCGTGCCTGCTCGATCAGCCGGTCCATCGCCTGGTTACGCGTTTCCACCAGGGTCTTCGTCAGCCCCTTCAGCTCACCGCCGATCATCGACTTGAGCCCGGCGCCGATCTGGCTGCCGAGGTGGCGGGAGCGCACGGTGAGCCCGAAGACCTCGCCGATGATCTGCTGCACCTGATAGCCGGGTACGTCGTTCGTGGTGACGACCAGCACGTCGGGGTGCGGCCCCTGCCCGCCGCCGTAGTCCTCGATGCCCATGTTCGTCCGCCTTCCGTCACTCCTGGTTCAGCGTCTTTGACGCACAGCTTTGTACCGGTGCGGGCACAGTGCATCCTGAAAGGGCCCGTGGAACGCGGACCTGGACCGATGCGTTGATAAATTTGGACGTCGGCCGGTTGTGCGCGTGCCGAGACACCGCCCCAGAGACTCAGGAGCCCGGACCTCGTGACTACCCTTGCGCTCGGACCGAGCTGGCTGGACCCGGACTATCTGATCGGGACCTTCGGCCTCATCGGGGTCCTGGTCATCGTCTTCGCCGAGTCGGGGCTGCTCATCGGTTTTTTCCTGCCGGGCGACTCGCTGCTGTTCACCACCGGTCTGCTGGTCACGACCGGGACGCTGGACACCCTGCCGCTGTGGGCGGTGTGCGCCCTGATCGTGCTGGCGGCCATCGCCGGTGACCAGGTCGGCTATCTCTTCGGCCGCAAGGTGGGCCCCGCGCTCTTCAAGAAGCCCGACTCCCGCCTGTTCAAGCAGGAGAACGTGGAGAAGGCGCACGAGTTCTTCGAGAAGTACGGCCCGAAGTCGCTGGTCCTCGCCCGCTTCGTGCCCATCGTGCGGACGTTCACGCCGATCATCGCCGGTGTCAGCCGGATGAACTACCGCTCGTTCATCACCTACAACATCGTCGGCGGCATCCTCTGGGGCGCGGGCGTCACCCTGCTCGGCGCGGCGCTGGGCAATGTCGACTTCGTGCACCAGCACATCGAGAAGATCCTGATCCTGATCGTGCTGATCTCGGTGCTGCCGATCGTGATCGAGCTCCTGCGGGCCCGTTCCAAGGGGAAGAAGGAGGCCGCGCGGGGCGGCGGCGAGGGCGGCGCCTCCGCCGACCGGACCCAGCCCCCCGCCCCGGTCCAGCGCGGTCGCCACGCCAAGCGCTGAGCCCCTTCCGTACGACCTGGGAAGCCGTGCCCGTACCGAACGGGGCACGGCTTCTTCCGTTCACGGCGGGTGGGATTCGGTGGACGGCCCGGGGGGAGTCCGGTCGGGGTTGGGGGTGCCTGTGCCGGGGTTGGGGTGGGGTTCGGTCGGGGGTGGGGTGGGGGTTTGTGCAGGGGGTGCCTGTGCTGGGGTCGGGGTGACCGTTTGTGCAGGGCTTGGGGGAGCCTGCGCAGGGCTTGGGGTGGGGTCCCTGCGGCCGGGTGACCGGAAGAGGCCGGGGCCAGGCGTCAGAAGCCCCGGGTCCGCTTGGCCGCCTTGCGGCGGGGCGCCGGTTCGCCGACACCCGGCACCCGCAGGAAGAGCCGGAACATCTCGCTTCCGAGGTTCACCCCGATCGCGATCGCCAGTGCCAGCGCCGCCGCCTTGGAGAGCGAGGCCAGACCGTTGTTCAGCTCGCCCCGCGCGATGGCCAGCAGCCCGAAGTAGGTCGCGCTGCCGGGCAGCAGCGGCCCGATCGCCGCCGTCACATACGGCAGCGCGGACGCGTACCGGTAGCGGGAGAGCATCTGGCCGAACAGGCCCACCAGGCCCGCGGCGATCGCCGTCGCGGCGACCGTCGGAATGTCCGCGGTGAGCGCGAGCGCACCGTACACCGACCAGGCGACCCCGCCGTTCAGGGTCACCAGCAGCACGGTGTTGCGCTCCTGCTGAAGCAGTACGGCGAAGCACAGCGACAGCGCCATCGCGGCCAGGAGCTGCACCTCGGGCCGTTCCACGCTGTGCAGCGCGGTCTCGGGGGTGAGCCCCGCGCCCAGCGCGAGCCCCAGATAGAGCACGCTCAGCACACCGATGACGATGGCGACGATCAGATAGCCGACCTCCAGGAGCCGGGCCGCGGCGGTGATGTAGAAGCCGGTCAGACCGTCCTGCACCCCCGCGACCAGCGCCCGGCCGGGGATCAGCGCGAACAGCCCACCGGTGATCACCGCGGAGGCACGGACATCCAGCGGCGAGAGCGTCAGCGCGACGGCCATCGCGGCCGGAGCCAGCGCCGCCGCCACGAACTGGTAGAACTCCGGCAGCCCCCGGCCCGCGCACACCCACGCCAGCCGGTCGCCGAGCATGGCGCTGACCGCCGCCGCCAGGAACACCAGCACATCGCCGCCGACCAGCACCGACGCCGCACCCGCCAGCAGGCCACTCGCCACCGTGAGTACCCAGCCGGAGTACGGGTGCCGGTTGCGCCGTATCTCCGCGAGACGGCGGTACGCCTCCTCCAGCGAGACCTCCGACTCCGGCGAGCTGATGTCGTGGACCAGCCGGAAGACCGCGGCCAGCCGGGTGTAGTCGGTGGCCCTGCGGCGTACGGTCCGGTTCGCCGTCACGGGGTCGTCGACCAGCGACGGCTGATAGGTGATCGAGAGCAGGGTGAAGGTGACGGTCGGCTCGCAGCGGTCGAGCCCGTACGAGCGCGAGATGGCGAACATGGCCGCCTCGACGTCCTCGGCGCCCTCACCGCCCGCGAGCAGCAGCTCTCCGATACGCAGGGTCAGGTCGAGCACGCGCGGTACGGCCGGACCGCCCTCCTCGTGCCGCTGCACCGCCTCCGGCACGGGCCGCTCGCCCACCGGCATCCGCAGCATGGTCCGCATCCGGTCCTGCCAGGGCGCGTCCTTGGTCAGCGTGACCAGGGGAACGCCCTCGGCGGGGGTGAACGCGGGCGGCGAGTGCCGCGCGCTGTAGGTGGACGGCGGGGCGAAGGCAGAGCCCTCCGTCTCCGCCGCTCCCGCCGTCTCCGCCACTCCCGTGGGCGTCGCGAACTCCGAGGTGGGCTGGTCCTCCTCGGAGGTGCCGGGCGGGGCGACCCCGGCCGGAACCGCGAACTCCGACGTCGGATGCTCCTCGGCGGGCGGCTCCGGGCGGGCCGGCACCGTCGGCGGGGCGAAGGCGCTGTGCGCCTCGTCGGATGTGGGCTTCCGTCCGCTCTGACCCGGCCCCTCGGCCTGCTCGGGCCCCTCGCCCTCCGGCTCCGGACCCTCCGGCTCCGCCACCACGTGCTCCCTTCTCTCTTTTGTGGCTCGGTTCTCCCCCAGACTCCGTCCGGGGGAACCCCCACCGGGCCGCTTTAGCGTGTGTCGACGGTCGACCGTGCTCGGTCCCTCGTTCCTCGGGACCTCCGCGCGCTCTCCCTTTCGACACCCGCGCGGCCCTTCGGCTCACTCGCCCAACGGGCGAGGGTCTCCGCGTGCTCGGCTTCCTGCGTGAGCCTGGCTCGCCTGCCGGTACCCCGCGTGGCCCTTCGGCTCACTCGCCCAAGAGTGCGGGGTCTGTACTGGCTCGGCACCCGCGCGGCCCCGGCGCAACCACCGGCATCCCGGGTGGCCCTTCGGCTCGCCCGCGCGCAGGCGCGGGGGCTGTGGCGTTGGGTGCTGGCCCTGGTCGGCACCCGTGTGGCTCCTTCGGTTCACTCGTGTGGATCCGTGGTTTCCTCCCGGGTGCCCGGAGATCTTCGGAGCACGCGCAGCGGGCGGGACACCCCCGTGGGTGTCCCGCCCGCTGGACGTGGGGTGTGCTGGGGCTCAGTGGGCGCCGCCCTGCGCCTCCAGGCGCTTGTAGGACGCCTCGATCTCGGCCTCGGCCTCGGTGCGGCCGACCCAGTTCGCGCCCTCGACGGACTTGCCGGGCTCCAGGTCCTTGTAGACCTCGAAGAAGTGCTGGATCTCCAGGCGGTCGAACTCGGAGACGTGGTGGATGTCGCGGAGGTGCTCGACGCGCGGGTCGGAGGCCGGAACGCAGAGCAGCTTGTCGTCGCCGCCCGCCTCGTCCGTCATCCGGAACATGCCGATGGCCCGGCACTTGATCAGGCAGCCGGGGAAGGTCGGCTCGTCGAGGATGACCAGGGCGTCCAGCGGGTCGCCGTCCTCGCCGAGGGTGTTCTCGACGAAGCCGTAGTCGGCCGGGTAGCTGGTCGAGGTGAAGAGTCGACGGTCCAGTCGAATGCGGCCCGTCTCGTGGTCCACCTCGTACTTGTTCCGCGAACCCTTCGGGATCTCGATGGTGACGTCGAACTCCACGGGTGGCTCCTCCATGATCAACACATACGTCCGGTGATGCTGTGCCCCTCCGGGCGATGACCCCGGACCCCCGGTCGAATGTCTCTGGTGCCGACCGGGGTGCCATGCTCGCGGCAAGACGCAGTTCTGGTGGTTAAGTGTCCCTCACGCACGTGTGTGATCGCGAAAGGGGCTGGTGCGAGGTGCCGGTATGCCGGTGATCAGGACATGGCAGCTCGCGGCGGGCGCGACCGTGGTGGGTCTCGCCCTGGCGGCCGGAGCGGTGGCCGCGGCCGGCCCGTGGGACTCGGGCCAGCGTAAGGCCGAGCGGGACTGGGCGGCCGACCGGGCCCCCGGTGGTGGCGCACATCACCGCGCATCCGAGGGGAAACGGACCGCAGCCGCCCCATCCGCCCCGGGAGTACTCACCGCGCTCGGCTCCTCGGCCGGGGCCGCCGCTCCGGGCCGGGCGGCCACGGCGCCCGCCGAAGGGCTCGCGCGGGAGCTCGGGCCGCTGCTCCGCGACCGCGGCCTCGGACCCGTCAGTGCCGCCTCCGTGGTCGATATGGCGACGGGCCGGGAGGTGTACGGGACCCGCTCGGGCGCATCGATGGTCCCGGCCTCCACCACGAAGATCGCCACGACCTCCGCCGCCCTGTCCGCGCTCGGCCCCGACCACCGCATCCCCACAACCGTCGTCGCGTCCGGCAAGGGCGCCGGGACCGTGGTCACCCTGGTCGGCGGCGGTGACGCGAGCCTGGACGGCGCCCGGCTCGGGACGCTCGCCGACCGCACGGCGAGCGCCCTGCGCGCCGCCGGACCGGCGCCGGTCCGGCTGGCGTACAGCACCTCGCTGTACCGGGGGAAGGTGCTCCACCCCATCGGCGTGAACGGGAACCTCGCCGAGGTCACCCCGCTGATGGTCGATCAGGGGCGCCTGGACCCCCGGTCCACCGGGCCCGCCGAGCGCAGCGGCGATCCGGCCGGGGACGCGGCCCGCGCCTTCGGGAGGCTGCTGGAGGCCCGGGGCGTGGCGATCGCCGGCGGTCCCGCTTCCGGCGCACCCGCCCCCGGAGCGCGGCAACTCGCCAGGGTGCTCTCCCCGCCGGTGTCCGAACTCGTCGAACGGACCCTGACCGACAGCGACAACGACATCGCCGAGTCCCTCGCCCGGCAGACCGCGATCGCGACCGGCGAGGAGGCGAGCTTCGCGGGTGCCGGACGGGCCGTCAAGAAACAACTGGCACGGCTGAAGGTCCCGTTGGCCGGGACGAACTTCGCCGACGGCAGCGGCCTCGACCGCAAGGACCGGGTCTCCGCCCGGCTGCTGACCGCACTGCTGGCCCGCGCCGCCGAGCCGGGCCGCCCCGGACTGCGCCCGGTCCTCACGGGTCTCCCGGTCGCGGGCTTCACCGGAACCCTCGACTCCCGTTACCCCGCGACCTCACCGGGCGCCGGCCTCGTCCGCGCCAAGACGGGCACCCTGACCGGGGTGAACTCGCTGTCCGGCACGGTCGTCGCCCCGGACGGCCGACTCCTGGCCTTCGCCTTCCTGGCGGACCGGACTCCCTCCCGCGACGAGGCCCAGCTCGCCCTCGACCGCCTGGCGGCGGCCCTGGTGTCCTGACGCCCCCGTAAACAGCCGGGTGCTGTCCGGGGACACCCTCGCACCGGCCTGACACCACCGGGACCGGCCCCGGTGGCGGCCTGCGGCGGGGGCGGCCGGTCGGGTCACACCCCACCGTGCCCGGGGCCCACCACGTACGGTTGACGCATGACGAGCATCGGTGGTGCCGAGATGGTCGACTGGAATCTCGCCGTGGCGACCGCGACCCGCTTCGTGCGGCCCGGTCCCGACGTGAGCAGGGACGAGGCGCGCGCGGTCGTCGCCGAGCTGCGGCGGCATGCCAGGGACTCCGAGGAACATGTGCGGGGCTTCACCCGCATGATCCCCGAGAACCACGAGCCGGAGGACACCCCCGTCCTCGTCGTGGACCGGGCCGGCTGGGTCAAGGCGAATGTCGCGGGCTTCCGTGAACTGCTCAAGCCCCTGCTGGAGAAGATGCAGGAGCGCCGCACGGGCGGCCCCACGGGCGCGGTGCTGGGCGCGGTCGGCGGCAAGGTCACCGGCGTCGAGCTGGGGATGCTGCTGTCGTTCCTGGCCTCGCGCGTCCTCGGGCAGTACGAGACCTTCGCGCCCGCCACCCGTGATCTGCCCGCGGGGAACGGCGGGGGCCGGCTCCTCCTGGTCGCCCCGAACATCGTGCACGTGGAGCGCGAGCTGGAGGTCGATCCGCACGACTTCCGGCTCTGGGTCTGTCTGCACGAGGAGACCCACCGCACCCAGTTCACCGGGGTGCCGTGGCTGCGCGACCATCTGGAGGGCGAGATCCAGTCCTTCCTCGGGCAGACCGAGGTCGACCCGATGACCGTGCTGGAGCGCCTGAGGGAGGCCGCCCAGTCGCTGTCCGGCGCCCGCCCCGAGGGCGAGGAGAGCGAGAGCGGACGTTCCCTCGTCGAACTGGTGCAGACGCCCGCGCAGCGCGAGATCCTCGGCCGCCTCACCGCCGTGATGTCCCTCCTGGAGGGGCACGCGGACTTCGTGATGGACGGTGTGGGACCGGAGGTGGTGCGCTCGGTCGCGGAGATCCGGGAGAAGTTCCAGCAGCGCAGGGCCCGGGGCGCGAGCCGGCTGGACCTGGCGCTGCGCAAGCTGCTCGGGCTCGACGCGAAGCTGCGGCAGTACCGCGACGGCGAGCGTTTTGTACGCGCCGTGGTGGAGGAGGTCGGTATGGACGGGTTCAACCGTGTCTGGACCTCCCCGAACACGCTCCCCACCAAGGCGGAGATCGCCAAACCGGCGGACTGGGTCGCACGGGTGCATCGCAAGGCGGAGCCGTGAGCGCAATGACGGCATTCGCTCGCACAGGCCGGGGACACGCCCCCTTGGGGGTGCAGCATCACCCATCCGAGGGACCGTAGGCCTTGGGATAGGCGTGCAATGCTCGGGGAACGGCTCGGTTCTGTCACCATCGACGCACTCTGAGTGACTGGAGTCGGAGACGCTCCTTGCTCCGATCTCCGGCCGAGGCAGAGCCGAGGCACCCCCCAAACTCTTCACGAAGGGCACCGGACATGGGTCCCCATCCTGCGGTCGCGGCGATACGCCTGGCGGTCCGCCGCGTACTCCACGACGTACTGACCGAACACACCGAGAGAGTCGCGCGCCTCAGCCACGCGGGCTCCTCCCCGCGCTCGGAGGCCGCCCGCTCCGACGCGTCCCCGGCCGCCCGCGCCGAGGCCCACCGCACCTCCCCCGGCGCCCACCGCTCCGCGCGGACCGGGCGACCCGAGACCTCCGCGGCCTCCTCCCTGCCGCGCCCCTCCACCTCCTCCCCGGGCAGGCTGCCCGGCCTCCCCGTCGGCACCCCCGCCCCCCTCGTCCTCGTGGCCTGCTCCGGCGGCGCCGACTCCATGGCCCTGGCCTCCGCCCTCGCCTTCGAAGCCCCCAAGCTCTCCGTCCGCGCCGGGGGAGTCACCGTCGACCACGGCCTCCAGGACGGCTCCGACCTGCGCGCCGCCGAGGTCGCCAGCCGCCTCGCCGCGATGGGGCTCGACCCCGTCGAGGCCGTCTCGGTGCGGGTCGGCCGCGGCGGCGGCCCCGAGGCCGCCGCCCGGGACGCGCGCTACGCCGCGCTCGACGACGCCGCCGAGCGCCACGGTGCCGCCGCCGTGCTGCTCGGCCACACCCGCGACGACCAGGCCGAAACCGTCCTGCTGGGCCTCGCCCGCGGCTCCGGCATCCGCTCGCTGTCCGGGATGGCCGCCGTCTCGGGTGCCCAGGGCCGCTACCGCAGGCCCTTCCTCCAGCTCGACCGCCAGACCGCCCGCAAGGCGTGCCTGGTCCAGTCACTGCCCGTCTGGGACGACCCCCACAACGCCGACCCCGCCTACACCCGCTCCCGCCTGCGCCACGAGGGCCTGCCCGCCCTGGAGAAGGCGCTCGGCAAGGGGGTCGTGGAAGCTCTCGCCCGTACCGCCCAGCTCTCCCGTGACGACGCCGACGCCCTGGACACCTGGGCCGCCGACGCCGCGGCCTCCGTGCGCGACGAGGCCGGGCAACTGGACTGCGCCAAGCTGTACGCGCTGCCGCCCGCCGTGCGCCGCCGGGTGCTGCGCCGGGCCGTGATCGATGCCGGAGCACCCGCCGGTTCGCTGTTCGCCCGCCATGTCGAGGAAGTGGACCGGCTGATCACCGGCTGGCGCGGCCAGGGAGCCATCAATCTGCCCGGCCGCGTCGAGGCACGCCGGCAGAGTGGCAGACTTGTCATCCGGCAAGGCTGACCGGCCGCGGCGTGAGCCTGGCGGCTGCGATCACCCGGGAGCCCTTCCACCGGGGCGTCCGGACCCCGGCGAGAGAAAGCGACCGCGTGAACGAGAAGGACATGGGCACCGACCTCCAGTCGGTGCTCATCACCAAGGAAGAGATCGACGCGAAGCTGGCGGAGCTGGCGGCGAAGATCGACGCGGAGTACGCGGGCAAGGAACTGCTGCTCGTCGGTGTCCTCAAGGGCGCCGTGATGGTGATGGCGGATCTGGCGCGGGCCCTGTCGAGCCCCGTCACCATGGACTGGATGGCGGTGTCGTCGTACGGCGCGGGCACCCAGTCGTCCGGTGTCGTGCGGATCCTCAAGGACCTGGACACCGACATCAAGGGCCGCCACGTCCTGATCGTCGAGGACATCATCGACTCCGGACTCACGCTCTCGTGGCTGCTCTCCAACCTGGGATCGCGCGAGCCCGCCTCCATCGAGGTGTGCACTCTGCTGCGCAAGCCGGATGCCGCAAAGGTCGCGATCGACGTCAAATGGATCGGCTTCGACATTCCCAGCGAGTTCGTTGTCGGCTATGGGCTGGATTATTCGGAGAAGTACCGCAATCTCCCCTTTGTCGGCACGCTCGCACCGCATGTCTACGGTGGCTGACGGCCGCCGGGGCGTGATTCCCGCCACGGTGTGACGAGGTGCGGCCCGGGTGGCGCGGCGCCGGACTCGTACGACAGCGGGGCCGGGCGGGAACCAAGGACCGTCCCGCGCCGTTGAAGCAGGGGAAGGCGGGTTTGTCAGCCGTACCGTGCGGTCACGGCAGCGATGCTGAGGTACCGTCCGAAGAACAGTCTTTTCTCACAGCAGCATTTACCTACGGGCAGGAGGAACGGGGCGATTCCGCCCCGTATGGATGGACGTGAAGCGATACTTCCGTGGGCCGGTCATGTGGATCGTGCTGGCCGTCCTTGCCGTGGTCGTGGTGATGCAGGTCGTCGGCTCGTCGGGCGGCTACAAGACAGTGGACACCGGCGAGGTCGTTCAGTCGATCGACAAGAACCTGGCGGACCAGGTCAAGCTGACGACCGGCGACGATCAGATCATCAAGGTCGACCTCAAGGACGGCCAGAAGGTCAAGGGCAGCGACAAGATCCAGGCGAGCTACATCGGGACGCAGGGCGCCGATCTCGCCGCGAAGCTGCAGCAGAAGTACGAGGCCGGTGACATCAAGGAGGGCTACACCGTCTCGCCCTCCAAGCAGAGCCCGTTCCTCTCGATTCTGCTCTCGCTGCTGCCCTTCGTGCTGATCGTGCTGGTCTTCCTGTTCCTGATGAATCAGATGCAGGGCGGCGGCTCCCGAGTGATGAACTTCGGGAAGTCCAAGGCCAAGCTGATCACCAAAGACACCCCGAAGACGACCTTCGCCGACGTGGCGGGGTCCGACGAAGCCGTCGAGGAGCTCCACGAGATAAAGGAGTTCCTCCAGGAGCCGGCGAAGTTCCAGGCCGTGGGCGCCAAGATTCCCAAGGGCGTCCTGCTGTACGGCCCGCCCGGCACGGGCAAGACGCTGCTCGCGCGCGCCGTCGCGGGCGAGGCGGGCGTCCCGTTCTACTCGATCTCCGGTTCCGACTTCGTCGAGATGTTCGTCGGCGTCGGTGCCTCCCGTGTGCGTGACCTCTTCGAGCAGGCCAAGGCGAACGCTCCGGCGATCGTCTTCGTCGACGAGATCGACGCCGTCGGCCGGCACCGCGGCGCGGGCCTCGGCGGCGGTCACGACGAGCGCGAGCAGACGCTGAACCAGCTGCTCGTCGAGATGGACGGCTTCGACGTGAAGGGCGGCGTCATCCTGATCGCCGCCACCAACCGGCCGGACATCCTCGACCCCGCGCTCCTGCGCCCGGGCCGTTTCGACCGGCAGATCGCGGTCGACCGCCCCGATATGCAGGGCCGTCTGGAGATCCTGAAGGTCCACCAGAAGGGCAAGCCGGTCGCCCCGGACGTCGACCTCGGTGCCGTCGCCCGGCGCACGCCCGGCTTCACCGGCGCGGACCTGTCGAATGTGCTGAACGAAGCCGCGCTGCTCACCGCGCGCAGCGACAAGAAGCTGATCGACAACCACTCGCTGGACGAGGCGATCGACCGTGTGGTCGCGGGCCCGCAGAAGCGGACCCGGATCATGTCGGACAAGGAGAAGAAGATCACCGCGTACCACGAGGGCGGCCACGCCCTGGTCGCGGCGGCTTCGCCGAACTCCGACCCGGTCCACAAGATCACCATCCTGTCCCGCGGCCGTGCCCTCGGCTACACGATGGTCCTCCCCGACGAGGACAAGTACTCGACCACCCGCAATGAGATGCTCGACCAGCTCGCGTACATGCTGGGCGGCAGGGCGGCCGAGGAACTCGTCTTCCACGACCCCACCACGGGCGCGGCGAACGACATCGAGAAGGCGACGGCCACGGCCCGTGCGATGGTCACGCAGTACGGCATGACCGAGCGCCTCGGCGCGATCAAGTTCGGCGGCGACAACACCGAGCCCTTCCTGGGCCGGGAGATGGCGCACCAGCGGGACTACTCGGAAGAGGTCGCCGCGCTGGTCGACGAAGAGGTCAAGAAGCTCATCGAGACCGCGCACAACGAGGCGTGGGAGATCCTCGTCGAGAACCGCGACGTCCTCGACAATCTGGTGCTCCAGCTGCTGGAGAAGGAGACGCTGGGCAAGGAGCAGATCGCCGAGGTCTTCGCCACGATCGTGAAGCGCCCGGCCCGCCCGGCGTGGACCGGCTCCGCCCGTCGCACCCCCTCCACCCGTCCGCCGGTCCTCTCCCCCAAGGAGCTGGCACTGACGAACGGCGCGGCAGGGGCCAACGGCACCACGGCGACGGACACGGGCCCCGGGGTCGAGATCGCCCCCGAGGAGCGTCCCGAAAGCTGACACTGTCTCCCTGGTCACACCGGTCACGGGATGGATGCCGCGTCCCCCCAGGTTTTAGCCTGGGGGGACGCGGCATTCGTATGACTCTTGTCGTATCACCGCCGACTCATGTCGTATGACCGCGCGTCGCGCACGCGGAGCAACAGGAACGAGGCACAGATGACCGACCCGGTGACACTGGACGGCGAGGGCACGATCGGTGAGTTCGACGAGAAGCGTGCCGAGAACGCTGTCCGCGAACTGCTCATCGCGGTCGGGGAGGACCCGGACCGCGAGGGGCTGAGGGAAACGCCGGCTCGGGTGGCCCGTGCGTACAGGGAGATATTCGCCGGACTGTGGCAGCAGCCCAGGGATGTGCTGACCACGACGTTCGACCTCGGCCATGACGAGATGATCCTGGTGAAGGACATCGAGGTGATGAGCTCCTGCGAGCACCATCTCGTTCCCTTCGTCGGGGTCGCCCATGTCGGCTACATCCCCTCCACCGACGGCAAGATCACCGGCCTGTCCAAGCTGGCCCGGCTCGTCGACGTCTATGCCCGCCGCCCCCAGGTCCAGGAACGGCTCACGACCCAGATCGCGGAATCCCTGATGGAGATCCTCGAACCCCGTGGCGTCATCGTCGTCGTCGAGTGCGAGCACATGTGCATGACCATGCGCGGTGTCCGCAAGCCGGGCGCGAAGACGATCACGTCCGCGGTCCGCGGCCAACTGCGCCACCCGGCGACCCGTAACGAGGCGATGAGCCTGATCATGGCCCGCTGACCCGCTGACCCGCTGACCCGCTGACCCGCTGACCCGCTGACCCGCTGACCCGCTGACCCGCTGACCCCTTGGCACCTCCGGGGACTTCCACCCCCTGATCCGTGCCCTGCGCTCCTTGCCTGCGCGGGGCATCCAGCGACCCGGGGCGGGATCAGGGTGTTCGGGCCCGGCCACGCGGCCACGCGGTCACGAGGAGCGCGTATGGGGGAGCGGGGACGTGGCGCGGGATGTGTACGAGCCGGGCTGTCCGAGCCACGCCGAGTTGTCCGAGCCACGGGAGAGCTGTCCGAGCCGCATGGGCTTCGTCACCCGCGCGAGGGGCGGCCCATCCCCGTATCGGGCGCGAGTGATGCGGCAAGGACCGGGCAGGAGGCGTGCCGTGTACGGGGGCCGGCGCGGGGCGGAGAGGCCGGGCGGAGGCCCGCGGTCGTGGCGCGGGTGCCCGAAGCCCGCAACGGGCCCCGCCACGGGTGACGGTGGAGGCCAGGGCACGCGCCCCAGCAAGATCCGTCAGAAACGCCCTAGTGACCTGAGTCGGAGATTCGTTGGCAGTATGCGGCGACTTTGTCGAGGATCTCGTCGGCTGTCTTGGTCCAGACGAACGGTCTGGGGTGTT